>JANWHQ010000094.1 GCA_025450315.1 Caulobacteraceae bacterium
CCCGCCGCACGGGCGGCCACGCCGGCCTGGCTGGCCGAACAGCGCCGCAAGCTCTCGATGGCCACCGCCTGGGACGGCGCCGAGAACGTCACGACCGCCTACGGGGAGTACATCGACGACTTCCAGTGGCCCCAGATGGGCGCGATCTTCGGCAGCCGCGGCGCCAAGGAGGTGCCGTTCGCCGGCTACTATCTGGGGCGCGAGCGCATCACCAAGGCGGTGGAGGCCGAATACGGCCTGCCCCCGACCCAGCCGCGGTCGGGCATTTCGTTCCACTGGCTGATCCAGCCGGTGATCGTGGTGGCCCCGGACGGGCGCTCGGCCAGCGTGCGCAGCCGCCTGTTCCAGCCGCGCACCTCGATGGCCCAGAGCAAGGCCGGCGCCTTCCTGGGCGCGGGGATCTGGGAGGGGATGTACCAGAACCAGGTCTATCTGGAGGACGGCATCTGGCGGATCTGGAACCTGACGCTGGACGAGCCCTACGTCGAATCCAACGGCTGGAAGCTGGGCTGGTCGGGGATGAAGGACCGGCCCGCCGGCAAGGCGCCGCCGCCCAATCCGGTGCTCAGGAAATACCCGCCCGACATCCCGATCTCGATCCTGGGCGCGCGCGAGGAGCACTTCAGGGGCGGCTCGGGCGAACCGATCTCATGGCCGGGCATCCTGCCCATGTGGTTCAGCTACCTGAACCCGATCAGCGGCCGCCGGCCGGAGCACTTCCAGCCCGATTGCGCCCCCTGCGAGCAGGCGCCCGACCTGCGCCTGACCGCCCATGGCTATCTGCTGCCCCCGGCGGGACCGACGCCGGAGTGAAGGGGGCGGCCGGCGCGAGGCCAAGCCGCCCCTTTCGCCTCAGGTCAGGACGATGATCACCACGCGCCGGTTCTGGGCCCGGCCCTGGCTGGTGTTGTTGGGCGCCACCGGGGAATCCTTGCCATAGGAGATGGTCGACATCCGGTTCAGGGCGACGCCCTGCTGGTTCAGGTAGCGGCGAACGGCGTCGGCGCGCTCCTCGCCCAGCTTCTCGTTGTAGTCCGCGCTGCCGCGGGCGTCGGTGTGGCCCTGGATCTCCAGATAGACGTTCTGGTTCTCCATCTTCAGCTTGTCGGCCAGCTCGTTCAGCCGCTGCTGGGCTTCCGGAGACAGGGCGTGCACGTCGGTGGGGAACTTCACCGAGTCGTCCGACAGCACCACCTGGTAGAGGAACTTGCCCTCGGCCAGCTTGTGGGCCGCGTTGGCCCGGTCCAGCGCATCCTTCGCCGTCCCCTGGGCCTGGGCCGCGGCGCCCTGGGCGCCGGTCGCGACGTCGTTCACCTGGCTGACGCGCGCGTCCTCGGTGGCGACCTGCTGGCGCACGAAGCCCTTGGTCGCGCATCCGCTCATGGCCAAGGCCGCCAGCACCGTTGCGGCGCCCAAAGCACCCACTTTGAGAGTCGTTCTGGTCAAGATCGGGCTCCTCTTCCCCTCGCCGTCCCCGTTCGGGACTTGGGTCCCTGTGACAGGTCGAAACATTCGGTGGCGAAGTGATGGCGCCGATGCGGCGCCAAGACGTCACCTAGACTGTAGCCATATGGCGGATGGTCGACGATTCGCACGCCATGTTCCTGACGCGGACGGATGATTTTCGATCATTTGGGTTGCGGAGCGGGTCCAGATGAGCCGGCGAATTCGCCAACAGCGCCCCGGTGAAGGCAGGGCGGCGCGCCGCCGCGCCGGACGCCGGATCTTCGCGTGGGGGGTGGCCGTCGCCGCCCACGTGCTGGTGGGCGTGCTCGTGCTGCAGGCCCTGCCCAAGCCCCTGGAGGTGTTCGAGCCCTCGGCGGTGATCGTCGACCTGGTTCCTCGGCCCCCGCCGCCGGCGCCGCCGGTCCCAGCCCCGGAGAAGCCGGCCCCACAACCGGCGCCCGAGCGCGCGGCGACCCCGGCGCACAAGGCCGCCCCCGCAAAGCCGGCGGCACGCCCGGTCCACCTGGCGATCCGCGCGCCGGCGCCGCGGTCGCTGCCAACGCCTCCCGCCAGGCCGGTCGAGGCGCCGACCGAGCTCAGCGCCGCCGACGTCGCGGGTGCGACGACCGCCGGCTCTGGCGCCGGCTCCGGCGGTTCAGGCTCGGGCGGAGGCGGCCGCTGCGACATGGTCCGCCGGCTGCAGGAGGCCCTGCGCCGGGACGCCCGGGTCCAGGCGGCCGTGGCCGACGCCCATCGCGCCGCCGGCGGCCGCGGCGCCGCCATCATGGTCTGGAACGGCGACTGGGTCCGCAGCGGCGACGAGGAGGGCAAGGGCCTCGCCAGCGTCCGCCAGGCCATCGCCGTGGACGTGGCCTTCGCCCCGCAAGCCTGCCGCGCCGAGCCGGTGAGCGGCCTGGTGCTGATCTCGCTGAACGACGCCCCCGGCTCGGCCAAGCTGGCGCTGGGCGCCGGCCACTGGCGCTGGTCGGACCTGCTGTTCGCGCGCTGAGGCGAGTCAGACCTGCGAGCCTGCGCCGCTGGCTCGAGAGGCGCGCCTGATCGCGGAAGTTCTCGTCCCGTCTTCAGGGCGACATGCGCTGGGCGTTCTTGTGAAAGTCACCGGAACTGCAGCTCCGGTGGGATCACCGGATCGCACAAGCCCTCGATTCCCGCGGCGGCCGCGATGAGACGCGGCAGGTTGTTGCGCCAATATCGTCCCTGCTCCTGGATCGCGTGCTGATCCCCCTCCAGGTGCTTCTTGGGACAGCCGCCCCAGCATACTGGCAGGAAGGAGCAGCGCGAACACGATGGCGCCAGGGTGGGGTCGAACGACTCCCACCAGCCCGCATCCGGCGCCTCGCCTTCTGGAGATATGGCCGCCGAAAGCGTCCCCACCGCGCGCGCCACTTCGCCGACCTGCAGCCCGCAGCGGTAGGTCCGTCCTTCCGCCCCCACCACAACCGAATGGGTCGCGAGCGCGGCGCACACTGAAGTCTTCGGCAGGGGGAGACCGTCCGGAATCTCGGATTCCTCAACACGTTCGCCGTCGCCGATCTCGGCGCGCGCCGCGGCGCGCAGGGCGTCGAACTCCTCCAGCGTCAGCTCGTGCCCGCGCATGAAAGCGGAGGCGCCCGAATAGGACGCGAGCCTGGCGGGCTGCAGCACCGCGGCATACGGCGCCTCGAACCATCCTCGGGCCCGGGCGAAGGAGATGAAAGGAATGAGGTCGCCCTGGTTCCCGCGATCGATGTTGAACCGCAGGTCCACACGCGCGCACCGGACGAGCCGGTCGACCAACTCGACCGCGCGGGCGAAGGAATCGCCGGGCCCAAATCCCTTCCGATACCGGCGGCGCTTGTTGTGATTCGTGCTCAGTCCGTCGAACGAAATCTGCGCTTGGCGGATGCAGTGCCGCGCGACAAAACCGTCGACGTCGCCTGGCCAGTCGGTCCCATTGCTGATGATCGAGGCGACATAGCTCACGCCCGCCTCCGCGCAATAGGTCTGCAATGCCGCCGAGGCCGCCTCCAATAGACCCAGGTTCAGAAGTGGCTCGCCGCCGTACCAATCGACGTGCAACGAATGCTTGCCGCTCGCCTCAACATTGCGCCTGGCGAGCTCGACGATAGCGTCCACGTCGGCCAGCTCCAACCGCGCCCCTGACCGCTCTTCGTAACAGTAGTAGCAACCGAGGTTGCAGTTCATGGTGGTCGTGATGGTCAAGACCACCGGCGTCTCGCCCCGTGCGCGCCAGTAACGCTCGCGGATGATCGCGACCTCATCCACATCGGCGGCGATGACGAACCCTCCGCGCCTCAGACGGCCCAGCAATTCGTCGTCGAAATCCTCGGCCGAGAACCGCTGAGCCGGATCGACGAGACAGGTCGACAGCGCTCCGGCGTCGCGGCCCTCCAGACGGAAGATCGCCCCCGTAGCAGCATTGAACATCGCCAGGCGCCCATCGCGCCCTTGGACGGGGAAATTGTAGCGGGACGATCGTAGCGAGGACATCGGCCTCGCCTCGCCTGGTCTCAGATCTCGACCAGGGCCAAGCAGGTACTGGTGCCGCCGCAGAGCCGCGCCGCCACCTTGCTGGAGGCCTTGAGCTGCTCGTCGACGACCACGACCGAGTGCACCTCGAAGCGCTTCCCCGGCTTCATCTTGATCGCCGGCTCGGTCTGGTCCGAGACGATCAGGTGCGATTCCTTGGGCGGATTGGACGACGAACTGGGCATGTGGCGCTCCCTATGAGTGTCCAACGTCGACCATACCTCTTTTCCGCGCATTTCAAAGAGCGAATACCATCGAACCGCTCGCAAGGGCGGCCGCCGTTGCTGGTCGGATCTGCGGTCTGCTCGGCGGGCCAACTGGCCTGTCGGCCGTCCGGGGCTTTCTAATCGAGATGGAGCAATTCGATGTCGTGGCCCTCGGGATCCGACACCACGGCGACCCTCGCATCGCCGCCCGTCCTGGGCGCCGAGCGTGACGTGGCGCCGGCGGCCATGGCCCGGGCGTAGGCGCCGTCGACGTCCTGGAGATAGAAGCCGATCGGCCCGTTGGCGTTGCCCAGGGTGAGCTTGCGGCCGTCCTTGTAGTAGACCAGGGCCAGATCGGCCCCGACCGCCGGGCTGGTGAGGATGACCTCGGTGCTGCCGGGATTGTCGAGCCGCTTCTGCTGCTGCATGCCGAAGGCCTTCTCGTAGAAGGCCTGCATGGCCGGCAGGTTCGACACCGTGAACTTCAGGAACGACGGGCGCAGCGACGCCGGATCGGACGGCGCGGCCCGGGCGCCCCCGGCGCTCTGCGCGAGGACGAGGGCCCCTGCCATCGCCGCGATCAGGGCCATGCCGTGGTGTTTCGTCATTCCTAGCTCCCTTGTCGACGCTCGCCGGCGCCTTGGCCCGGGCAGCTTGGGCCAATTCGCCCAGGACCGCCACCGCCGCAGGCCAGGCGGGCTTTCCAGACGGCGCAGAAGAGTCGCGGCTTGCCCCTGGACACCGCCCCTGCCCGATGCTCCCGTCCCCTGTCGCTCGGGAGCCGTCGCCATGGCCGAGTATTCCCCACCCGTCGTCCGCACCCGGCGGGCCCAGATGTACTTCCCCTTCACCGAGGCCGAGATCGGCCGGCTGCGCCGGTTCGGCGAGGTCCGGAGCTTCGACGCGGGCGACTATCTGATCCGCGCCGGCGAGGTGGGGGTCGGGATGGCCGTGGTGCTGTCGGGCCGGATCGAGGTGACGCGGCGCGACGGCCTCGGCCACAACGAGCCGATCCGCACCTATGGCGCGCGCCACTTCCTGGCCGAGGTGGGCCAGCTGTCCGGCCGCGCCTCGTTCGTCGACGCCCGGGCCAGGACGGCGGTGGAGGCGCTGATCGTCCCGCCCCAGGGCCTGCGCGCCCTCTTGGTGGCCGAGGCCGACCTCGGCGAGCGGATCATGCGCGCGCTGATCCTGCGCCGCGTGGGGCTGATCGAGGCCGCCGCCGGCGGTCCCGTGCTGATCGGCCCGCCCGGCCATCCGGACCTGGTGCGGCTGCAGACCTTCCTGGCCCGCAACGCCATCCCCCACCGGGTGCTGGATCCGGCCCACGAGCACGACGCCGACGCCCTCCTGACCTGCGTCAGGCCGCGGCCGGACGAGCTGCCGATCGTGCTCTGTCCCGACGGGACCACCCTGCGCAATCCCTCCGAGCACGCCCTGGCCGAGAAGGTTGGCCTGCTGCCCCAGCTCGACCCCGGCCGGCGCTATGACGTGGCCGTGGTGGGGGCGGGTCCGGCGGGACTGGCCACGGCGGTCTACGCCGCCTCCGAGGGCCTCTCGGTGGTGGTGCTGGAGGCCCGGGCCTTCGGCGGCCAGGCCGGCGCCTCGGCCCGGATCGAGAACTACCTGGGCTTTCCCACCGGCATCACCGGCCAGGCCCTGGCCGGACGCGCCTTCAGCCAGGCCCAGAAGTTCGGCGCCGACGTCGCCATCACCGGGGTGGTGCGGCGGCTGGATTGCAGCCTGGCCGACGGCTACGCGCTGGAACTGGACGACGGCGTGACGCTCAGGGCCCGCACGGTGGTGGTGGCCAGCGGCGCCGAATACCGACGCCCGCCCTTCCCCGGCCTGCACGAGGCCGAGCGCGACGGGGTGCACTATTGGGCCTCCCCCGTGGAAGGGGCGCTCTGCGCCGGCCAGGAGGTGGCGCTGGTGGGCGGCGGCAACTCGGCGGGCCAGGCCGCCGTCTATCTGTCGGGCAAGGCGGCCAGGGTCTGGATGCTGGTGCGCGGGCCGGGGCTGGAAGCCACCATGTCGCGCTATCTGATCGACCGCATCGGGGCCCAGCCGAACATCGAGCTTCTGACCCGCACCGAGATCGACCACCTGGAGGTCGACGAGACCGGGGCGCTCTGCGCCGTCGCCTGGCGTGGCAAGGGTGAGGCGGAGGCCACCCGGCGCGAGATGCGCCATCTGTTCCTGTTCGTCGGCGCCGATCCCTGCACCGGCTGGTTGAGCGGCTGCGAGGCCGCCATCGACGCCAGGGGCTTCATCCTGACCGGCCGCGCCGCCCGCCCGGACGCAACCGACCCGCCGGCGCTGATGACCAGCCTGGACGGGGTCTTCGCCATCGGCGACGTGCGCTCGGGATCCACCAAGCGGGTGGCCGCCGCCGTCGGCGAGGGCGCCGCCGTGGTGGCCCAGATCCACGCCTGGCTGGCCGCCCGCGCGGCCGCCGAACCCGCCCTCCAGCCCGGAGCCGCCGCATGAGCTGCACCCATCTCGGCCTGTTCGCCGCGGTCACGCCATCGGCCGACGGCTGCGAGGAGTGCCTGAAAACCGGCCAGCGCTGGATCCACCTGCGCATCTGCCGGGTGTGCGGCCATGTCGGGTGCTGCGACCAGTCGCCGGGGCGCCACGCCACCGGCCACTTCCACGCCACCGGCCATCCGGTGATGGAGGCCTATTCCGAGCCCGACGGCTGGGGCTGGTGCTACCTCGACGAGGTGATGATCGACCTCGGCGGCGACGTCACCCCCCACCCGCCCGGCTGGACCTGGTAGGAGCCCCGATGACCGACGCACGTCCCCCTCGCCTGTTCACCTACGAGAACGCCCTGGTCGCCATCCTGGCGGTGACCTTCGGCATCGTGTTCATGGACCGCCTGGCGGTGAACTACCTGGCGCCGTTCATCGTGCGCGACCTCAGGCTCAGCGCCACCCAGGTCGGGCTCACCTCCTCGGCGCTGGCGATCACCTGGGCGCTGACCAACATCGGCGCGGGCCGGCTGTCGGACGTGATGGGACGGCGAAAGCCCCTGCTGATCGCAGCGGTGATCGTGTTCTCCTGCTGCTCGTTCGTGTCGGGGCTGGCGACCTCGTTCGCGGTGCTGATCGGCGCGCGCCTGTTCATGGGCCTGGCCGAGGGACCGGTGCCCCCGATGGTGCTGACCCTGATGGCCGAGAGCTCCTCGCGCCACCGCATCGGCCTGAACACCGGCCTGATCATCAACGGCGGAATCTCGCTGTTCTCGGCGGTGCTGGGACCGATCGTGATCATCGGCCTGGCCCAGGCCTTCAACTGGCGGGCCGCGTTCTGGATCGCCGCCGCCCCCGGATTGATCATGGCGGTGCTGATCGCGCGGTTCGTTCGCGAGGGCGGGGCCGGCGGACCGGACAAGACCCGCGACGCCCGTGCGGCCGCCGCCGGCGACAGCTTCCTGGGCGTCATCGCCCACCGCAACATCGTGCTCTGTACGCTGCTGGCCTGCTTCACACTGGCGACCTTGATGATCGGCAGCGCCTTCACCACGCTCTATCTGGTCGACACCCGCCATATCCCCCCGACCCAGGCCAGCCTGCTGCTGAGCGCCCAGGGCGTGGCCCAGATGATGTCCTTCGTGGTCGCGGCGCTGTCGGACCGCATCGGGCGCAAGCCCGCGGTCGTCGCCTTCAGCCTGATCGGCCTCTGCAGCCCCCTGGGATTGCTCTACTTCCATGGCCCGCTGTGGGGCCTGGCGCTGCTGATGGTCCTGGGCGGCCTGGCCCAGGGCGTGACGGCGGTGCTATTCGTGGCCATTCCCTCCGAGACCATTCCCCTGCGCCAGCTTGGCACCGCCTCGGGCTTCATCCCCGGCGTCGGCGAGCTGGTCGGCAGCGTCGGCGGGCCCGCGATCGCCGGCTGGGCGGCGGACCGCACCAGCCTCGAGGCGCCCTTCATGATCATGGCCGGCTGCTCGCTGGCGGCGGGCCTGCTCGCCCTTGGCCTGAAGGAGACCCTCGGCGTCCGCCCGGACGATCCGGCGCAGCCGCTCGCGGCGGAGGCCCGACTGGCGGCCTAGAACAGGCGGACCGCCATCATCACCAGCCCTGCCGCCGAGACGCCGAAGGCGAGGCTGCGCAGATAGGGCGCGCCCACGAGATAGAGCGGGATGTAGACGATCCGCGCGCCCAGCCAGATCCAGGCGCCGGTCGCCGCCATGCCGCCGCTGCGGCCGGTGACCGCCAGGCCCAGGGCCAGGGCGATGAAGATCGGATAGGTCTCCTTGAAGTTCTCGAAGGTCCGCCGGGCGCGGCCGGCCAGGATCCCCAGCGGCGGCGGGTTGTCGCGAGGGCCGGCGTTGAAGGCGGCGCCCTGGTCCTTCAGCGCCGGCGTGGCCTGGACCATCATGTGGACCAGGAACAGGACGAACGACCAGCCCAGCACGGTCAGCTCTGTGGTCATCGGTGAGGTCATGGGCTTTCCCCGGGAGATCTGGGCCGGACCGCGTGGTCCGGCCCCTTTGGGTCCGCCCGCGCGGAGCCGTCGTCAAGCGGCTTGCCGCCCCGGGGGGCCGGGGCTAATGGCGCGGGGACGCGGAACGGGAGCCGCCATGAGCGATGTCACGGTGAAGGCCGCCGTCCCGATCCTGTTCGTCAGCGACGTCACGGCCGCGGCCGGCTTCTTCCGGGACAAGCTGGGGTTCGAGATCGGCTTTTTGCACGGGACCCCGCCCTTCTACGGCGAGGTGTTCCGGGGCGGCGCCGTGCTGCATCTGCGCTTCGTGCACCAGCTGAACTTCACCGAGCTCGCGGCCCGAGAGGAAGCCCTGATCCTGGCCACCATCGAAGTCTCCGACGTGAAGGCGCTATACGAGGAGTTCCAGGCCAGAGGCGTGGAATTCGCCGCGCCCCTCGCCCGGATGAGCTGGGGCGGGACGGTCTTCCACGTCCGCGATCCGGACGGCAACGCCGTCTCCTTCGTGACCTATGGCCAGGGCGGCTGAGGCGGCGACGACGACGGAGGAGGCCGCTAGGCTGTGGCCTGGACCAAGTCGTCCTCGGGAACCGGGCCCAGGACGCGGGCCACCGCGGCCAGCAGCCCGGCGGCGGTCACCGGCTTGGCCAGGTGAAGGTCGGCGCCGGCGGCGATGGCGTCGTCGCTGTGCTGGCGCATGGCGTTGGCGCTCAGCATCACCACCGGCGTGCGGGCGCGGCCGGCGTTGCCGGCCTCGTGCGCGCGGATCGCCCGGGTGGCGGCCAGGCCGTCCATCACCGGCATCTGCATGTCCATCAGGACGAGGTCGAATTGGTCCGACTGGAAGGCGCGCACGGCCTCCTCGCCGTTCTCGACCTTGACCAGCACGGCCCCCACCGGACCCAGGATCAGCTCGACCACCCGCTGGTTGATGAGATGATCCTCGGCCAGGAGGATGCGGGGACCGCGGGCCGCCTCACCCTGGCCCCGGACCAGGCTCGCGAGCTCAACCCTCGGGCCGTCCGCATCGCCGTCCATGTCTTCGGCCGCCTGGCGCACCAGGGGGATCATCACGTTGAACTGGCTGCCGCGGCCCGGTTCGGAGGCGGCCAGGATTTCGCCGCCCATCAGCTGCACCAGGGCCTGGCAGATGGAGAGCCCCAGGCCCGTGCCGCCGAACCGGCGGGTGATCGAGCCGTCCGCCTGGCTGAACCGCTGGAACAGCCTGCGGGCCGACTCCGCGTCGAAGCCTATGCCGCTGTCCTGGACTTCCAGGACCAGCTCGGCGGGCCGCGAGTCCTCGGCCTCGCGCACCTCGATGCGGGCGCGGATCCGGCCGTGGGCGGTGAACTTGATGGCGTTGGACAGCAGGTTACCCAGCACCTGCTTGATGCGCACCACGTCTCCCAGGAACCGGCCGGCGGCGCCGGGGCCATAGGCGGCGACGAACTCCAGCCCCTTCTCCTCGGCGCGCACCCGGAACAGGTCGAGCAGCCCGTCCATCTCGGGGCGCAGGTTGAAGGGCTGGATGTCGAACTCCAGCCGCCCGGCCTCGATCTTGGAGAAGTCGAGCACGTCCGAGACCACCCGCTCAAGCGTCTGGCCGGAGGTCAGGATCAGCTCGACCATCTCGCGCTGGCGCACCGACAGGTCGGTCTGGGCGAGGGCGGCGGCGACCCCGATCACCCCGTTCAGCGGCGTGCGGATCTCGTGGCTCATATTGGCCAGGAACTCGCTCTTGGCGGTGTTGGCCGCCTCGGCCTCGACGCGGGCGGCGCTCATCTCGGCCTCCAGCGCCATCCGCTCGGTGACGTCGCGGGCCACGCCATAGACCAGCTCGCCCTGCTGGTGGGCGCGCCACTCGAACACCCGGTAGGAGCCGTCGCGGCAGCGGTAGCGGTTGACGAAGCCGTCGACGATCTTCTCGTCCAGGGCGCGGATCATCTGGTGCTGGCTGGCGGCCAGGTCGTCGGGATGGATGAACGAGAGCATCGGCTGGCCCTCGAGCTCGTCCATGCGCCAGCCCAGCGCCGTCTCCCAGGCTCGGTTGACCTTCAGGATCCGGAAGTCACCGTCGCGGATGACCATGAGGTCCAGCGACGCCTTGAAGAAGGACTCGAAATCAGGCGGGGCGGCCGGCTCGCACCGGGCGGGGGTGGTCCTCGGCGATCGCGCGTCGGTCGGACAGGACATAAGCAACAGGGCCCCAACTGGGTCCAGTTTTGCCCCGCCGCCATCTCGAAACCGTTAAGGCGCCGGCGCCGCCCCGGCCGGCGGCGGCTTGGACTGCCAGAGCTCGATCTTGGTCCCGTCCGGATCCATGATCCAGGCGAAGCGGCCGCTGGGATCGCTGTCGTCGCGCTTCAGGACCTTGACCCCCTTGGCCTCGATCCGGGCCAGGAACGCATCCATGTCGTCGACGGCGAAGTTGATCATGAACTCGCGGGTGGAGGGCTGCATGTACGAGCCGTCCGCGGCGAAGGCGTTCCAGACCACCATCGGCGGATGGCCCGGCGCGTCATAGCGCAGCATCGCCCCGCCCCACGGCTCCACGTGGATTCCCAGCACGTCGCGATACCAGGCGGTCAGGGCCTTGGGGTCCTTGCTCTTGACGAAGACGCCGCCGACGCCGGTGATCCGGCCAGGCTCGGCCGCCAGCGCGCCGGAACTCATGACCGCGACGGCCAGGGCCGCCCATAACAGGTTTCGCACCGCATGCGCTCCTCCGCCCCGTCTCGTGCTCGAGCTAAGCAGGGGCCTGCGCCAGCTGCAATCGCGTGCGACTATTTTTCCCGGCCCTTAGCGCCTGCCGCGGCCAATTTGAACACCCAGAGGGTCGTACCGCCCGCGGGATTGACGATCTCGGTCCCGGCCGCCGCGGTGGCGCCGTCCCACGAGCTGCCCGAGCCGGTCGAGACGGCCACGTATTGCCGGCCGTCCACGGTGAAGGTCACCGGGAAGGAATTGGGCGTGGCGTTCAGGCGCGTCTGCCAGAGCGTGCGGCCGGTCCTCTCGTCCAGCGCCCGGAAGTAGCGGTCGCGGTCGCCGGAGAACAGCAAGCCCCCGCCGGTGACCAGCATGGCGGTGGCCAGCGGCGCGCGCTGGCGGTCCATCCAGACCACCTTGCCGGTCTTCAGGTCCATGGCGGTCAGGCGGCTGAACTTGCCGTCGTTGTCCTGGCGCGGAAGCATGCCCGAGAAGCTGATGTCGACCCCGCCGGCCCGGGTCTGTTCGGGCGTTCCGGGCGAATAGGTGTAGTCGGTGCAGAACTCCACCATGGGCGCATAAAGAACGTCCGTGGACGGATCGATGGCGGTGGACGGCCAATTGCGGGCCCCCAGCGGGCTCGGGCACATGAACTTGGCCTTGCCGGGCTCGGGCTCCAGGGCCGGGTTCATCCGCTTCTCGCCGGTCCTGGGATCGACGCCCAGCACCAGGTTCTGCAGGCCCATGTCGCGCGAGAAGACGTATTTGCCGGTGGCCCGGTCCAGGGCGTCGAACAGGGCGATCTTGCCGCCGGTGACTACCAGCTTGCGGGGCTTGCCGCCGAGGTTCAGGTCGACCAGCGACTGCTCGAACACCCAGTCCAGGTCCCAGACGTCGCGGTGGACGTGCTGGAAATGCCACCTCAGCTTCCCGGTGTCGGCGTCCAGCGCCAGGGTGGAGTCGGTGTAGAGGGCGTCGTTGGGGCCCACCTTGCCGTCCCGCGGCTCCAGCAGGGTGGCGGCGTCATAGGTGTTGCCGACGCCGAAATAGACCAGGTTCAGATCCGGATCGTAGCTGCCGGCGGTCCAGACCCCGCCGCCGAAGCGCTGGTCGGCGGGCGCGCCGTTCCAGCTGTCGCCGCCGGGCTCGCCAGGCTGGGCCACGGTGTGGAAGCGCCAGACCTCCGAGCCGTCATGGGCGTCCAGCGCCACGATGAAGCAGCCGCCCTTGGCCGTGTCGGTGCCGAGGCTGACGCCGAAGATCACCTTGCCCCTGGCCACGATCGGCCCGCCGTCCAGGTGGAAGTCGACCCCGTCCGCCCGCCCCCGGTTGGAGGCCTCCTCGGGGGACAGCACCGCGTGGTCCCACACGACCTTGCCGGTCTTCACGTTCAGGGCGGTCACATGGCCGTCGACGAAGGCGGCGTAGAGCTCGTCGCCATAGATCGCCATGGTCTTGACCCGCGTGCCGCGGGCCTCGCTGCCGTTCGGCGGCAGGGCGTGGACGTACTGCCAGAGCAGGTCGCCCTTGGCCGCCGAGAGCGCCTGCACCGTGTCGCCGCTCTGCACGAACAGCACCCCGTCGTGGACCAGGGGGGTGATCTCGTTCTGGCTGGCGGGCAGGGCCCAGGACCAGGCCTCGCCGAGGGACTTCACATTGGCCCGGTCGATCTGGCGCAGGGGGCTGAAGCCCAGGGTGCGGTAGGTGCGCCGCCACATCAGCCAGTCGCCCTCGGGCGGGGCCTTCAGCATGGCGTCGGTGACAGGGGTCAGCCGGTCGAGCGGCGCCAGGCGCGCGGCCTTGGCCGCCGTGAGGCCGGGATCGCGCGTCGCATGGCCGGGCGCCAGCGGCGTCGGCGGCGCCGAGACATCGGCCTTGGCGGACTCGGCCGCGGCGGCCGGAGCAGCCCCGCCGCCCCCGCCCTGGATGTAGGCGGCCAGGTCGTTCGCATCTGTGGCGGTCAGGCTGCCGGCGGCGGAGGGCGGCATGCGGGCGGCGATGAAGCTCGCCAGGGCGCCGGGTCCCTGGCCCTGCCAGCGGCTGGAGAAGGCCTGGCCCTTCAGCGGCGGCCCGAACTCCCCGCCCACCAGCCCGGCGCCGTGGCAGGAGGCGCACTTGGACGAGAACAGCGCCTGGCCCTCGGCGGCCGATCCGGAGTCGTCAGCGCTGGCGACGGCGAGCGAGAGGGCGGCCAGCCCGGCGGAGGCGGCGAACACGGCGGCGCGGCGGATGCGGGTCACGCGGATGGATCCTCCCTGAAGGCCGGCGTCCGAGGTCTGGGTCCGGATCGTCGCGGCGGCGGATTCATGCGACGGAATCCTGAAGCTCGGCAATAAGCCGCCGCGCGGACGTGCTCACGGTTGCGCGCTTCGAAACGTCAGCGGCGGCCCTAGCCGGGAAAGCCGGGATACTCCGCGCTGTGATCGCCGTCGTGGTTGGCCATCCCGGGCGCGGTCAGCAATCCCCGCGGCGCGACGTAGCTGGTGATCCGCCGGCGGGGAGTCTCGCGCCAGGCGATGTTGAAGGCCGAGAGCCTGGGGAAGAACTGCAGCTCGCTGTAGCGCAGCCGATCGTGGATCCACCACGCCATCGCCGTCCAGGGCGCGCCCCGATCGACCAGCCAGGGGACGGCCAGCGAGGTCATCGCTCCCATGCAGCCCTCGGCGTCGCGCTGGTCCCAGATGTGGCGGGCCCGGTCGTATGGGTTGGAGGCGCAGCTGAGTCCGTGGGCGTTGCCGAAGCCGTTCACCTGGGGCGAGCGGTAGCCCGAGCGGATCGCCAGCCGGCCGAAGCTCGCCTGCAAGGGCTCCAGCAGCTCCTCGCAGAGCCGCCTGCCGGCCGCGATGGCCAGGTCCGGATCGTCGGGCAGGTTGCTGAATCCATGGACGTTGGCGATCTCGCTGTAGAGGAAATCGCGCATGAAGAAGCTGCGCGACAGCCGCACCCGCCCCAGCGTCTCGGCGCCGCGGACCGTGGCGGGCTTGCGCATCGGCGGCCGCGCCCGCGCTAGTCGCAGAGGCCGAAGGCGGCGGCGACCAAGGCGTCCAGTCCGGTGCGGGCGTCGTGGCCGGCTGCGGCGGCCGGGACAGCGAAGACCCTGCGGTAGTAGGCGGCCAGCGCCTGGTCCGCGGCGGCGATGGACGCCTTGTGGGCGGCGCGGAACCTGGCTTCGGCGCGGCCGGGAGCGGTCCCGCGGGCGCCGGTTCGCCAGATCTCAGTGCGATGCATCCGGATGGCGTCCAGCAGCTGGGCATAGCCGCGCCCGGTGGAGAAGCGGATGGTGCCGTCGCACACCGGCTGGGCGTCCAGGGCCCGGCGGCCCAGCGCCTCGACCTCGGGCGCCGGCGGCAGGGTTTCGGCGCAGTCGGAGCCGGGGACCTGGCCGTCGATGGCCCCGCCCCAGAACGGGCCCAGCCCCTCGACCAGCCCCGGACGCCTGAGCAGGGCCGCGCAGGGCCAGGTGAGATCGGTCCCGCCGAACATGGCCGAGACGTCGAAGAAGAGCGCGAAGCCGGAATCGGAGGCGGCCGCCAGCTTCGGCGAAACCGGTTCCTTGCGGTCCTGCAGCTCGGCCCGGGTCTGGGCGTCGATCATCCCATAGGCTGGCGCCAGCAGCGCTTCGACCTTTCGTGTCCGCGCCGCCGGATCCGGCAAGGTGACATAGGCCGCGAGCGCCTCGTAGATCGGCGCGGCGGCGGGATTGGTGCGCCGGATCTCCGCCAGGCTGTCGGTCGGAGACGCCAGCAGGGCAGCCACGGCCAGCCGTCCCAGCCGCTCGTCATAGGCCGACGCGATGCAGTCGCGCTGGGTCTTGGCGCCGGACTTTCGCCAGGCCGCCTGGGCGCAATGGGCGTCGCGGTCCTTGAGCCACCGGCGCTGGACCGCGAGCTGGTCCGAGCCGTTTCCCAGCACGCCAGGCCGGGCGCGGGCGTAGAAGGCCTGAAGCCGGCGGTCGTCGGCCGACAGGACCGGATCGCGGCAGATCGCCGCCTCGACGTCGGCGGCTCCGGCGCAATCGAAGCTGGGACCCGCCTGGAGCGCGGCCATCGCCCTTCCGCCGCCGCCGGCCGCGAGGAGAGCCAAGGCCAGGATCAACCCGGCGGCGATGCGCATCGACGCCTCCTCGGGCCCTAGGCCCACCAGCGTTCCGGCCGGGCCTTGAAATCGGCCGCCTTCTCCAGCGCCCCGGCCAAGGAGAAGATGGTGCCCTCGTCCAGCGCGCGGCCGATCAGCTGCAGGCCGAGCGGCAGGCCGCCCGCGTCCACGCCCGCCGGCACGCTGATTCCGGGCAGGCCGGCCAGGTTCACCGTCACGGTGAAGACGTCGTTCAGGTACATGGCTACCGGATCTGAGTTGCGGTCGCCCAGCGCGAAGGCCGCGGAGGGGGCGGTGGGCGTCAGCAGGGCGTCGACCTTCTGGAAGGCCTGGTCGAAATCGTCGGCGATGCGCCGGCGCACCTTCTGGGCCTTGAGGTAGTAGGCGTCGTAGTAGCCGGCCGACAGGGCGTAGGTTCCGATCAGGATGCGGCGCTTCACCTCTTCGCCGAAGCCGTGGCTGCGGCTTTCCTCGTAGACGTCGATCAGGCTCTTGGCGTCGACGCGCAGGCCGTAACGCATGCCGTCGTAGCGGGCGAGGTTCGAGGACGCCTCGGCGGGGGCCACGATGTAATAGGCCGGCA
This sequence comes from Caulobacteraceae bacterium, assembly GCA_025450315.1. Lineage (GTDB taxonomy): Bacteria > Pseudomonadota > Alphaproteobacteria > Caulobacterales > Caulobacteraceae > JANWHQ01. The sequence goes on from JANWHQ010000094.1 coordinate 16,042, forward strand.
GGGCGTATCTGGTGTGCGGCAGCGACACCTCGACGATCTCGCAGCCGGCGTCCTTCAGCCATTCCACGCCCGCCGACCACAGCCGATCGATCTCGGCGGGCATGTTCTCGACGCGGTATTCCCTGGGCACGCCGATCCGCAGGCCCTTCACCGGCTTGCCGACAAAGCTGGGGAAATCAGGCACTTCCACCGGAAGGCTGGTAGAATCCTTCGGGTCGTGGCCGCTCATCGAGCGCAGCAGGATGGCCGCGTCCTCGACGGTCTTGGCGATCGGCCCGGCCTGGTCCAGCGAGGAGGCGAAGGCGATGATGCCCCAGCGCGAGCAGCGGCCGTAGGTCGGCTTGATGCCCACCGTGCCGGTGAACCCGGCCGGCTGGCGGATCGAGCCGCCGGTGTCGGTGGCCGTGGCCGCCAGGCAGATGCCCGCCGCCACCGCGGCG
>JANWHQ010000095.1 GCA_025450315.1 Caulobacteraceae bacterium
ATGTGGTGCAGGCTCAAGGACTTCCGCAGGGTCGCAACACGCTACGACAAGCTCGCCCGGAACTACCTCTCCGGAGCCTTCCTCGCCGCAACCTGCGCCTACTGGCTCAATTGAGTCCGGACCCTAGGACGGCTCGATCGGCGCTGGGCAAGCTTCGCCAGGGACTGCCGGGCCGGCGGCAAGGACAACCAGGCCAGCCGCAGCCTCGAGGTCGCCATGGCGGGGCCGCGCTACCTCGCCCTCGTGGCCCATGACGACGAATCCTGCGGCGGCGCCCATCCGGACCAGTCCCGAACCGCCCTGACCTACGACCTGGAGACCGGCCGCCCGGTGGATTGGCGCCAGCTGCTGGGCCCTCGGCTGGTGAGCAGCACTGAGACCGACAATGTGATCGACGGCACTGTGATCGGTCTGGTCTCCTCGCCCGAACTGCGCCGGCTCTATGTGCAGGCGCTCAAGTCGGCGGCGGGCAGGGACGCCGGCTGGTGGAAGGACTGCGACGACGTGCTGGCCGACCCGGAGCTGCGGTTCAGCGTCTGGCCCGACGCCAAGAGGCGCGCGGTGATGCTCGAGCCCGAGCTGGTTCATGCCGTCCAGGCCTGCGGCGGCGACGCGGCGATCTCGCCTGGGACCCTGCGCGCAGTCGGCGCCTCGCCAGAGCTGCTGTCCGGGCTGGCGGCCGGCCGCTAGAGCCGGTGGAGAACGGTCTGCCGGCGTGAGCCCGCTCAGCTATTCCGGCGTGTGGCAGACCGCCTCGACATTGAAGCCATCCGGATCGATCACGAAGGCGGCGTAATAGTTCGGATGGTAGTGGGCCCTGATGCCGGGCGACCCGTTGTCGCCTCCGCCGTGTGCGATCGCCGCTGCATAGAAACCGTCCACCGCCGCCCGATCTGCAGCCTCGAAGGCGATGTGGATACCCGTCCCGCGCGGGCCGCCTCCAGGGACTTGGCGGGCGTCGTTGGCGAGCCAGAAGAACGGCTTGCCGTCCTTGCCATAGCCCAAGCCGTGATAGCCGCCGCTCTGTTCGGGCGTCACTTCCATCAAGGTCGCGATCCCCAGCGGCGTCAGGGCGGCGTCGTAGAAGCGCCGAGAGGCTTCGAAGTCGCGCGCGCTGACGCCGAGGTGATCAATCATGGTCCGTCCTTGCTTACGCCGGAACCGCCTGCTTGGCCTCGGCGTCCGCCGTCGCGCCTTCCGGGGCCAGGACGAAGTCGTACTCGATGGTCCAGAACGGGGTGTCGAGCTTCTCGCCGGTAGGGGCGACGCCCGGCTCGTGGCGGTGGAAATCGGCGATCAGCTCCTGCTTCACGCCATAGACCGCGTCGTTCTCGAGGTACTCGGTTCCCCGCTTGAACAGGTGGGTGATGATCTTCTGGTAGCCGGGCGCCGACATGATGAAGTGGATGTGCGCGGGCCGGAAATAGGAGATGTCGGTCCCCTTGATCAGCTCGCCCACCGGCCCATCCATCGGGATCGCGTAGCCGAGCGGCGCGATGGTCTTGACCAGGAAGCGGCCGTCGGGCCCGGAGTGGTAGACGCCGCGCAGATAGGGCCCGCTCTTCTCGGAGAGCTGCACCTCGTAGATCCCCTCGTCGTCGGCCTGCCACATGTCGAGCGTGGCGCCGGCGATCGGCTCGCCCTTCAGGTTGCGCACCTGGCCGGAGATGAAGCAGGGCTCGCCGGCCACCCCCTCGGCCATGTTCGCGCCGGCCTCCAGCTCGGGGGAATCGTCCACATAGAACGGCCCCAGCACTGTGTGCGGCGTCGCCCCCTTGGGCAGCTTGTCGTTGAGCATCACCGTCAGCATCGACAGGCCCATCACGTCCGACAGCAGGATGTTCTCGCCGCGGGCGTCGGTGGTCCACTGGCCCACCCGGGCCAGGAAGTTCAGGCCGGCCAGCCACTCCTGATGGGTCAGGCCGACCTCCTTGGCGTAGGCGTGCACGTGCGGGATCAGCTTGGTGATCAGCTCGCGCAGGCGCGGATCGTGGGTGGTGCTCCAGCGGGCCACGGCCTGCTGGGTGATGTTGTCGAGGGTCGAGTAGGGCATGGGGACTTCCTCCTCTGGCCCGCCGGTCAGGCGGGCTCGGCGGCCTTCGCGGCCTCGCGCTCGGGCCAGACGCCCGGCGCGTGCTGAAGGGCGGTTCTGATCTCGTCGGAATGCTGGCCGAGCAGGGGCGCGGCCCGGCTGGTCCTGGGGCGCTGGTGGTCGAAGGTGAACGGCGCGCGGACGGCTTCGGAGGCGCCCTCGATGCGGCCTTCCACCGGCACGATCATGCCGAGATGGCGCGCCTGGATGTCGTTGGCCGCCTCCTCGATGTTGTTCAGGGGCGCATAGGGCAGGTCGAACCCGGAGAAGCGCTCCAGCCACTCGGGCCGGGTCCTGGTGGCGGTGATCCTGTTCAGCTCGACCAGCAGCTCTTCGTAATTGTCGATCCGCCTGGGGCGGACCTCGAAACGCGGATCGGTCGCCAGGGCCTGGGCCCCCAGGGCCTCGACCAGCGCCTCCCAGAACTTGTCGAGCGAGGACAGGTGCACGCCCAGGTGCCGGCCGTCCTTGCAGGTGAGGATGAAGGCCTGGGCCAGGCGGGGCCGGTCGAGCGCGGTGGGCACGTCGCCCAGGGCGAAGAAGCCGGTGAAGGGCTCCACGGCGAAGTGCATCATCGCCTCGAGCATGGAGATCTCGACCAGCTTGCCCTTGCCGGTGCGGCCGCGCTCGATCAGGGCGGCCATGGCGCCCATGGCGGCGTAGATGCCGGTCATGGCGTCGGCCATCGCCGGGCCCAGCAGCCGCGGATTGCGCGGATCGGTGGCCACCCCCAGGAAACCCGACAGCGCCTGGGTGACGGAATCGTAGCTGGGCCGGTGGGCGTAGGGGCCGTCCTGGCCGAAGCCCGAGATAGAGACATAGACGAGGCGCGGGTTGATCGCCTTCAGCTGCTCGTAGCCGGCCCCCATGCGCGAGGCCGCGCCCGGGCGGAAGTTCTGGATGTAGACGTCCGCCTCGGAGACCAGCTCCTTGAACACCTCCGCGTCGGCCGGCTCCTTGAGGTTCAGGCAGATCGAGCGCTTTCCGCGGTTGTAGGCCTGGAAGTGCGCGCTATAGAGGCCGCCCCGGAAGTTGCGATAGGGGTCGCCGACATCGGGGCTTTCGACCTTGATCACGTCCGCGCCGAGGTCCGCCAGGGTCATGGCCGAGCACGGCCCGGTGATGAAAGTGCCCTGCTCGAGCACCCGGACGCCGTTCAGAGGATTGGTCATGGGCCTATTCCGACTCAATTTTCGTCGGGCGTGAAGCCCTCGGGCGCCGCGCCGTCGTAATCGATGGCCGCCGCGCCGGCGTTGGCCATGAGGAATCCGATCGGCCGGGACTGCTCTTCCAGCAGGTGCGCGATCAGGCTGGCGGTGCGCGCCAGGAGCGGCACGCCCTTCAGCGCCAAGAGCGGATAGCCGGCGTCCAGCAGCACCGCGGGGATGGCGCCGGAGACGTTCATCCTGAGGTTCCGGCCGGTGAGCCCGGGCAGGAGGCGATCCACCGCCCAGGCGATCTCGATGTACTGGCCGGCGAGCCCGGCCTCCTCGCAGACCTCGATCAGGCGCTTGGCCCGGGGGTCGTAGCCCTTGTGCAGCGGATGGCCGTAGCCGGGAACGGCGCGCTTGACCGCCCGGTAGCGGCCGATCACCTCGCGCACGGCGTCGTCGAGCGGGGCGCCGGAGGCCTGGCGGGCCTGCGCCACCTCCTCGAAGAACCGGCCGGCGTTCTCGGAGGCGCCCAGGATCACCGAGCCGCAGCCCAGCAGGCCCGCGGCCACCGCCCCCTGCATCGCCTCGGGCGAGGCGGCCAGGGTCATGCGGCTGGCCACCACGCTCGGCACCAGGCCGTGCTCGGCGATGGCCACCAGGGTGGAATCCAGCACCCGGCGCTGGGCGTCCGAGGGCAGGGCGCCGGCGATCAGCAGCCAGACGTGGTCGGTGAAGGTGATCTTCCCGATCAGCTGGTCCACCAGGTCCAAGCCCCTCACCACGATCTGTTCGGAATTGGAGGCCGAGATGGATTGGGTGCGGTGCTCTTCGCGTCCGATCTTCATGCGCTGGCGTCTCCCTCGCGCCGCGACCCGAGGGTCGCGGCGCCGATGTCTAAGTTACAGTGGATCGGACCACAGACGGATGGCCTCCATCCGTCTGCTACGATCCACTGGCCCGTGGCGGAACTTTGTCTTGACTCGTGGGGCGTTCGTCCTAAGCCTTCAAGCCAACTGCGCACAAAATCGCAAGCGAAATTGCGGGCTTAGACCCAAGGCGCAAGAAAACGGCCGTGGCCGTGGAGGAATGGATGGCCTATCAGACAGTATTCGGCTCGCTGGACTCGTATGAGAAGGGCACCATCGAGCTAAACGACGACCTCAAGCACTACGCTTTCTCGAACATCTTCGAAGTGGCCGGCAAGTCCAAGCCCTTCGAACGCGTGGCCGTCGCCAAGAATATTGAATACGTCGCCGAGGTGACCAAGGTCGACGGTCAGGGACCCTGGTATGTGGCCCCGCACGACGAGTTCGCCGTGGTGATGGACGGCGAGGTCGAGTTCAACTTCGTCAAGCTGGATCCGGCCCAGGCCCCCGCGGGCGGCCAGGGCGCCAGGCAGCTCGGCGGCCAGCCCAACGGCCAGAAGATGGGCAAGGTGCGCGCCCGCCGCGGCCACCAGGTGCTGCTGCCCGCCGGCGCGGCCTATCAGCTGGCCTCGTCCAAGCCTTCGGTGGCGATCATCCAGACCCTGTCCGGACCGGTGACGGTCGAGCGCTGGTCCGAGATCTGCACCCTCTAACGATATCGCGAGCCTAGGAGACACCCATGGCCGACGGCGCTTCCCCCACCGTCCTGAACCCCGAAGTCGTCAAGTCAGCGACGGCCAACAAGCAGGGCTATCACAGCTTCCAGTTCGGCGGCTTCGAGTTCGCCCGCGACGAATACTTCGTCCACATCAAGTGGCCCAAGGGCAAGCACACCATGGAAGTGGACCGCTTCCTGAGGGCCATGGTGCGCGACATCGGCTGGGGCTTCTTCTACGGCTGGATCTTCTTCGACGACGTCTTCGGCACCCACAACCACTACGGCACCGTGGACATCTACGCCGGGACCTACGACCAGGGCTGCAAGGCGGCGGGAATCGACTTCATCCAGCGCTTCACCGCCGAAAGCGTCTCCAAGGCGTTCGAGACCATCTCGCGCGACTGGATCAGCGAGGGCTACGACCCCCTGTCCGCGCCGCTGGAGACCGGCTCGCCCATGGGCTCCAAGGGCAAGCCGATGCAGGGCCCGCTGCTGCGCAACTTCACCCCGGCCAAGCGCATGCTGGGCCTGCCCGGCGATCAGCCGGTGCGCTCGGACGACACCGGCACGCCGATCAACCGCGCCTTCGAGGACGTGGCCTTCGACCAACCCGACATCGAGCCCGAACCCGGCTTCGAGGGCCAGCTGCACGCCATCAACCTGTTCGACCACATCGCCCGCTCGGACGTGACCTGGAATCCCTCGATGACGGCGATCACCAAGGCCTCGATCTGCTGCGTGACCTCCGAGGAGCACATGCTGCCGGTGATCCACGGCAACGACCGCAACGAGTGGTTCTTCCAGCTGTCGGACGAGATCCACTGGCGGATCCAGGACAAGAACACCGGCAATCCGCGCGGCATGATCGTGATGAAGGCCGGCGACGTCTGCGCCATGCCGGCCGACATCCGCCACCAGGGCTTCTCGCCCAAGCGCTCGATGCTGATGGTGATGGAGAACGGCTCGCCGGAACTGCCCGAGCTCTACGCCACGGGCAAGCTGGCGCCCTATCCGATCGAGTTCTGAGCAAGGCTTGTCATCCCGGAAAGCCGCGCGGGCGGCTTGTCCGGGATCGCGGCAAGCGCCTGTGTCCAGGACCGATCCCGGCTCTGCGCCCCCGGATCAAGTCCGGGGGCTACGGCCCGGATGACAATCGGAGGCGCGGCGGGTGACCGTCGCGCCTTCTTCGTATGCAGAGATGTGGTGCGTCCTTCGAGACGGCCGCTGACGCGGCCTCAAGGATGACGAAAGCTGGGATTGCATGACGCGCGTCGTGGTGAGGAGCGGCCGATCGGCCGCGTCTCGAACCACGCAGGGCCGAGCGGCGGTCGCCTATGCCCCCGGGGCCACTGAGCTCGCGGTCAGTTTGCCGACCTCGAGCAGCGCCTCGGTCTCGCAAGCCTCGATCGGCCGGCCGAAATGGAAGCCCTGCAGGGCCGTGCAGCCGCAGGCGATCAGGATGGTCCGCTGGTCGGCGCTCTCCACCCCCTCGGCCACCACGCTCATGCCCAGCGAGGCGGCGAGCTTTGACACCGAGGCCACGATGATCGCCGACTGGCGGTCGCGGGTGATGTTGTCCACGAAGGACTTGTCGATCTTGATGCAGTCGATGGCGAACTGCTTCAGGTAGACGAGGCTGGAATAGCCGGTGCCGAAGTCGTCCAGCGCCACCCGCACCCCGGCCTTGCGCAGGATGTCGAGGTTGCGCGAGGCGCGCTCGACGTCGTCGATGATCGCCGTCTCGGTCAGCTCGATCTGGATGCGGCCCGGATGCACGTCGGCGTCGGCGGCATAGCGCAGCAGTCGTTCGCCGATGTTGTGGCGCAGGAACTGCCTCGCCGAGAGGTTCAGCGACACATAGGGCAGCCGCCAGCGGCGGCAGTCCTTCAGGGTCTGGCGCGCGATCCAGTCGCCGATGTCGAGGATGTGGCCGGTCTCCTCGGCGATGGGGATGAACTCGGCCGGCGAGATCGAGCCGTGCTCGGGGCTGTCCCAGCGCACCAGCGCCTCGAACCCCAGGGTGCGGCAGGTGTGGGCGTCGACGATCGGCTGGTAGAGCATGCGGAACTGGCCGGCCGAGAGGCCGCGCTCCAGGCCGCGCTCGATGTTCAGCCGGTATTTGTGGCTTTCGTCCAGATGGTCGTCGAACACCTTGTAGCGGTTCTTGCCGTCGCGCTTGGCGGCGTAGAGGGCGATATCGGCCTGGCGCACCAGCTCGACGTCGGTCTTGGCCATCCCCTGGCGGGCGACGCCGATGGAGGCGGAGACCTGCACCTCGTGGCCGCCGATCATGCGGCACTGGGCGCAGACCTGCAGGATCTGACGGCAGAGGCTGTCCAGGCCGGTGTCCGAAAGGGCCTCGGCCAGGACCCCGAATTCGTCGCCGCCGAGACGCGCCAGCACCGCGCCCTTGGGGATCACCCCGGCCATGGCCGTGCAGATCTTGCGCACCAGCTGGTCGCCCGCCTGGTGACCCAGGGTGTCGTTGACCGACTTGAAGCGGTCCAGGTCCACAATCAGCACGTTCTGCATCTGGCGATTGCGCGACAGGCGCGTGCGCAGCTCCTCGACGAAGCCCTCGCGATTGAGGCAGCCGGTCAGGGAATCGTGGTGGGCGGCGTGCTTGGCCACGTCCAGCCGGGCGCGCAGCTCCTGCACCTCGAGCTCCAGCGCGCCGATGGTCTGGGCGCTGTTGCGGTGATGCCGCTGGGAGGTCACCGAGGTCTGCAGCCGCAAGGCCGCCGCGCGCACGGCGCCGGCGATCAGGCCGGGATCGGGCTCGCCCGAAAGGACATTGGCCTGCTCGGAGACGCCCAGGGCCGCCATGGCCGCGGCCAGGGCCGGGATCTCCCCGGCGTCGGCCAGGACGATCAGCTCGGCGTCGGCGCGGGCGGCCTGGGCCTGCTGCAAGCTGCGCGCCGTCTCGTTCACCGGCCGGCCACGGGCGTCGACCAGGAACAGGGCGGCCGCGCGGCCGCGCATCAGCGCCGATTGGGTGTGGGAGACGCCCTCGCCCATGCTCTCGCAGGCGACCACCGCCTCGGTCGGCAAGACCTGCTGGACCAGCGAAACCAGCCGCCGCGCCGCCTGGGCGCTGGGGCTGACCACCACCGTCAGCAGGGTCGAGGAGGCGAGCCCGGAATCGGACGTGGACCAGTCGTCGTCGATCGGCGGCGCCAGGGCGAGTGCGGCGGAAGTGATGGGTCAGACCCCCTGTTGGAGGCCGTAAGCTAGGTGAAATACTTTTCGAAACGCCGAACCAACACCCTTAAGGCCGGCTTAAGCGCCAAGAGGCGTCCCGTGGATCAGAAAGGATAACCGCGGAGGGCGCGGAGGAGGCGCGGAGGACGCCGAGGGTCAGATGCCATTCACGAAGCGGTGGATTCCTTCACGCAGGCGCGGGACGTTGAAGTTGAGCAGATAGCCGAGGCGGTAGCCGCCGAGCTTCAGGTAGCCCCTCTGCGGTTACACTTCGACGGCTCAGGGCGGAGATTACTTGCCCAATTCTCCCCGCACGATTTGCGCGCCCTCGACCATCGCCTGCATCTTGCCGAAGGCGACCTCGCGCGGGAGGTACTTCAGGCCGCAGTCGGGGGCGACGACGATCTTGTCGGCGTCCACGTGCTTCAGGCCGTTGCGGATGCGCTCGGCCACTTGGTCCGGGGTCTCCACCTCGTGGGTCGAAAGGTCCAGCACCCCCAGGATGATGGTCTTGCCGCGCAGCGGCTCCAGCACCGCGGTATCCAGGTGCGACTGCGCCGTCTCGATCGAGATCTGGCAGACGTGGCTGTGGGCGAACTCGGGCAGGAAGTTGTAGCCCGCCGGCCGCTCGTGGATCAGGGCCGCGTAGCCGAAGCAGATGTGCACGGCCGTCTCGCCCTTCACCCCGTCCAGCGCCCGGTTCAGCGCTTCCAGGCCGTACTCGCGGGCCTTCTCCGAGCGGGCCTGCATATAGGGCTCGTCGATCTGCACCACGTCGGCGCCGGCGGCGAACAGGTCCTCGATCTCCTCGCGCACCGCGTCGGCGTAGGCCAGGGCCAGGCTCTTGTCGTCGGGATAGAAGTCGTTCTGGGCCTGCTGCTGCATGGTGAAGGGCCCCGGCACGGTGATCTTCACCTTGCGGTCGGTGTTGGCCTTCAGGAACTTCAGCGCCTCGACCTCGACCGGCCGCTTGCGGCGGATCGCGCCGGTGACGCGGGGCGCCGACACCGGATGGCCCGAGCGGTCGAAGGCCTCGCCGGGCTTGTCGAGCGCGATGCCCTCGAGCGCATTGGCGAAGCGGTTGGAATAGCTCTCGCGCCGCATCTCGCCGTCGGTGACGATGTCGATGCCGGCCCGCTCCTGGTCGCGGATGGCGATCAGGGTCGCGTCCTGCTGGGCCTGCTCCAGATATTCCGGCGCCACGCGCCAGAGGCTGGGGGTCGGGGTCCGCGGCGGGAACCGCGCCGCCAGCGCCTTCCGATCGATGAGCCAGTCGGGTTGCGGATAAGACCCCACTAGCGAGGTCGGAAGAAGGGTCATGCGCTTGCTCTCCCTGAAGGGTCCGGCCACAACATCGCCGCACCCGCCGTTTTGATGATGCTTAGCTTGGCGCGGGGCGCTTGGGGAGAGGACATGCGTTCGGCCCAGGTGATTTGGATCGCCCTCGCCCTGGCCCCGGGCCTGGCCCTGGCCGCCCGGGCGCACCCGCCGCGCTTCAGGCCGGTCCGCCCGCCCCCGGCGCCGCCGGCGCAGACCGCCCCGCGGATCTGCGACGAGACCTGCCTGGACGGCTACGTCGACAAGGTGCTGCAGGCCATGGTCGACCACGATCCCTCGCGCGCGCCGCTGGCGCCGGGCATGCGCTACACCGAGAACGGCGAGGCCGTGGCGCCGGGTCAGGGCCTTTGGGCCACGGCGACGGCCATCGCCATGGAAGGCGACGGGCTCTCGACCCTCGGGCGCAAGAGCTCGGCCTATCGGCTGTATTTCGCCGATCCGGCGACGGGCCAGGCCGCCTATTTCGGCGCCTTCACCGAGAACGGCGCGCCCGGAATGATGATGCTACGGCTCAAGGCGGCGGCCGGGAAGGTGTCGGAGATCGAGACGGTGGTGGTCCGCCAGGACGCCGCCGCTGGCCCGCCGGGTCAGCCGAACCCTTTGCCCGGGCTCGATCCGAAGGGCTTCGACGAGCCGGAGCCGGTGATGCTGGCCGGCGGCGAGCTCTGGGCGCCGGAGATCATGGCCGCCGCGGCCAACCGCTATTTCGACGGCATGGAGCGGGGCTCCAGCGCCGGCGTGCCGCTGGGGGCCGACTGCATCCGGCGGGACAACGGGGTGCGGACCACCGGCAATCCCGACGCGCCGGCGCCCGATCCCGGCAATCCCGGCTTCAAGCCGTGGGCCCTGGGCTGCGCCGCGCAGCTGGACGGGGGCGTCTTCCGCGGGGTTTTGAGGGTGCGCCGGCGGATCTGGGTGGTGAACGAGGACCGGGGCCTCGTCATGGCGGCGGCGATGGTCGATCGTGGCGCCGTCCCGACGCCGCCTCCGGTGACGACCACGAAGAAGAAGAAGGCCAAGGCCAAGCGGGGCTCGACGCCGCCTCCGCCGCCCGCCACCCTCTCGACCGAGCTGATGGGCGTGGTGTTCAAGATGTCCCAGGGGCGGATCACGCGGATCGAGGCGATCGAGCGGCCGGCGCCCAACGACATGGGCTTGGGGTGGAACTGAGATGAGCGACGAAGCGAGGCTGCAGCGGCTGGAGGATATCGAGGCCATCCGGCGGCTGCTGGTCGCCTATGGCAAGCACCTCGACCGGCGCGACTTTGCCGCCTACGCGGCCCTGTTCGCCCGGGACGGGGTCTGGGACGGCGGCTTCGGAGCCGGGACCGGTCCGGCCGAGATCCAGGCCATGATGGAGAAGATGATCGGCGGCCGGGCGAACGACGATCCCCAGCGCAACTATCATCTGATGTCGAGCTTCGACATCGAGGTCGACGGCGATATGGGCCAGGCCTGGTCGCGCTGGACCTTCGTCAGCCTGGACGCAGAGAACCGCCCCAGGGTGCACCACGCCGGCCGCTACGACGACGAGCTGGCGCGCGAGGACGGCGCCTGGAAGTTCAAGCGGCGCAAGGTGTCGGGCGACCTGCCCGGTCAGCCGCCGCCGTCCGGACCGCTGGATCCGGCGTGATCTAGGCGAAATCCTTGGCCAGCTCGGCGCGCACCGCCGGGCTCAGCACCGCCAGGTGGTGGTAGAGCTCGTGGTCGCAGCCGACCATGACCTGGACGGCCGGGTCCCTGAAGGCCGTCTTCTGGGCCTCGGTCAGCGGGAAATGCAGGAAGTGCACCGAGGAGGTCTTGCCGTCCTCGCGGGTGCGCTCGATGTCGCCTTCCTGCACGGCCAGGGCGCGCTCGGCGCCCAGCTGGATGAAGAAGTGGTCCTCCACCCCGCCCAGCCGGCGCAGGATCAGGTCGCGGCGGACCTCGTCCTCGATCTCGAACATCACCGTGGCGGTGAGCTCCGAGCCCTGGGGGATCATCGGGTTGTAGGCGTCCAGCTCGTCGGCGATCTGGGCCTCGCCGCCCTTTTCGACCAGCAGCATCTCCTGGATCTGGAACAGCATGGTGTCGAAGGATTCGAAGATCACGTTGGCGTAGGGGCCGAGCGGGACCCGTCTCAGCTGCTTCAGCGGCAGCAGCGCCGCCCGCCGCGCCTTGCGCTGGGCGGCGAACTCGGCGTCGGGGATCAGATCCTCGCGGGTGACGCGGCGTTGGGCGGCGGACATCTCTAGAGACCGTAGGCTCGGGCGAAGACTTCGATGGGGTGGCCGCGCGTCGGCTGCGCGCCCTCGGAAAGCTCGGCTTCCAGCAGTTGGCCGATGTGCTTGCAGGCCAGCGGGCAGTCCGAGCACAGGGTCTTGTCCTCGGTGCGGGCGACCTGGCGGGCGGCGGGCTTGCCGACCTTGATTGCGACGCCGTGGGTCTCCTTCATCACCCCGAAGGTGCCGCCGTGGCCCGAGCAGCGCTCGACCAGGTCGACCTTGGTCTCGGGGATCAGCCGCAACAGCTCGGCGGACTTGGCGCCCATGTTCTGGGCCCGGGCGTGGCAGGCGTGGTGCACCACCACCCCGCCCTGGACCGGCGTCAGGCCCGGAACCAGGCCGTGGGCCTTGGAGAGCTCGACCACATATTCGCAGATGTCGCGCGTGGCGGCCGAGAGACGCTTCACGCCCTCGTTCTCGGGCAGGATCAGCGGCCATTCGAACTTCATCATCAGGCCGCAGCTGGCGGTCAGGGCCACCACGTCATAGCCCTGGTCGATGAGGCGCCCGAGCTCGGCGGAGACCCGCTCGGCGCGGCCGGCCACCTCGGCGATGTCGCCGGCCTCCAGCTGGGGCATGCCGCAGCACTCGGGATAGACGAGCTTCGCCTCGACCCCCTGCAGGGCCAGCACCTTCAGCGCGTCCACCGCCGTCTGGGGGACGTTGTAGTCGACGAAGCAGGTGGCGTAGACCGCCGCCTTGCGCTTGCCGAAGGCCGGGCCCTCGGGATTGGGCCGGGGCGGCGTGCGGCAGAGCTCCTGGGCGGTCCTGGAGTGATATTTCGGCAGCGCCGCGTCGCGGTCGATGCCGAGCACCGCCTCCATCAGGGGGCGGGTCAGGCCGTTGCCGCGGGCGCTGGCCCAGTTGGCGAGGCCGGCGATGGGTTTGGCCAGCCTGCCGTTGCGGTCGGTCTCGCCCAGCTGCTCGCGGACGAACTGGCCGCCGTGGGCTTTGCGCTCGGCCGCCCGGTGGCGCAGCATCAGGTGGGGGAAGTCCACGTTGAAGGGATGCGGCGGCACGTAGGGGCACTTGGTCATGAAGCACATGTCGCAGAGGGTGCAGGCCTCCACGACCTTGCCGTAGTCGGCCTTGGGCACGCCATCGACCTCGCCGGTCGGCCCCTCGTCGATCATGTCGAAGAGCCGGGGGAAGCTGTCGCACAGATTGAAGCAGCGCCGGCAGCCGTGACAGATGTCGAACACCCGCTCCATCTCCGCCTCGATGGCGGCGAGGTCGTAGAAGGCCTCCTCGCGCCACGCGATCGGATGACGGGTCGGCGCCTCGAGGCTGCCTTCGCGGGAATCGGTCATCAATGGCTCCGGGCGTGAGCCCCCTTCCCCCGCTTCGCGGGGACTTCCCCCAGAAGGGGGAAGATCACGGTCGGCGCGAACCCAGGATCCTTCCCCTCTGGGGGAGGTGGCGCGCGCAACGCGACGGAGGGGGCTCTCGGCGCGCTTACGCGCCCAGGGTGTCCAGGGCCTTCTGGAAGCGGCCGGCGTGGGACTTCTCGGCCTTGGCCAGGGTTTCGAACCAGTCGGCGATCTCGTCGAAGCCCTCGTCGCGGGCCGTGCGGGCCATGCCCGGGTACATGTCGGTGTATTCGTGGGTCTCGCCGGCGATGGCGGCCTTCAGGTTCAGCGAGGTCTCGCCGATCTTGAGGCC
>JANWHQ010000096.1 GCA_025450315.1 Caulobacteraceae bacterium
CGATGCACGTTGTGGGTGAGATGGTCGATATAGGAGAGCCCGAGACCCCGGGGGCTCGGCAGCGGATGAAGGCCTCCCTCGAGCCCGATGAAATCGACGTCGTAGATCGAGCCCCGGTCGCCGTAGCGGTCGACGAGATAGATCAGGCTGCCGCCGATGCCCTCGATGGCCGGGATGTTCAGCTCCATCGGCCCCACCGGCCCCTGCACGGCCGTGGCGCCCCGCGCCACCGCCAGCTCCAGCGCCCGGGCGGCGTCCTTCACCCGGAAGGCCATGGCGTTGGCCGAGGGGCCGTGGGTCTGGCGGAACTGGGCCGCCTGGCCGGTGGGCGAGGTGTTGAGGATGAAGTTGATGTCGCCCTGCTGGTAGCGGACCACGTCCTTGGAGCGGTGGCGCGCGGTGGCCACGAAGCCCAGGGCCTCGAACTGGCGGGCCATGCGCTGGGGGTCCGGGCCGGTGAATTCGACGAACTCGAACCCGTCGGTGCCCAGGGGGTTGTCGAACAGCTGGCCGGCCATGGCGCCCCTCCTGATGTTGGTCCCGAACCTAGTCAACGCGCCAGCGCGCGGAAAGCACTGTGAGCTTTGCGAGTCGCGCTGCTAAAGCCTCTGCCGATGTTGAGACGCACCTACGACAAGTTGATGGGCCTGGCGGCCTCGCGCCGGGCTCCGGCATGGCTGGCGGGCGTGGCCTTCATCGAGGGGGTGTTCTTCCCGATCCCGCCGGACGTCATGTTGATGCCGATGGTGCTGGCGCGGCGCGACCTGGCCTGGCGCTACGCCCTGATCTGCCTTTTGGCGTCGGTGGCGGGCGGCTCGACCGGCTTCGCCGTCGGCTATTTCCTGCACCCGGTCGGGGTCTGGATCATCAGCCTGACCGGCGGCGACATCCATGTCTTCGAGCACTGGTACAAGAAGTGGGGCCTGCTGCTGCTGGCCACGCCCCTGCCCTACAAGATCATGGCCATCGCGTCTGGCCTGTTCCACTTCCCCTACCTGAAGTTCCTGGCCGCTTCGATCGTGATCCGGGGCGCGCGCTTCTTCGCCGTGGCGGGGCTGCTGCGCACCTATGGCGCGCCGATCCAGGGCTTCGTCGAGAAGCGGCTGGCCTGGGTGGTCTCGGGCGTGGCGCTGGTGGTGGCGCTGGCGCTGTTGACGCTGAAGCTGGTCCACTGAACGCGACGGCTTTCCGGCCCCGCCCGCCTTGGCCTATACCGCGCCCATGACGAGCAGCGTGCGGCGTTCGGTGTTCCGGTCCTGGCCCCTGGTGGCGGCGGTCTGCGCCCTGCTCGTGCTGGCCGTGGCGCACGGGTTCGAGATCTTCGGCGGGTTGAAGCCCTGCCACCTCTGCCTGCAGCAGCGGCTGGTCTACTGGATCGCCGTCGGCGTGGGACTGGCCGGCTGGCTGGCCGGCCGTTTCGTCAGGGGCAAGCACGTCATCGCCATCACCAGCCTGGTCCTGGCCCTGGTCTTCCTCTCCGAGGCGGGCCTGGCGGCCTATCACGCGGGCGTGGAGTGGAAGTTCTGGCCAGGGCCCCAGAGCTGCTCGGGCGCGGCGACGGCCCGGGCCGACATCAACGCCATCTCCGGCCTGCTGGGCGGCGCCCGGATCACCGCCCCGCGCTGCGACGTGGCGCCCTGGCGCTTCATCGGCCTGTCGATGGCCGGCTGGAACGTGGCGGTCGCCCTGGTGCTGGCGGTGCTGAGCGGCGTCGTGGTGACGGGACGGGAGCTGACGCGTGGACTCGAAGCCTAGCCCCGTCCCGCCCCGTCCGGGCTCAGGCGCCCTGAAGGCCCGCACCGCCGAGATCCTGCGGGTGGATCACGCCGGCGAGCTGGCCGCCGTGCAGATCTACCGGGGCCAGCGGGCGGTGTTCGCCGCCGCCCGCGGCAAGGACGCGGCCGCCGCCGAGTTCGCCGAGCTCGGCCGGCAGGAAGAGGCCCACCTCGAGGCCTTCGAGAGCCTGTTGAGCCGGCGGGGGGTGAGGCCCAGCCTGCTCTCGCCGCTCTGGAGCGCGGCCGGCTTCGCGCTGGGCGCCGCCACGGCCCTGATCGGCGAGAAGGCCGCCCACGCCTGCACCGAGGCGGTGGAGAGCGTGATCGAGCAGCACTACGCCGGCCAGGTGGAGGAGCTTTCCGCCGTCGAGCCCGCGCTCGCCCAGCGCCTGGAGGCCTATCGCGCCGACGAGCTGGCGCACCACGACAAGGCGGTCCAGTCCGGCGCCCGCGCGGCGCCCGGCCATGGCCTGTTGACCGCCGTGATCCGCGCCGGCTGCCGCGCGGCGATCAAGGCCGCCGAACGGGTCTGACCGGTGGAACACGGGACCGTCTCGGCCATTGACCCTGGGGTGCGATTGGGCGCTGAATCCACGGCGAGTTCGGACCGCCTGTGACCGGGAAACTTCCATGAGCCAGGCCGTTGGGCGAAGACCACGGGTCTCCCGGCCGCTGCAGGATCGCGTGGCCCAGATCGGCGTGTGGCCGCCGCGCGCGGCCCAGCAGGCCGAGGCCCTGGCCGCCCTGGAGCAGGGCGAGGTCGTGCATCTGCCCAGGCTGGCCTTCCCGCTGCTCGAGGGCGAGGAAAGCCTCTTGGATCCGTCCCTCTGCGACGGCCGCTCCAAGAACATCAGCTTCGATCCCTCCACCGGCCGCATCGGCGGGCTGAAGACCGACGAGCTGAGGGCGCTCCTGGTGCGGCGGCTGATGGAGCGCTTCTCGGCCTGGTCGCTGGCCACGGCCAGGCAGCTGCTGCCTGCCTACGCCGGCGCCCTGCAGCTCGCCCGCACCAGCCTCAGGCCCTGCGACGTCGAGAACCGGGCGATCAGCCCGCGCAAGGACGACCGCCGGCTGCACGTCGACGCCTTCCCCGCCAACCCCGTGCAGGGGCGGCGGATCCTGCGCCTGTTCGCCAATGTGGATCCGCAGGGCCGGCCGCGGGTGTGGAACGTCGGCGAGCCGTTCGAGCCCTTCGCCACCCGCTTCCTGCCGCGCGCGGGGCGTCCTGCGCCCGGCGCGGCCGGGCTGCTGCAGGCGCTGAAGCTGACCAAGGGCCGCCGCACCGCCTACGACCACGCCATGCTGCGGCTGCACGACCTGGCCAAGGAGGACGGCGTCTATCAGGAGACCGCGCTGAAGCGCCGGGTGGCGTTCGACAGCGGCGCCACCTGGCTGGTGTTCACCGACGCGGCCCTGCATGCCGCCCTGGAAGGCCGCAACGTGCTGGAGCAGACCTTCCTGCTCCCCATCGGGGCGATGGCCGACCCCGCCATGTCGCCCCTGAAGATCCTCGAACGCCTGACCGGGCGGACCCTTCTCCCATAGGGAGAGGAAGACCTCAGGCCGCCGCCTGTTCGGCGGCCGCCACGTGGCTGACGGCGTTGACCACCGCGGCGATGCGCAGGGCCGCCTGGACCTGGACGTTGGAGAGCCCGTGCTTCCTCAGCTCGGCCTCGTGCGCATCCATGCACAGGCCGCAGCCGCTGATCGCCGAGACCGCCAGCGACCAGAGCTCGAAGTCGCACTTGTCCACGCCGGGGTTGCCGATCAGGTTCATGCGCAGCCGCGCCGGCAGCGAGCGGTATTCCTCGCCGCCCTTCATCAGGTGCAGGGCGCGGTAGTAGACGTTGTTCATGCCCATGATCGCCGCCGCGCCCTTGGCGGCCTCGAGCGTCTCGGCCGACAGCCCCGCCTCGCGGGCGGACGCCGTCACGGCCTTGATCACCGGACCTGCGCCCACCGCATAGGCGGCGGCGGCGAAACAGCCCCACTTCTGCTGGTCGCTGAGCGCCGTCTCGGCCGCCAGCGAAGACAGGTTCAGGCTGAGGTCCTTGGCGTAGGCGGGCAGGGATTCGCGCAGGGCGTCGAGGGTCATGGCCGGGCTCCAGCTTTTGGGGAGGTTCTAACGCGCGTCGGGGCGCGCCGGAACATCGCCCCGCCATGCCCGGGCGGCCGGGCATGGCGGGGGAAACAGACGCCGGCTCAGGCCGCTTCGAGGATCTGGCCGCCGACCGGCCGGTTGCAGGCGCAGAGCTCGTCGGTCTGCAGGGCGTCCACCACCCTCAGCGTGTCGGCCGGCGCGCGGCCGACGTTCAGATTGGTGACGTAGACGTGCTGGATCACCCCGTGCGGGTCGACCACGAAGGTGGCCCTGACGGCCACGCCCTCCTCTTCGTCGAGCACGCCCAGCGCGCGGGCGAAGCGGCCGCCCGGGTCGCCGAACTGCCACATCGGTAGCTCCGCCAGGCTGGGATGCTCGCGCCGCCAGGCCAGCTTGACGTGCTCGTTGTCGACCGAGCCGCCCAGCACCACCGCGTCGCGCTCGGCGAACTGCGGGTTCAGGCGCGCGAACTCGGCGATCTCGGTGGGGCACACGAAGGTGAAGTCCTTGGGATAGAAGAAGATCACCTTCCACTGGCCGGGAAAGCTGTCGTGGGTGAGCGTCTCGAAGGCGCTCTCGCCGTTCTCCTCGTGGCGCATGAAGCCGGGCTTCACGCCGGTGATCTTGAACTCAGGCAGTTTCTGTCCGACGCCGAGCATGTTGGGTCTCCTCTGGGTGGGTTGGGCGGGGCCCGTCCGGGCCGTTGGGGAGGAGATAGGGGGCGAAGTTATAGAAATCCAATCGATTGTTTTTGACAATTCGATAGGGCGAGCCTATTTCGACCGCATGCTCCCGACCCTCCGCCAGCTCCAGTATCTCAAGCTCCTGGCCGAGCACGGCTCCTTCAGCCGCGCCGCCGAGGCGGCCCATGTCACCCAGCCCACCCTGTCGGCCGGGGTGCAGGAGCTGGAGAAGGCGCTGGGCGCGCCGGTGGTCGACCGCGCCCGCTCGGGGGTGATCCTCACCGCCATCGGCGAGGAGGCCGTGCGCCGCGGCAACGACATCCTGGCCCGCGCCGAGGATCTGGTGCAGGCGGCCCGCAGCGCCGGCCAGCCCCTGACCGGCCGCTTCCGCCTGGGCGTGATCCCCACCGTGGCGCCGTTCCTGCTGCCCAAGACCCTGCCGATCATGCGCCAGCGCTATCCCAAGCTCAGCCTGTTCCTGCGCGAGGACCTCACCCACCGGCTGATCGCGGCCCTGAAGGCCGGGGCGCTGGACGCGGCGGTCATCGCCCTGCCCTACGAAACCGCCGGCCTGGAGACCGCCTTCATCGGCGACGACGAGCTGATGGCGGCCCTGCCGCACGGCCATCCCCTGGGCCGCGGGCCGCGCGTGGCGCCCGACCGGCTGGAGGGGGAGGACCTGATCCTGCTGGAAGACGGCCACTGCCTGCGCGAGCACGCCCTGGCGGTCTGCGGCCTGGAGCCGCCGCGCCTGGGCGAGGAGGGGTTCGCGGCCACCTCGCTGCACACCCTGGTGCAGATGGTCGGCTCGGGCCTCGGGGTTTCGCTGGTGCCGGCCATGGCGGTGGAGGCGGGCCTGGC
The DNA here is from genome assembly GCA_025450315.1 of Caulobacteraceae bacterium. GTDB lineage: Bacteria > Pseudomonadota > Alphaproteobacteria > Caulobacterales > Caulobacteraceae > JANWHQ01. The sequence continues at coordinate 5,421 of JANWHQ010000096.1, forward strand.
CCACGGCGTGCCGATCAGCGTGCTGCAGCTCGACGCCGTGGCGCCCAAGCGCGAGATCGTCATCGCCTGGCGCAAGGGCTCCAGCCGCGAGGTGGAAGGCCGGCTGCTGGCCGAGGTGTTCAAGGACGCCCGCCCGGCGATCCAGGCCTGAGCCGCCGGCGCCCACAGCCGCCGACTTGTCGCCGGCTCCGGAGACGTATTTGTTTGGTGGAACGGACGGGCGCCGGACGGCTTCTCCAGGGCTGTCCTGCAGCCGGGATCTATTCTGAGGGTTGGGCGAGTCTTGCACCTCTTCACCGACATCGTGTCGCTGGGTCACCGCTGCCGGACCACCCGCCAGTTGCGCAACCACTTCGGGACTGAAGCCGCCTATCCCTTCGACTGGTGGATAAGCTCCATGAAGGGGCTGAGCAGCCTGCTGGCCGACTGGAACGTCGATCGGCTGTTCCACCCGGACGAACTGGCGGAATTCCGGGTGGAGGGTCGGATCTTCTTCGTCCGCCAGCGGCGGTATGGCCTGAAGCTGTTCCACGACTTCCCGATGCAGGCGGCGGTGATGCAGGAGGACTGGCGCGATCATATCGACGAGGCCAAGTCCAAGACCCTGCACCTCATGAGGAAGTTCGACGGCCTGAACCAGCAAGGCCGCCGGATCCTGTTCATTCGAGAAGTCGGCGGCATGGACAAACGCCCGGAGTTCTGGGCGCGGGCGCTGAAGACGGCGGTCCGGGCGCATGTGCCGAACGCCAAGAGCTCCTTCGTGATGATCTCGCCCAACGGCCTCGCCATCGACGGTTGGACCTCGCTGACGATCGACGACCCGGTGGAGGAGCCCTGGACCGGGACCGACGAGATCTGGCGGGGCGCCCTGGCCAGCCTCGACTACGCCCTGGCGCCATAGCCCCAGGGCTCGCCGGATCCTCCGGGCCATGCCGGTATGGCCGGCGGTCAACCATCTGTACGCATCGGCGGCCGCGGTATTACCATGCTGATTCGGCGGTCATGCCGGCCGCCGCGCCCGGGATGCGGACATGCTGTTGGGCCTTCTGGCGGCGGTCATGTTGGCGGTTCTGCTGCAGCTGAACGCGCAGCGTTGGCGCCGCGAGGACCCTTTCGTGTTCACCGCCGACGGAACCATCCACCTGCGCTGCTGGGTGGTGATCGAAACCCCCGCGCTGGGGGCGTGCGTGCGGTCGGGCCTGGCGCCGGCCCTGCCGGCGCCAGCCAGGCCGGCCAGGCCGCTGAGGTTCGTCGGCGAGGCGCGGATGCTCAGGCGTCCGCCGACGCGCCGCCCGCCGGTGAGGACGCCGCCCGCCGGGATCGTGATCCCCGGCGACGTCCTGCAGGCCCTGAGGGCGGCCGAGGAGATCAGCGCCGCCATCTGGCGGTCCCCGCCGGGAATGACCCCGGGCGCTCCGCCGGGCCGGGCGCGGCCCCCCATTTTGGCGGGGGCCACATTCCACTAAGCTTGGCGCCGTGTCCGGCCTGGGAGACCCGCCCGTCATGACGACCATCCGCGACCGGCGATCGTTCGCCGTGCTGTGGGCGCTGTTGCTGGCGCCATTGGCGCTGGGCGGCTGCAGCGTGGTGTCCGATGCGCCGCTGTTCGGCCCCGAGGCAGCCGGCGCGCACCGCATGGCCACGGGCCTCTGGGCCATTTCCGGCCCGGGCTGCGAGGCGCCGCCCAATCCCGCCGGCGACTTGCCCGGCTGCGCGGCCCCCTTCACCGTCACCGACAAGCGGATGAGCTGGGACATGAGCGCCGTCCTGGCCCGCGTGGCCGGGCCCCTCGCCGCCGGCCGGGCGGCGGCGACCCTGCCCGCCGCCACGGCGAGCAGCTATGTGCTGGTCGATGGCGATCCCGCGATCGTCGAGCTGCTGAACGACGAGCCCCCGCCGGCGGCGGCGTTCACGCCGGGCCAGGCGCCTCCGCCCTCCAAGCCCAGCTACCTGGCCCTGAGGGTGTTGAGCGAGGACCGGTCGGGCCGCATCGACAAGGCGATCGCCTGGGCGGTGACCTGCCCGCCGCCCGGCCAGCCGCTGCCTTCGGGTCTGGAGCGCCAGGGCCTTCGGTGCGTGGCCCGCACGCCCGAGGCGGTGCGGATCCAGGCCCGGACCCTGCCGCCGTTCCTGAGCTTCTTCCTGACCTGGGTCAGCGCGACGATCCCGCCGCCTCCGCCTCCGCCGGCGCCACCGCCCGAAGCGAAGACCCCCTGAGCCCTCACCCGGCCAGCCGCTGGCGCTCCAGGGGCTTGCGCCAGACGCCATCGGACAGCTGAAAGCCGTTGTCGGCATAGAGGTTGCGGACCGGGCCGTTGCGGCTGGTCAGGGCGATGCGGGCCGTGACCTCCGCGTGCTCGGCCGCCAGGGCCTCCAGCACGAAGGCCAGGAAGCGGTGCTCGACGCCGAGGCCGATCACCCGGCAGCTCATGGCGAAGCCGGCGATCTCGCCGCCGTCGACCACCGCCGCGGCCACCAGGCCGTAGTCGCCGAAGCGGTCGCGGGCGCGGGCCGAATATACCCGGCCTTCGGCGGCGGCCTGGACCAGCTCGCCCGGAGAGAACCGGCGTCCGGTGGTGTTGAACTGGGTGGTCCGCTCGAACAGCTCCGAGATCCGCTCCAGCGAGGGCCCGGAGGCCGGCCGCTCGAAGGTGGTCGCCAGCTGCAGCGACTCGAGGAACTCGGCCTTGCCCGCCGCGGCGGTGCGCTGGCGCTCGCGGGCGAGCTGGGCCTTGACCAGGTCGGTGCGCTGGGCCGCCTCGCCGCTGACGCTCACGACCTGCAGGCGCGGGTCGCTCAGCAGGGCGCGGCGCAGGCCGTAGAGGTCCTCGCCCAGCACCTCGACCTCCGGCAGCGCCTGGCGCACGCGCTCGCGCTCCACCGGGTGGTCGTCGACGAACAGGAAGGCGTCCAGGGCGAATCCCAGCTCCTCGGCGATCGAGGCGATGTTGGCGGCCTTGTCGCTCCAGTTCACCCGCCAGGTGACGAAGTCGTCGGGCGCCAGCAGCCGGTCCTTGGGATAGTCGTCGCCGTAGCGCCAGAGCTCGCGCACCAGCGCCTCGTCGTTCTTGGAGACGCAGGCCAGGAGGATCCCGCGCCGCTTCAGGGCCTTCAGCGCCTCGTGGATGCCGAACCACAGGCCGACATAGGAATACTGGCCGCTGACCTCCGGGCTCCAGGCGAAGGGCGCGCCGGTCTCGGCCAGCACGCCCGGCCAAAGCGTGCCGTCCAGGTCGACGATCACGCACTTCTTGCGGTCCAGGCCCAGCACCACGCCCAGGGCGTCCATGTGCGCCCGCGCCGCCGCGGCCTCGCGCGCATAGGGGTCGGGGCCGATGGCCGCGACCAGGGCCTCGGAGCCCGGGACGATGCCGTGCACCCCGGCCTTCTCGCTTTCGGGGCGCTGCAGCATCCAGCCGGGCGAGCCGAAGTGGGTGAAGCCCACCAGGCCGTCGTCGATCAGCCTGGCCGAGCCTTCCGCGTTCAGGGCGGCGGCGATGTCGACCACGTGCACGTCGTCGAATTCGTCCGCCAGCTCCTCGAGAAGCAGGTTCAGGCGGCGGAAGCGGTTCCGGTGCCCGTGCGGCCCGCGCTCGGCCAGGCCCAGGGGCTGGACCGTCGGCTCGGGCAGGTTGTCGATCAGGATGGGCCGCGAGCTCTGGGCCCTGAGGCCGGCGATGATGTGGCGGGCCTCGTTCAGATAGACGGCCGCCGGGTCGCCGCCGTGGTCGGCCGCCGAGCCCATGGCCACCAGCCGGCGCGAGCGCAGCGCCCCGATCAATATGGCCTGGTGCGGCCGCTCGCCGGCCAGGCGCAGGTCGTCGGGGAAGCTGGCGCCAACCTTGATCTCGATGGCGCGGGCCGCGCCCTCGCGGCGCAGGAAGTCGGCCTCCATCTGCAGCTCGCAGTCGCCGAACAGCAGCACCTCGAGCTTGTGGCGCATCGGCCGGCCCAGGTCCTCGATCCCGCGCGCCTCGGAGACCGCCCAGTAGGGATCGGCGCCCTCCCTGGCCTCCCGGCGCAGGCGGTCGACCGCCTCGCCGGGATCGCGCCCGTGCAGGGCCTGGAGCCGCGAGGCCGTCTCGGCGGCCTCGTCCTCGGCCGACTTGTCGGTCAGCACTCCCCGCTCCATCAGCGCCGCCAGGGCGCCGGCCAGGGTGTCGGGATCGAAGGCGTGCTGGGCCAGGAGCTCGGGCATGGCGCCCGGCATGTCGCGCGGCGTCCCGAACCAGCCGAGGATCGCGCCCACCTGGGCGTCGACCACCAGCCGGAGCTGGCTGACCGCGTGCAGGATCAGCACCCGCTCGGCGTCGAGCGGGGTCAGGTGAACATAGGCGGAGGTGCGGATCAGCATCGGCTGAGGCTCGGCGGACCGCATTGCGTCTTGGTTAACGGATTTGCCCCTAAGCCTTGGCGGTCCAGTTCAGGGGAGGGCCGCATGACGGGCCAGCCAGGGGGCCTGAGGCCAGGCGATGTGCTGCCGTTCTGCTCGGGGATGGCGAGCGACCAGAGCTTCTATTCCTTCGAGGCCCAGGCCGGGCGGCCGGTGGCGCTGCTACTGGCGGGTATGGCCTCGCCGTCCGAGATGGCGCTCCTGACCACCGCCTTCGCCGCCCGCGCCGCGGCCTTCGAGGCCGAGGGGGCCGATATCCGCATCCTGGCCCAGATCGGCGCGCCGGGCTGGATCACCACCGTCCCGCCGGCGGGCCTGGGCCTGGTGCATTGTCCCGACCGGGCACTGTTCGAGGCGGCCGGGGCGGCGCCCCTGGTGCTGCTGGCCGACCGGGGGCTGAGGCTGGTCGCACGGCTGGAGGCGGCCGATCCGGCCGCGGCCTGCGAAGCGGCCCTGGCCCTGGCGCGCGCCCTGCCGCGCGAGCAGGCGAGCGGCGTCTGCCCGGCGCCGGTGCTGGTGCGGCCGGGCCTGTTCGATCCGGACCTCTGCCGGCGGCTGATGCTGCGCTTCGAGACCGGCGAGCACATGGACGGAACCATCGCCTCGATGGATCCCTCCGGCGCCCTCTACAACAGGCTGGACGCCGGCAAGAAGCGCCGCCGCGACCTGGTGCTGGAGTCCGACGAGCCGATGCAGGCCGAGGTGGCCGAGGTGCTCTCCACGCGGCTGGTCCCCGAGATCGCCAGGGCCTTCCACGCCGAGACGGCCTTCCTCGACCGGGTGGTGATCGCCCGCTACGACGACACCGGCGGCTATTTCCACCGGCACCGCGACAACACCTCGCCCCACCTCGCCTATCGCCAGTTCGCCCTGTCGGTGAACCTGAACACCGGCGATTACGAGGGCGGCGCGCTGCGCTTTCCCGAGTTCAACGACGTCGCCTACAGCCCGCCGGCCGGCGCGGGCATCGTGTTCTCCGCCTCGCTGCTGCACGAGGCCAGCCCGGTGACCCGCGGCAGCCGCTATGTGCTCCTGACCTTCCTGCACAGCGCCGCAGCAGAGGCCAGGCGGGCCCAAGGGCTGCGGGCGGCGTAGAGCGGCCCTGAGATTCCAACGCAGAGAACGCGGAGGATTCGCTGAGGACGCAGCGGGCCACGGCCCTCGGCGATCTCTGCGCCTTCTCTGCGAACTCTGCGTTGAACCTTCAGGGCGGCTCCGCCGGGAGGGCGGCCGCGCCTCTGTTCAATCCATCAGCTTGCGCGTCAGGTAGGTCATCTCCAGCGCGATGCGGTGGGCGGTTTCGCGCAGATTGGCCGAGGCGGCGTGGCCGCCTTCCATGTTCTCGTAATAGAGGAAGGGCAGGCCCATCGCCTGCATCTTGGCGGCCATCTTGCGCGCGTGGCCCGGCCCCACCCGGTCGTCCTTGGTCGAGGTCTCGAACAGGGGCTCGGGGTAATGCACCCCGGCCTTGAGGTTCTGGTAGGGCGAGATCTTCTCCAGGAACGCCCGCTCGGCGGGCACGTCGGGGCTGCCGTATTCGCCCACCCACGAGGCGCCCGCCCCGATCTTGGTGAAGCGGATCATGTCCAGCAGCGGCACCTGGATCACCACCGCGTTCCAGAGCTCGGGGTGCTGCTCGAACTCCACGCCCATGAGCAGCCCGCCGTTGGAGCCGCCCTCGATGCCCAGCCGGCGGGGGCTGGTGATCCTGCGGGCGATCAGGTCCTTCGCCACGGCGGCGAAGTCGTCGTAGATGCGCTGGCGATGGGTCTTCAGGCCCGCCTCGTGCCAGGCCGGGCCGAACTCGCCGCCGCCGCGGATGTTGGCCAGGACATAGACCCCGCCGCGTTCGAGCCACAGCTTGCCGACGGTCGAGGAATAGGTCGGCAGCATCGACACCTGGAAGCCGCCGTAGGCGTAGAGCAGGGTGGGATTGTTCCCGTCCAGCTTCAGGTCGCGGGGGCGCACCACGAAATAGGGCACCTTGGTCCCGTCGGCGGAGGTCGCCTCGAACTGCTCGACCACGTCTTTGGAGGCGTCGAAGCGGGGCGGCAGGCTCTTCACCGGCTTCATGGCGCCGCTCGCGGTGTCGACCAGATAGACGGTGGGCGGATCCAGGAAGCTCTCGACGCTCAGGAAGGCATTGTCGCTGCGGTCGTCGGTGTCGACGATGCCGATCGCGGCCTTGTCGGGCAGGGGCAGGGTCCGGCGGCTCCAGCCGCCGTCCGCCCCGCGCCGGAACACCAGGGCGCGGCCCTTCACATTGTCGTAGGCGGCTACGACGATCCGGTCCTTGGCCGGAGAGACCTCCTCGATCGACTCCCGCGGTCCCGGCGTCATCAGGGCGACGGCGGACGAGGTTCCGCCGCGCTGCAGCTCGGCGAAGTCGACGGCCACCAGCGAGCCCTGGCCGATGGTCTTGCCGCCCTGGGGGGTCCAGTCCTGCTGCAGGGTGAACAGCAGCTGCCCGCCGTTCAGGCCCACCACCGTGGACTTCAGGGGCAGCGGCAGCTTCACCGCCCCGCTGGGCGTCAGCACATAGATCTCGCTCTCGAAGAAGCTGACGCCTCTCAGGATCAGCACGGCGCGCTGGCCGGTCTGGGGGTCGTAGACGCTGGTGGGCTGGACCGCCACGTCCTTGGCCGTGCCGCGGAACACCTCGCGGGCGGCGTCCAGCGGCTGGCCGCGCTTCACCAGCTTGACCACATAGGCGTAGCCGGACTCGGTCATGGTGCCCGGGCCCCAGTCGCGCGCCACCGCCAGGGTGTCGGCGTCCAGCCAGGCGGCGTCCTGCTTGCTGTGCGGCAGGTGAAATCCCGCCGGGGCGAAGCGGGCGGCGGGCAGGTCGAATTCGCGCACCTCCACGGCATCCTCGCCGCCGTTGGACAGCGAGATCAGGCAGTGCGCCTGGTCGGGCTCCAGGCAGTTGGCGCCCTTCCAGACCCAGGTCTTGCCCTCGGCCTTGGACAGGGCGTCCAGGTCCAGCACCGTCTGCCAGGCGGGATCGGGGGTCTGGTAGCTTTGCAGGCTGGTGCGCCGCCACAGGCCCTGCACGTGGGTCGGGTCCTGCCAGAAATTGTAGATCAGGCCGGCGCGGAAGGCCGGCACGGGGATCCGGTCGGTGGCCTGGGCGATCTTCAGCGCCTGCTCGTGCAGCCCCTGGTAGCGCGGGTCCGATTCCAGCAGTCCGAGCGACCGCGCGTTCTCGGCCTTGGCCCAGGCCAGGGCGCGGGGGCTGTCGGGGTCCTCCAGCCAGATGAACGGGTCGGCGGGGTCGGCGGCGGGCTGGGGCATGGGTCTGGGCGATGGGGTCTGGGCCAGGGCCGGTGCGGCGAGGGCGCCGACGATCAGGGTCAGGAGAAGGACGCGCATGGGCCTGCCGCGATGGATGGCGATGGGGCGCCATAAAGGCTCCCCGCCGGGCCGGCAAGCCGCCGGCCCGGCCATTTGAGCGTCGGGCGCGCGGGCCTATAGTGGCGGAGCCGGCGAGGGCCGGCGTCGCTTCGGGGAGGCGGCGATGATCCGGCCGGGCGGCGAAGGGCGGACGACCCTGATCGTCCTGGGGTGCATCTGGGCCGTGATGGTCGTGCTGCACCTGGTGCTGCGGCTGCACGATCTCGGCCTGTGGATCGGATTTCCCCTGCTGTTCGTCCCCTGGCTGCTCCTGGGGCCGTCCAACTGGTTCGACCGGTAGGCCTCAACGGTCCTCGAACACCAGGGCCGCGGCGGCCCCGCCCTTCAGGAACGGCCCGCGGCCGCGCGGCTGGGCAGGTACGGGCAGCGCCGCGGGCGGATCGCCGCCGCGCCGTCGGCGGGTCTTGTTGCGCTCCACGAAGGCGGCGAAGTGCCCGATGCGTCGCTGCATCTCGGTTTCGCCGTCAGGGAGGGCGGGTTCTGGGTCTGGCTCGGACATGAGGCTTCCTAGCACGAAAATGGCGGCGACGCACCGTTGCCGCCGGAACAAAGCCGCAACATGATGGGACCATGGAGATCGAGCTCACCCTGGTCGAAGTCTCGCGGCCCAAGACCACCTTGGCGGTCACGCGCGGGGCGGCGCGGCTGTTGATGGTCCTGGGCTTTGCGCCGCTGCTGGAAGTGGGGCTGCCCAACGGGCGGCGCGCCGACATCATGGCCATCTCGCCCCGGGGCCGGATCGCCATCTGCGAGGTGAAGTCGGGGCTGGAGGACTACCGGGCCGACCGCAAGTGGGGCGACTATCTGCCGTTCTGCGACGCCTTCTATTTCGCCGTGGCGCCGGAGTTCCCCCGCCAGATCCTGCCCGAGGGGCCGGGCCTGATCGTGGCCGACGCCTTCGACGGGGCGGTGATCGTCGACCCGCCCGAGACGCCCCTGGCGCCGGCCCGCCGCAAGGCCCTGACCCTGGCCTTCGCGCGGCTGGCCGCGTTCCGGGCGGTCGTGGGCTGAGCCGCTTCCCCCGCCCGCCGCCGCGCCCTAGAAGCGGTCATGGCCGCCGCGACCTGCCGTCTTTATCTGATCACCCCGCCCCGGATCGAGGATCCCGCCGCGTTCGCCCGGACGCTGGACGAGGCCCTGGCCGCGGGCGACGTGGCGGCGCTGCAGATCCGCCTGAAGGACCAGCCCGACGAGCTGATCGGGCGTGTGACCCACGAGGTCCGGCCGCTGGCCCAGGCCCGGGGCGTGGCGGTGATCATGAACGACCGGCCCGACCTGGCCGCCCGGATGGGCTGCGACGGCGTGCACGTGGGCCAGGAGGACGCCGCCTACGCCGAGGCGCGGCGGGCGGTGGGGCCGGGCGGCATCGTGGGGGTCACCTGCCACGACAGCCGCCACCTCGCCATGGAGGCGGCCGAGGCCGGCGCCGACTACGTCGCCTTCGGGGCCATGTTCCCCACCTCGACCAAGGAGGCCAAGACCCAGGCGGAGCTGAAGCTTCTGACCGTCTGGCAGCAGGTGATGCAGACGCCCTGCGTCGCCATCGGCGGCATCACCCCCGCCAACGTTCGCCAGGTGGCGGCGGCCGGCGCGGATTTCGTGGCCGTCTCGGCGGGGGTCTGGCGCCACCCCGAGGGTCCCGCCGCGGCGGTGTCGGCGCTGAACGCCGAGATCGCCAAGGGCCTTTCCGAGCGCGGCTGAACGCCGGAACGGGCCTCCTTCGGGGGGCGTTTGCCCTGGGCGTCCGACTCGGGGCGCGCAGACGAGCGGGAACCGCCATGGCGCAGAATCCGAACCAGCACGCCGAAGACTATGGCCTCAGCCACAGCGTGGCCGCCGACCTCGAGCCCGAGGAAGGCCCGCCGCTGGGCGGCCAGCACGGCGAGACGCGCACCCGCGTTCCCGAACACGCGGTCAGCGACGCACAGGGTCCCAAGACCCGCCGCAAGATCCGCGAGACCCTCAGGGCCGGCGGCCAGGGCGGAACGCACCGACCGGGCTGACGTTCTGGCCTCACCTTAACCGTTCGAGGAGGCTCCCATGCTGAAGTGGGCCCTGATCTTTCTGGTGATCGCCCTGATCGCCGGCGCGCTCGGCTTCACCGGCGTCGCGGGCGCGGCCATCGGCATCGCCAAGTTCCTGTTCGTCCTGTTCCTGGTCCTGTTCGTGGCCTTCCTGGTGCTGGGCGTCACCGTGTTCAAGAAGGTGACCGGCGGCGGCCAGCCCTAGACCCCTGCGTTCTTCGAGACGCCCGCTGGCGCGGGCGCCTCAGAATGACGAGGTCCGTGGACGTCCCGGTTTCGTCATGGTGAGGAGCGGCCTTCAGGCCGCGTCTCGAACCACGCACTGCGTCCGCGCCGCCAGATGCGCGACTCGGCGCCAGCGCCTATGTTGAGGGCGTGAGCCTCGAGGACCTTCCCGACATCGACGCGCCCGCCGTCCCGGACGGCAACGCCAAGGCCTACAGCGTCTCGGAGCTGGCCTTCGCCCTCAAGCGCACGCTGGAGAGCGCCTACGGCTTCGTGCGGCTGAGGGGCGAGCTCTCCAAGGTCACCTTCCACTCCAACGGCCACGTCTATCTGTCGATCAAGGACGACAAGGCCTGCATCGACGGCGTGGTCTGGAAGAGCGGCGTGCGCGGCCTCGGCATGCGCCCCGAGCAGGGCCTGGAGGTGATCGTCACCGGCAGGATCACCACCTATCCGGCCGGCTCGCGTTACCAGATCGTCATCGAGACCATGGAGCCGGCCGGCGTCGGCGCTCTGCTGGCCCAGCTGGAGAAGCTGAAGGCCCGGCTGCAGGCCGAGGGCCTGTTCGATCCATCCCGCAAGCGTCCCCTGCCCTCCATGCCCGAGGTGGTGGGGGTGATCACCAGTCCCACCGGCGCGGTGATCCGCGACATCCTGCACCGCATCCGCGACCGCTGGCCCTGCCGGGTGGTGGTCTGGCCGGTGGTGGTCCAGGGCGACCAGGCCGCGGCCCAGGTCAGAGCCGCCATCGAGGGCTTCAACCGGCTGGAACGGGGCGGCGACATGCCCCGGCCCGACATCCTGATCGTCGCCCGCGGCGGCGGCTCGGTGGAGGACCTCTGGCCGTTCAACGACGAGGGCCTGGCCCGGGCGGCGGCCGCCAGCGCCATCCCGCTGGTCTCCGCCGTCGGGCACGAGACCGACACCACCCTGATCGACTTCGTGTCCGACCGCAGGGCGCCGACGCCCACCGCCGCCGCCGAGATCGCCACCCCGGTGCTGGCCGAGCTGAAGGCCGTGACCGCCGACTTCCAGCGGCGGCTGGTCCGCTGCGCCGGCCGGACGCTGGAGGACCGGCGCACGCGCCTGACCTCCGCCGAGCGGGGCCTGCCCAGGCCGGCCGACCTTCTGGCCCTGGCCAGCCAGCGCTTCGACCATGTCTCCAGCCGCCTGGGCGCGGGGCTGGAGCGCAACGTCGCCGTCCACCGGGTGGCGCTGGTGCAGGTGGCCGGACGGCTGTCGCCGGGGCTGCTGGACCGTCCGCGGCGGCTGCGGGCCGAGCGCGTGGCGGAGGTGTCGGCCCGGCTCAGGCCCGCCGTCGACCGGCTCCGCGCGCGGGCGGCCGAACGGCTGGAGAACCTCGACAAGCTGCGCGTCTCCTTCAACCCCGACGGCCCGCTGAAGCGCGGCTTCGCCCGTGTGCACCACGCCGACGGCGCCCTGGCGCGCACGGCGGGGGCGCTGAGCTCCGCAGAACGGGTCAGCCTGGTCTTTCTGGACGGCGCGCGGCAGGCGACCGTGGACGGCGCCGACCAGGATCTTCCCCCTCAGGGCGAAGTCCCCGCGAAGCGGGGGAAGGGGGCGCGCCTCCCGAATCCTGGCCAGGGGGACCTGTTTTAGCGGTCCGACAGGCGCTAAATTGGCCCGATGAACATGCACGACCGCGACCTCGGCGACATCGCCGTCCTGCACTACGGCGACGGCGACTACGCCGTGATGAAGCCCGGGCGCTATGTGCTGTGCGCCGTGACCGGGGTGAAGATCCCGCTCCAGGCGCTGCGCTACTGGAGCCCGGTGCTGCAGGAGGCCTACGCCGGCCCCAGGGAAGCCACCCAGCGGTGGATGGAGACCCAGGGCAACAAGGCCGGGGCGTGAACCGGCGGGCCCTGATCGTCTCGGGCGCGGCCTTCTCCCTGGCCGGCAGGGCGCGGGCCGAACCGCCCGGGCTCGAGCTCAGCGGACGTTTCCAGCAGGGCGGCTTCGCCATCGGCCGCACCCGGCCCCGGGCCCAGGTGCGGCTGGACGGCGAGGACGTGGGCCAGGCCTCCGCCCAGGGGCTGTTCGTGGTCGGCTTCGACCGCGACGGGCCGCCCGCCGCCGAGATCGAGGTGCGGACCCCGGAGGGCGAGGCGGCGCACCGGGCCGAGATCGCCAAGGGCGTCTTCGACATCCAGAGGATCGGCGGCCTGCCCGAAGACCAGGTCACCCCTACCGATCCGGCCCTGCTGGCGCGGCTGCAGGCCGAGGCCCGGCGCAAGGCCGAGGGCTTCGCCAGCCGCGCCGACATCGACGATTTCAAGGACGGCTTCGTCTTGCCGGTCCACGGCTTCCGCTTGACTGCGCGTTTCGGCGGCCAGCGGATCCTGGACGGCGAGCCTAAGCGTCCGCACTACGGCGACGATCTGGCCGCGCCGGTGGGGACGCCGGTGTCGGCGCCGGCGGGCGGGCTGGTGTCCTTCGCCGAGACCGGGCTGCACTACGAGGGCGGCCTGATCATGATCGACCACGGCCAGGGGCTGGTGAGCTGCTACCTGCATCTCTCGCGGGTCGGCGTCATCCGCGGGCAGACGGTGCGGCGCGGCGAGCTCATCGGGGCGGTGGGCAAGGAGGGCCGGGCGACCGGGCCGCACCTGTGCTGGCGGCTCAAGTGGCGCGGCCGCAATCTCGACCCCATGCTGCTCCTGGGCGCCCAGGCGCCCGTCTGAGCGGCGCCTGGGGCATGGTTACGGCCGCCTTTCGCGGCGGGGCCGGCGGTTGCATTTCGTTAGGGGGTTTCGGTGTTTCCTCCCCAGGAATCGGTGCAGACTCCCGACACTGAACGACCCTGCAGGCCTCCTTCGCATGACCACCCCATTGTCGGCCGTACGCGTGCTGCTGGTGGACGACAACCAGCACATGCGCTCGATCGTCGCCACGGTGCTCGCCGGGGTGGGCGTGCAGCATCTGCGCGAGTGCTGCGACGGCGCCGAGGGGCTGGACGCCCTGCGCCAGTGGCCGGCCGACATGGCCATCGTCGATTTCCAGATGTCGCCCATCGACGGGGTGGAGTTCACCCGCCTGGTGCGCAACGCCGCCGACAGCCCCAATCCGTTCCTGCCGATCATCATGCTGACCGGCCACGCCGCCCGCGCGCGGGTGGAGGAGGCGCGCGACGCCGGGGTGACGGAGTTCGTGGTCAAGCCGGTGACGGCCCGGGCGGTGCTGGACCGCATCAACGCCGTGATCCTGCGCCCGCGGCCCTTCCTGCGCACGGCCGACTACTTCGGTCCCGACCGCCGGCGGCGGCAGGACCCGGCCTTCACCGGCCCCTGGCGGCGCAAGGGCGATGAGGTCAACGCCAGCGACGGGTCGGTCAAGGCCCAGGGCTGAGCCCTCAGGCGTCCCGGCCGTAGAGGGCCTTCGGCCAGCGGCGATGCGCCCATAGCCACTCGGCCGGCCGCGCGCGGATGCAGCTTTCCACGAAGGCGTTGATCTTGCCGACCGCAGAGGTGAGGTCGGCGGCCTTGTCGCCGGTCTGCTCGAGCATGATCGGCTCGTGGACGGTCACCCGGAACCGGGCGCCCTTCAGCCGCGCCACCGACATGGGGATCAGCCGCCCGCCGTACTTCAGCGCCAGCTGCGCCGGCCCGGCCGCCGTCCACACCGACCGGCCGAAGAACGGCGCCTCGACGCCAGAGGAATCGCGCTGGTCGTTGAGCAGCGCCACCGCCCCGCCCCGGTTCAGCGCCGCGATCAGCGCGCGCGTGCCGGCCCCGCCCCGGGCGGAGAACAGCTTCACCCCGTAGCGCCGCCGGCTCTCGGTGATGCGCGCGTCCATGTAGGGGTTGTTGGCCGGCCGGTAGCTGGCCTGGGCGTCCAGGCCCGAGTGGGCGATGACGGCCATCATCGTCTCCCAGTTCGACAGGTGTCCCGAAACCAGCACCACCGGACGGCCCGCGCCGATGAGTTCGGTCAGGCGCTCCAGGCCGACCATCTCCACCCGCCCCGGCGCGGCGATGATGCGGTCCATCAAGGGGAACTCGGCGAAGGTGCGGCCGATCTTGCGCCAGAACTCGCGCGCGATCCGCTCGCGCTCGGCCGGGGTCTTCTCGGGAAACGCCAGCTCCAGGTTGCGCCGCACGATGCGGTGCTTGCCGGTCAGGGGCCCCAGGACCCCGACGATCGCCCCGCCCAGCGCCGAGGCGGCGTCCACCGGCATCGCGCGCACCAGCGCCGAGACCAGGTCGTAGGCCACGGTCTCGGCCCGCCAGCCGAACCGCCGCCGCAGTGTCGGAGGATTGTCGCTCACCGGAGCTAGGTAACGATGACCCACGGGGGGTGCAACGCGGCGGGGGCGGCACGGTGCTTGCCGCACAAGGCCCGATCCGTCCCGAAAAGGGACGCGCCGGAACGACCAAGGGGCCTTCACATGGCGAACGACATCGATCTCTACCTGGGCAAGCGCCTGCGCCGCCGCCGCCGCCTGCTGGGCCTGACCCAGCAACAGCTCGCGGGTGCCGTGGGCGTGCGCTTCCAGCAGATCCAGAAGTACGAGTGCGGCGCCAACCGCATCTCGGCCGCGCGTCTGTGGCAGCTGTCCGAGGCTCTGGAAGTGCCGATCGGCTATTTCTACGACGGTCTGACCGACCGCCTGCCCCAGGAAATGCCGCATGAGCGCGGCGAGGCCTCCGGCGAGATGCTGGCCCGCAAGGAGACGCTGGACCTGATCCGCGCCTACTACCAGCTGGGCGAACGGCCGCGCCGGCGCCTGCTGGACCTGGCCAAGTCGCTCAACACCGAGCTCGAGGTCGGCTGAACTCGAGTTTCAGGGAGCGCCGCCGCGCGCTCCCGATGCCACCGTCATTGGCGGGTTTGTCCCGTGAACCCATGAACACTGGCGTTCGACGGTGATCATGGGGGGCCGGGACGAGCCCGGCCATGACGGCAAGAAGGAAGGGTGCGAAGCCCTATCCCCGCGCCTCTTGGCGATCGTCGGCGCTGGTGATGTCGCTCCAGAAGCGCTTGGCCTTGGTGAAGAAGCCCGACGAACGCGGATGCTGGCTCTCGCCGCAGCCTTCGGCGAACTCGCGCATCAGCTCCTTCTGACGGGCGGTCAGCCGCGTCGGGGTCTCCACGAACAGCTCCACCAGCAGGTCGCCGCGCTGGCGCCCGCGCAGCGAGGGCATGCCGCGGCCCTTGATGCGGACCTTGTGGCCCGTCTGGGTACCGTCGGGAATCTTGAAGGTCAGCCGGCACTCGCCGTCGTCTTCGCCGAGGCCGGTCAGGCAAGGCGCCTCGATCTCGCCGCCCAGGGCCGCCGTGCACATCGGCACGGGCACGGTGCAGAGCAGATCCAGCCCGTCGCGCTCGAACAGGTCGTGCGGTCTCACGCTGAGGAAGATGTAGAGATCGCCCCTGGGGCCGCCGCCCGAGCCGGCGTCGCCCTCGCCCTCCAGGCGGATGCGCGCGCCGTCGTCGACGCCGGGCGGGATCGCCACCTCCAGGGTGCGCTCCTTGCGCACCTGGCCGACGCCGTGACAGCCCTGGCAGGGGTCCAGCACCATGCGGCCCGAGCCGCCGCAGCGCGGGCAGGTCCGCTCGATGGCGAAAAAGCCCTGGCTGGCCCGCACCCGGCCCGCGCCGCCGCAGGTGGTGCACGAGGTGGGATGCGAGCCCGGCTTGCAGCCGGAGCCCGAGCAGGCCTCGCAGCTCAGCGAGGCCGGCACGGTGATCTGCGCGGTCCAGCCGGCGTAGGCCTGTTCCAGGGTGATCTCGAGGTCGTAGCGCAGGTCCTGGCCGCGCCGCGGCCCCTGCGGCCGGCGTCCGCCGCCGAACATGTCGGAGAAGGCGCTGCCGAACACCTCGTTGAAGATGTCGTGGATGTCGTTGAACTGGGCGCCGCCGGCGCCCTGGCCGTTCACGCCGGCGTGGCCGAAGCGGTCGTAGGCGGCGCGCTTGTTCGGATCGGAGAGGACCGAATAGGCCTCGTTTAGTTCCTTGAAGCGCTTTTCGGAGTCGGTGCAGCCCCCGTTGCGGTCGGGGTGATGCTCCATGGCCAGGCGGCGGAACGCCTTCTTGAGCTCGTCGTCCGACGCGCCGCGCTCGACCTCCAGGATTTCGTAATAATCGCGCACCATCGTCAGAGTTGGCCCCGTCTCGCCCCGGCTCGCCGCCTACAGTTGGGGTGGGCTTGACCGTTAAGCAAGCGCCTCGCCTCCAGCAGAACCGCCCAGGAAAAACCCCTCGCCGAAGAGCTAGCCCAACAGCGAGGGGTTCCTGAACGCGTCAGATCATCACGCCGACTTCTTGGCGTCGTCGACTTCCTCGAACTCGGCGTCCACCACGCCCTCTTCGGGCGAGGCTTGCTCCGCGCCGGGGGCGCCGCCGGCGGCCGCGCCCTGGGCGGCCTGGTACATGGCCTCGCCCAGCTTCATGGACGCCTGCATCAGCGCCTGGGTCTTGGCCTGGATGGCCTCGACGTCCTCGCCGTCCTTGACCGACTTCAGATCTTCCAGCGCCGTCTCGATGGCCGACTTGTCGTCGCCGCCGATCTTGTCGCCGTGTTCGGAGAGCGCCTTCTCGGTGGAGTGGACCGCCGCGTCCGCCTGGTTGCGGGCCTCGACCAGCTCCTTGCGCTTCTTGTCCTCCGAGGCGTGGGCCTCGGCGTCCTTGACCATCTGATCGATGTCGGCGTCCGACAGCCCGCCGTTGGCCTGGATGCGGATCGACTGCTCCTTGGTGGTCGCCTTGTCCTTGGCCGTCACGTGCACGATGCCGTTGGCGTCGATGTCGAAGGTGACCTCGACCTGCGGCACGCCGCGGGGGGCAGGCGGGATGCCGACCAGGTCGAACTGACCCAGCAGCTTGTTGTCCTGGGCCATCGGGCGCTCGCCCTGGAACACCCGGATGGTCACCGCCGACTGGTTGTCGTCAGCCGTCGAGAAGGTCTGCGAGCGCTTGGTCGGGATGGTGGTGTTGCGCTCGATCAGCGGGGTGAACACCCCGCCCAGGGTCTCGATGCCCAGGGTCAGGGGGGTGACGTCCAGCAACAGCACGTCCTTGACGTCGCCCTGCAGCACGCCGGCCTGCACCGCCGCGCCCAGCGCCACGACCTCGTCCGGATTGACGCCCTTGTGCGGCTCGCGGCCGAAGAACTCCTTCACCGCGTCCTGGACCTTGGGCATGCGGGTCATGCCGCCGACCAAAACCACTTCGTCGATGTCGCTCTTCTTCAGGCCCGCATCCTTCAGCGCCTGCTCGCAGGGGCCGATGGTGCGCGCGATCAGGTCCTCGACCAGTGCCTCCAGCTTGGCGCGGCTGAGCTTGATGTTCAGGTGCAGCGGGCCGTTGGCGTTCATCGAGATGAACGGCAGGTTGACCTCGTACTGCGGCACCGAGGACAGTTCCTTCTTGGCCTTCTCGGCCTCTTCCTTCAGGCGCTGGAGGGCCAGCTTGTCCTTCCTGAGGTCGATGGAGTTCTCTTTCTTGAACTCGTCGGCCAGGTAGTCGACCAGCCTGAGGTCGAAGTCCTCGCCGCCCAGGAAGGTGTCGCCGTTGGTCGCCTTCACCTCGAAGACGCCGTCGCCGATCTCCAGGATCGAGACGTCGAAGGTGCCGCCGCCCAGGTCGTAGACGGCGATCTTCTTGCCCTCGGTCTTGTCCATCCCGTAGGCGAGGGCCGCCGCGGTCGGCTCGTTGATGATGCGCAGGACTTCCAGGCCGGCGATCTTGCCGGCGTCCTTGGTGGCCTGGCGCTGGGCGTCGTTGAAGTAGGCCGGGACGGTGATCACCGCCTTCTCGACCTTCTCGCCCAGGTGCGCCTCGGCGTCCTGCTTCAGCTTCTGCAGGATGAAGGCGCTGATCTGCTGCGGGGAGTAGTCCTTGCCGTGGGCGCGCACCCAGGCGTCGCCGTTCGGCCCCTTGACGATCTCGTAGTGCACCATGCCCTTGTCCTTCTCGACCATCGGGTCGTCCCACTTGCGCCCGATCAGGCGC
>JANWHQ010000097.1 GCA_025450315.1 Caulobacteraceae bacterium
CGTAGTCGATGTGGATCCACGAGTGGGGGTTGACCCACTCGAACTTGATCACGTCGCCCGAGATGGTGACCGGGGCGTTCTGGTCGAACTCGGCGCCGAACGAGTGGTGGGCCGAAGCCACGCCAGCAGCGCCCAGAACCAACAGGCCGCCCGCGACGGCGGCGCTCAAGGTCTTCAGTTTCATGTGCTGATTACTCCTCATCCTTCACTGGCTTTCTTGGCGCACTTCCCAGGCGCCGGTTATTTCGGCTTGGCGTCGTCCTTGAGGACGTCTCCATAGACGAGCAGGTCGGCGAACGGCACGCACCGGAAATCGAGCAGCTCGGCGTTGGGCTCGACGTGCCGGTACAGGATCATCGAGATCTTCCACGGCCGCGAGAAGGTCATGGGGTCCTCGATGGTCGCCTCGTATTTGAGGTGATCGTGGTCCTTCAAGGTGAACCGCTCGACCACCTTGTTCGCCCCTTCCTGCATATAGTCGCCCTTACGGTCCAGCCAAGACATGCCGTTCTGGCCCAGGGTGGTGACGACCAGGGTGTCGCCTTCCCAGTGCCCGTAAGAGGTCCCCATCCAGGTGTCGATCGGCGGTTCGCCGGTCGGCTGCATGTAGATGGTGCGGTTGGCCGAGTCGTACTCGTAGGCCATCAGCATGTCGCCGTTGGCGCCCTGGATGATCTGGAACGGATGATCCATGTAGGTGGCGCGCGGGATGCCCGGCAGGTAACAGGCCGCCTCGGGATCGGCCTTCGGCGCGGCGGCATGGTTGGCGTCGCGCTGAGCGACCGCGGCGGGCAGATACGGGATGGTCCCCCCTTCCACCACGCCCAGGCCGCCCGGCTCGGCGCCGATCGCGCCCAGCTCGGCCGGATCCGCGTTCGCCTGTTGGGCGTCGTGCGGCTCAAGGTCCCAGTTGGCGCCGTTCATCACCTGCCAGATGCCATTGAGGTTCGGATGTCCGCCGAGCCGAGCGAGCTCGCCGACCTTTCCACGTCTGTGGCTCCTGGCGGCCGCCGGAGCGGCCTTGGCCGCCGGGGCCTTCGCGGCGGGGTGTGCGGCCGGCGCGGCCGTAGCCGCCATTGCGCCGCCCGCTCCGACGATCAGCATCGCCGCAGCCCCCGCGCTCGCGGCAAATTTCACAAGTCCCTCCATCCGATGTGCATCCTCTCCTATGGATCGCTTGTCATGGAACCGGATGTGTGACCCGAACGCCAGCAACTGCGCGAACGCGGCCGCCAGCATCGACTCAAACGCCACCCCACCATGCCTTGCATCTTGACCTAGAGGTCATTAGCGGTTTTGACAATGTCAACGGTGACTCGTCGGGCGTTGAGCCGCGAAAAAGTTGCCGCCCAGACACCGCAATCACACAGGGTGTGGGACCTCGCCAACGGCGCTGAGCCCGCACGCAGGGGACGACACGCTCAATGGGACTTGGCGACATCATCTTCGCGCTCGGTCAATGGCTGCGCACCACGCAGGCCCCCGAGATCGCGCTGGCGATCCAGACGTGGCCGCTCAGCCACGTGATCGACGAGAACTTCTGGGTGATCCCCACCATCCAGACCATCCACATCCTGGCCATCGCCGCGGTGTTCGGCTCGGTGGTCATGATCAACCTGCGCATCTTCCAGGCGGCGGGGCGCAGCCGAACCATGACCCAGACGGCGCGGCGCTATCTGCCGTGGGTCTGGTGGGGCCTGCTGGTGCTGCTGCTCACCGGCATCGGCATGACCATCGGCGAGCCGGTGCGCGAGATCACCAACCCGGTCTTCTGGATCAAGATGATCCTGATCATCGTCGCGGCGGCGATCAGCCTGTGGTTCCAGGACTCGGTGCGACGCAACGTCGCCCGTTGGGAGCTGACCCATAGCGGACGAGTCTCAATACGCGTCGGCGCCGGCGCCGTCATCGCGCTGTGGTGCCTGATCATGCTGGCCGGGCGCTGGATCGCCTACGCGCCGACCTAGGAGGACCGATGATCTTTCCAGCCTTCTGGCAGGCCGTCGAGGACCTGCCGCTCGCCCAGTACGTCGCGGCTTCCACCTGGGCCTTCCCGACCTTCGAGTCGATCCACGTGATCGCCATCGTGACCGTGGTGGGCTCCATCGCGGTGATGGACCTGCGCCTGCTGGGCGTGGCCTCGCGGGAGTGCGCGGTCACCGAGATGTCCCGGGACACCCTGCCCTGGACCTGGGGCGCGTTCGTGGTGGCGATGATCACCGGCGGCCTGCTCTTCATGAGCAAGGCCACCACCTACATGGTCAACCCGTTCTTCCTCTGGAAGATGGTGCTGATCGCCATCGCCGGGTTGAACATGGCGATCTTCCATTTCTTCACCTGGCGGACCGTCAAGCATTGGGACCAGGGCTGCGAAGTGCCCCTGCCCGGCAAGATCGCCGGCGGCGTCTCGCTGGGCTTCTGGGTCGTGGTGGTCTGCGTCGCCCGCTGGATCGGCTTCACCCTCGACAAGTTCTCCACCAACTGAACCGGGCGGGCGGATGTTTCGCCCGTGGGCGGGCGCCGCGAGGCGCCGCCCGGTTCGGCCGGCCTTGGCCCTTGAGGGATCGGCCCATTCGGGCGCGTATGTCGGACGCCTCCCGGAGCTGCTCTCCATGACCCGTATCCCTTGCGCCCTCGTCGCGCTTTCGGCCCTCGCACTGGCGTCCCAGGCCTCCGCGCACGCCCGTCTGGCCGCCTCGGACCCGGCCGCCAACGCCACGGTGGCCGCGCCCCGCCACATCACCCTGCACTTCACCGAAGCGCTGAACCCGACGTTCTCGGGCGCCGGCATGACCATGCCGCAGATGGCGAACATGGCCGAGCCGGCGAAGGTGACCTTCTCGGCCGACAAGCTCAGCATGGTGGTCACGCCCAACGCGCCCCTTTCCGCCGGCGCCCACAAGGTCAGCTGGCGCGCCGTGACCGCCGACACCCACCGCACCCACGGTGACTTCGTCTTCACCGTCCGCTAGCCGCTTGGAACCGGCCGTCGTCCTGGCCCGGCTGGCGGCCTTCGTGGCGGCCGCGGCGCTGTTCGGCGGGCCGCTCTTCGTGCTCTATGGCGGCCGCCAGGACGAGGCCGCGCCGCCGGGCCTGAGGCCGGTGCTGATCGGCGCGGCCCTGGCCGCCCTGCTGGCGGCGGACGTCGCCCTGATCGCCCAGACCGCCCAGATGGCTGGCGACATGCGGGCGGGTCTGGATGCCGCCACCCTGCACGAGGTCCTGACCGGCTCGGGCTTCGGCCGCTCGATCGTCGCGCGCGCGGCGGCGGGCTTCGCGGCCCTGGTCGTGCTCTTGCGGATGCGGCCCGGCCGGCGCGTCTGGACGCTGACGGCGGCGCTCGGCGGCGTCGGGCTCGCGGCCCTGGCCTGGGACGGCCACGGCGCCGCCGATCCGGGCCTGGCCGGCGCGCTGCATGCGGCGGCGGACGTGATCCATCTGCTGGCCGTCGGGGTCTGGCTGGGCGCCCTGCTGTGCCTGTCCCTGCGGCTTTCGGCCCGTGCGCCGTCCGATGAGGCCCTGTCGGCCCTGCACCGGGCGCTGGGGGGATTTTCGGGCGTGGGCTCGGCGGCGGTCGCCGCGATCCTCGCCAGCGGGCTCGTCAACGTCTGGTTCCTGGTGGGGCCGCATCACCTGGCCGGCCTGGTCACGACGGCCTGGGGCTGGCTCCTGCTGGCCAAGCTCGCCCTGTTCGGGGCCATGCTGGGCCTGGCCGCGCGCAACCGCTGGCGCCTGACGCCGCGGCTGGAGGCGTCCCTGGCCGGGGACCCGCGGGCGGCCCTCGTGGCGCTTCGTCGCAGCGTGGGTCTGGAGACCGCCCTGGGCCTGGGGGTGCTGGCGCTGGTTTCGGTGCTGGGCGTGCTGGCGCCGCCCGCCTCGTCCTGACCTCCTCCCCCGCCGCCGCCCGGTCTTGAGGGATGGGCTGGCGTGCCTGCGTACTAGACGATATCGCTGGCGCCGCCGTCCCCGTGCGGCCGCGCGCCACAGACAAAGGTTCCCGCCTCGATGCTTTCACTTGGCGACATCGTCTTCGCGCTGGGGCAATGGCTTCGCACCACGCCGCTGACCGAACTGGCCCTCGGCATCCAGAAATCCTGGCTCAGCAACGTGATCGTCAGTCACTTCTGGATCGTCCCCACCATCCAGACCATCCACATCCTGGCCATAGCCGCGGTGTTCGGCTCGGTGGTGATGGTCAATCTGCGCATCTTCCAGCTGGCTGGGCGCAGCCGCACCATGAGCCAGACCGTCCGCCGCTACCTGCCCTGGATCTGGTGGGGCCTTCTGGTGCTGCTGATCAGCGGCATCGGCATGATCTTCAGCGACGCGGTGCGCAACCTCACCAACCCGGTGTTCTTCGCCAAGATGATCCTGATCATCGTCGCCGCGAGCGTCAGCCTCTGGTTCCAGGGCTCGGTCAGACGCAACGTCGCCCGCTGGGAGCTGACCCATGAGGGGCGCACCCTCATCCGGGTGGGCGCCGGCGCGGTCATCGTGCTGTGGTGCCTGATCATGTTCTGCGGGCGCTGGATCGCCTACGCGCCGACCTAGAGGCAAAGATGATTTTTCCAGCCCTTTGGCAGGGCATCGAGAACCTGCCGCTCTCCCAATACGTGGCCTCGTCGTCGTGGGCCTTCCCCACCTTCGAGTCGATCCACGTCATCGCCATCGTCACCGTGGTGGGCACCATCGCGGTGATGGACCTGCGCCTTCTGGGCCTGGCCTCGACCTCCAACGCGGTGACCGAGATGTCGAGGGACACCCTGCCGTGGACCTGGGGGGCCTTCGTGGTGGCGATGATCACCGGGACCCTGCTCTTCATGAGCAAGGCCACGAGCTACATCGTGAACCCCTTCTTCGTGTGGAAGATGGTGCTGATCGTCCTGGCCGGGGTGAACATGGCCATCTTCCATTTCTTCACCTGGCGGACCGTCAAGCACTGGGACCAGGGCATGGAAGTGCCGCTGGGCGGCAAGATCGCCGGCGGCCTCTCGCTGGGCTTCTGGGTGGTGGTGGTCTGCGTCGCCCGCTGGATCGGCTTCACCCTGGACAAGTACTCCACCAACTGAGGGCGGCGCCGGGCGCGCCGGCGCCTCCGGCCAAACGAAAAGGGCCGCGCTCTCGCGAGCTCCGCCCTTCGTGTCTGCGCCGGACCCCGCGTCGCCGCGCGGACCCCGGCCGGGCTCACTTGCCGCCGAAGTCGCGGTCGTAAAGCGCCTGGTAGAGGGCGAGCTTCTCCTGGGTCAGGGCCACGCCCGGGTGCGAGGGATCGTCGAGCAGCATGGCCTCGCCCGGCGCCAGCTCGTCGACCTAGGGCCCCTTGGGCAGGCCCTTGCCGTTCGGATTGCCGGTGCGGGCGAAGTTCACCCAGTAGGACGACATCTGGTCGGCCAGGGCGACGTCGGCCGGGTTCTTGGCCGCCAGCGCCGGGTCGGCGCCATCGGGGAAGAGGTGCGGCTTGCCCAGGTTGTCGAAGACGTAGGCGACCTCGGTGGCATGGGTCGGCCCGTTGTTGGGCTTGCCCGGCGGATAGGGCGGATCGTGGGTGAACTGGTAGAGCCAGGCTCGCCGACCGACCTTCTCCTGGCTGGTGGCGAACAGGCGTTGCAGGAAGGCCATGTTGTCGGTGAAGGGCTTGCCGGAGTCGGCCTTGGCCTCCTCGTCGGTGGCCGCCGGATAGGCCGCCAGGCCCAGGGCGGCGGCCGAGCCCCAGCGCTGCTCGGCGCCGGACTTCCAGGTGGCGGCGGTGATCGGCGGCCCGCGGCCGCCGAAGCCGCCGCCGAAGCCGCCCTCGTTGCCGTTGTTTCCGGTCAGGACGTCGACCTTGTTCTGCCGGCCTTCGGCGAAGGTCCTGGTCAGGTCCTCCGGGATGATCCAGCCGTCGACGATCATGTTCGCCCGGCCGAGCTTGGTCAGGGCGTCCTCGCCCGACATGGCGCGCATTTCCTTCAGCGAGTGGATGCCCAGCTTGTCGGCCGCGGCGACCGTGGCCTTCTCGGCTGATTCGAGGGTCTGCATCTTGGCGATGCTCAGTCCCGACCAGGCGCCCGACTCGGAAACCGCGCGCTGGAACAGCCCCTTGGCCTGGGGCGAACCGACCAGGGCCGCGACCATGCAGGCGCCCGCCGACTGGCCCATGATGGTCACCCGGCTGGGATCGCCGCCGAACTGGGCGATGTTGGCCTTGATCCACTTCAACACCGCCAGGGAGTCCATCAGGGCGTAGTTGCCCGAGGCGTTGTGCCCGGACTCGGCGGTCAGCTCCGGATGGGACAAGAAGCCGAGGGCGCCCAGGCGGTAGTTGAAGGTCACTACCACCGCGCCCTTCCTGGCGAGGTTGGTCCCGTCATAGGCGATCGTGGATCCGCCGCCCTCGGTGTAGGCGCCGCCGTAGATCCAGACCATCACCGGCCGCTTCTCGCCGGCCTTCCTGGCCCCGCTCCAGACGTTCAGATAGAGGCAGTTCTCGCTCATCGCGGGCGAGTCGGGCTCGTCGACGGTGATGTTGGGCCGGCCCTTGCCGTGCGGCTGCAGGCAGACGTCGCCCCACTTGTCGGCCTTGAACGTCCCCTTCCACGCCTTGACCGGCTCGGGCGCATGCCAGCGCAGGTCCCCGACCGGCGGCTTGCCGAAGGGGATGCCCTTGAACACCTCGATGCCCTTGACCTGGGCCGGGACGCCCGAGACCAGGCCCTTGGTGGTCTTGACCGGGCCGGTCAGGGCCGCGTGGGCGGCCGGCGCCCCTGCGAGCAGGGCGCCGGCCAACAGGGCCGACACGAACCTTGCGCTGGAGGTCATGATGCTGGCTTCCGGGTTTCCTGGGCGCTTCGAGCGCGATTGATCGCCGGCGTTCTCGGTCACCTGGGCAGGGCGAAGGCGATGTACTGGCTGGGGCCCGGCTTGGAGAGGCCGAGGTTGTTGGAGAACTCGCCGTTGCCGCCCACGGGGAAGACGATGTACTGGCGGCCCTTCACCTCATAGACGGCCGGCACGCCATCCGAGGCGGCCGGGATGTCGTAGCTCCAGAGCACCTTGCCGGTGGCGGCGTCGCGGGCGCGGACCTTGCGGTCCGAGGAGGTGCCGTTGAACACCAGCCCGCCGGCGGTGGCGATGGTGCCGCCGCGCGGGACGTGGCTGCCGGTGCCGGTGATCCCCTTCTCGGCCAGCGGCGTGACGTCGCCGTCGGGCACTTGCCAGATGATCTTGCCGGTATCCATGTCGTAGGCGGTGATCGTCGACCACGGCGGGGCGATGGCCGAGAGGCTGTTGGACTGCAGCATGAAATCGACGGGGGCCTTGTAGGGCTTCACGTCGGGACCGGCGTTGGGCAGGCTGGCGGGGTCCTCCTTGGGATCCAGCGACAGCTTGTCGTAGGTCGGCAGGTTTCGGGCCGCTACGAACACGCGGTGCTTCACCGGGTCGGCCGCCACCAGGCCCCATTCGGCGCCGCCGTTGTGGCCGGGGATCTCGATCGAGCAGGTCAGGGCCGGCGGGGTGAAGATGCCCTCGTTGCGGCAGTCGTGCAGCTGCTTCTTCACCTTCTCCTTGTCGGCGTCGGAGATGTACGGGTTGATCAGGTCGTCGGTGAACTTGCCCTGCCGCGCGAAGGGCTTGGGCCAGGTCGGGAACGGCTGAGTCGGCGAGGCCTGCTCGCCGGGCACGTCCGACGCCGGCACCGGCCGCTCGACGATCGGCCAGATCGGCTTGCCGGTCTTGCGGTTCAGCACATAGAGGAAGCCCTGCTTGGAGGCCTGGGCGATGATCGGGATGTCCTTGCCGTCCTTGTGGATGGTCAGGAGCTTGGGCGCGACCGAGAAGTCGTAGTCCCACAGGTCGTGGTGAACGGCCTGGAAGCTCCAGATCCGCTTTCCTGTCTTGGCGTCCAGCGCCAGGATCGAGTTGGCGAACAGGTTGTTGCCGGGACGGGTGCCGCCGTAGAAGTCGTAACGGCCGGTGCCGGTGGGGATGTACATGATCCCCAGCGCCGGATCGATGGTCGACTCCGACCAGTTGTGCACCCCGCCGAACTTGTCGTGATCCTTGGCCGGCCAGGTGTCGTAGCCGTACTCGCCCTTGCGCGGCACGGTGTGGAAGATCCACACCAGCTTGCCGGTGCGCACGTCGTAGGCGTGGATGTCGGCGGGCGGCGAGGTGAAGTCGTAGGCCCCGGCCGGCAGGGAGATGATGATCAGGTTCTTGTAGACCTGCCCCGGGTTGTCGGTCTGCAGCGGCCGTATCTTGGAGATGTCGCCGGCCAGGCCCACCCGGATGTCGACCTTGCCGTCCTCGCCGAAGGTCGGGATCGGGTCGCCGTTGTCGGCCGAGACGGCGGTCAGCATGCCGTTGTTCATGAACAGCAGCCGGCGGTCCTTGCCGTCGGGGCTCTGCCAGTAGTTCATGCCGCGCGAGCCGGCCCGGCCCTGCAGCGGCTTGCGCCACAGCTCCTTGCCGGTGGCGGCGTCCAGCGAGACCAGGGTGTTGCCGTGCAGGATGATGTAGAGCTTGCCGTCGACGAACAGCGGCTGGAAGTGGTCGGGCGCGCCGGGGCCGGTCTCGAAGGTCCACGCCGGCTTCAGCTCCTTCACGTTGGAGCGGTTGATCTGGTCGTAGGCCGAATACTGGTCGGACTCGGTGCCGAGGTAGGACGACCACTTGTGGAAATCGACGACCTTGCTCGAGGGCCTGGCTCTGGCCTTGGCGGCCGGCGCGGCCGGGGCCATGGCGGCGGGCGCCGAGGGCGCCTTGGCGGGGGCCGGCGCCGCCTGGGCGCCTCCGGCGACGGCCAGGGCGAGGCCCGCCAGGGCCAGGAGGCTCGCGCCCGCGCGCAGAGCCGCGCACCGTGCTGATGGCTTGTACGACAAGTTGATCACTCCCAGCCCCCAATCTCTCTTGGTTCGTTCGGCCGATTCTGTTGCGCGGCCTGGCGGCGAACAACCCTAGCCGACATGAGTTGACTGTGACAACAAAGCTCTGGCCGACAAGCGCCGCCGGGGCACGGGAATTCGCCGCAAGGCGCGTATAGACGTACGGCGCGGCGATCGCGCGGGGCGCGGGAGAGGTGGATCCGATGTTGAAGCGAATGGGCGTCCTGGCTTTGGCCACGGGCGCGCTGGCGCTGGCGCTGGCGGGCTGCGGCCAGCCGGAGCGCACGCCGACCATCAACGAGAGCATGACCCAGGTCATGCAGCCCGAGGCCCAGACCATCTGGGACATCACCAGCCGCGCCTTCAACGACAAGGGCGACGGGCTCGACGCGGCCAAGATCCCCCCCACCGACTGGATCCGGCTGGCCAAGGCCGGCCGCAAGCTGCGCGACCGGTCCCACATCCTGGCCACGGACGCCACCAAGCTCGAGGTGCGGCGCATCCAGGACAGGATCCTGGGCGAAGACGCCGCCCATGCGGGCGTCCGCCAGACCTGGGATGCGGCCAGCCCCAGGCAGATCGAGGCCTACATCGCCGCCAATCCGGGGTTGTTCGCCGAGCGGGCGAAGGTGCTCGAGCAGGTCGGGGCCGACCTGCTGAAGGCCGCCCACACCAAGGACATCGCCACCGTCTACCGCGTGTCGAGCGGCATGGACGCGGTCTGCGACGGCTGCCACGAGAAGTTCTGGGGCACCGACGAGCCGCCGCCGTTCCAGGCGGCGCCCGAACCTCACGCCAAGGACGCCTGGATCAAGGCCTCCTGAGCCGCCCATCCCGGCCGCCCTTTTCGAGGCGAGGCCGGGACGGCGCCGCGGCGCCTGCCTATCGGCCCGCAGCCTCGACGTTCATGCCCAGCTGGTCGAACAGGAACATGTTGCGGTCGGTGGCCTCGGCGATCTGCTCGTCCAGCGAACTGCCGATGCCGTGGCCGGAGGCCTGGCTGGTGCGCAGCAGGATCGGACGGTCCGAGCTGGTGGCGGCCTGCAGGGCGGCGGTGAACTTGCGCGACTGCATCGGGTTGACCCGCCCGTCGGTGGCGCCGGTCATCATCAGCACCGCCGGATAGGCCGCGCCGGCCCGGACGTGGTGGTAGGGCGAATAGGCGTAGAGCGCCTTGAACTGCTCGGGGTCCTTCACCGTGCCGAACTCGGTGACGTTGAAGGCGCCGTTGGGATCCAGCTCGACCCTCAGCATGTCGTAGATACCCACCTGCGAGACCACCGCGCGGGCCAGGTCCGGATGCTGGGTGATCATCGCGCCCATCAGCAGCCCGCCGTTGGAGCCGCCCAGGAGCCCCAGCTTGCGGTGGTTGGTGTAGCCGTCCTTGATCAGGGTCTGGCCGGCCGCGAAGAAGTCGTCGAACACGTTCTGCTTCTTTGTCAGGGCGCCCTCGCGGTGCCAGAGCTCGCCATATTCGCCGCCGCCGCGGATGTTGGCGTCGGCCCAGACGCCGCCGGCGTCGAGCCACAGCCGGATCTTGGTGCCGCCGAACGCGGGGGTCTGGTTCACCCCGTAGCCGCCGTAACCGTAGAGCAGCGCCGGATGGCTGCCGTCGAGCTTGATGCCCTTCTTGCTGACCACCGTGATAGGCACCTTCGTGCCGTCCTTGGAGATGGCGAAGATGCGCGTCACCTGCGCGTCGGCGAAGGAGATCGGCGAGGTCATCCTGAGCGCCGTCTTGGTCGCCTTGCCCGTAGTGCGGCTCCAGCGCAGGAAATAGGGCGGGTCCAGGTAGGTGGCGACGCGGAGCAGGGCGCCGCCCCGGGGCAGGGCGTCGATCTCGCTGACGGCCGAGACGGCGGGCAGCGGCAGGGCGGCGGCGTGTCCGCCGGAGAGGTCGCTGATGCTGACCTGGCTGGGGCCGCCGGCGATGCGGTTCACGAACAGCCGGTCATTGCCCAGCGCCAGCGGCTGGGTGAACTCGCCGCCGTCGATCACCGCCGAGTCCTTGCGCTCGGCGACGATCACCTGGCCCCGGGCGAAGCCGCCGGTGTAGGGCGCCCTCAGCTTGACGATCTTGCCCATCGGCGCGTTCAGCCGCGAAACGCCGTAGACCGTGCCGTCGCGGCCGATCACCGCGCCGCCGATTACCTTGTCCGCGTAATGGCTGATCTGGATGGCGCTTCCGTCGGGCTCCAGCACGTAATGCTGGTACTGGCCGCCGTCGCCGAACTCCACGCTGGCGAGGCCCGCGGCGCCGCCCTGGCCCTGGTCGAGATAGATTTCGGCGGTGCGCGGCAGGCCGTTCCTGGCGCTGAGCACCAGATTGTCGTCCGACAGGGGCTCGCCCAGCCGGTGCAGATAGAGGGCCTGGTTGAAGTGGCGTTCAGCCTCAGGCGCGCTGGAGTCGGGATAGCGCGTGTACCAGAAGCCCTTGGAGTCCCCGCTCCAGGCCACCGCGCCGCCGGCGGTGGGATACTGCACCCGGTCGATGGGGGGCTCGATCTCCTTGCCGCTCGAGGTGTCGTAGACGTGCAGCGTGCCGTCCTCGCTGCCGTTCCTGGACAGGGAGACGGCCACCTTGGATCCGTCGGGCGAGGCGGAATACCAGTCGATCTCGGTGTGGCCGGCCGGATCGAAGGCGTTGGGATCGACCAGGTCGCGGCGCGACTTGGGATCGGCGGCGGCGTTCATCACGATCAGCCACGGCTGCTGCTTGGCCGGATCGGCGTAGAGGGCGAAGACGTGGTCGCCGCGCGCCTGCAGGCCATTGGCCTGCGCCGAGGCCGCCTTGGTCAGGCGCAGGAGCTTGGCCGCCACCGCCGCGCGGCCCGGCAGGGCGTCGAGATAGGCGCGGCTGCGGGCGTTCTCGGCGGCGCTCCAGGCCTTCACCTCCGGATCGTCGGCGTTCTCGAGCGCGCGGTAGGGGTCGGCGACCTTCACCCCCTGGATCACGTCGACCGTGTCGCCCCTGGGGAAGACCGGTGCCGCCGGCAAAGGCGCGGCCGCCGCCGCAGAGGTCGCCGCCAGGACGGCGATCGCGCCCGCAAACAATCTGATGGTCATGGAGGCTCGCCTTCCGTCGCCCGTCGAAGCGGCGAGACCCTAGGCCGTCCAGCCGGCCCGCTGAAGCCGAGAACGCCTACCTTTCCGCAATTTAATCTCCGAATCCGGACATAAGGGGCATCGTCGTCTGCCAATCCCGCCCGGACCGGGAAGGGATGCCCTTCGCACGACAAGTCCTGCAGCGGCGCCGCCGCCGGTCAGGCGGTGAGCGCGGCCAGAACCACCGGGATCGCCACCCCGGCCAGCAGCAGCAGGCCGTGGGTCAGCCGCTTCTGGCCCTCACGCAGCGCCATCCAGAGCCCCAGCAGGGTCGAGACGATCAGGCCGACGGCGGCGGCGGTCAGGAACGCCTTCAGCAGGATCACCGCCGGACGGGGCGCGCGAGGCTCGGGCCGCGGCCCCAGGCCGAAGCCCCGCCGGCCCTTGCCGGCGGCCCTCAGCGCCCGCAGGAACTCGGGCGGCGGCCCATGCCGGTCCTGGGCGAACACCTGGTCCTTGTGCAGCCGGCCGAACTTCTCGATCAGCGCCGGCGGCGTGTAGCCGGGGCGTCCCTCGTGCAGGCCGTAGATCTGCAGGATGCCGGTCGTGGCCATGAACAGGACCGTCGGGGCGATCAGCAGGCCGAGCCACGTGTGCAGGGTTCGGATCCGCATCAAAAGCGCGGCGGGGTGGCGCGTGCGTCTGGCGGCCATCAGGTCTCCTTGAGGGCTTGGCGCGAGGAAGGACCCGGCCTCAGGCCGGCTCGTAGCGGCTGATCTCCAGACCCGCGCCGACGGGGACCAGGATGCTGGTCATGCCGGGCTTGGCCCGCACGGCCTTGGAATAGAGCCGCACGTCGTCGCCGCCGGGATAGATGATGTTGTCGGCCACGATGATCGCGCCCGGATTGAGCTTGGGCAGGAAGGCCTCCAGGCAGGGGATGTAGAGGTCCTTCCAGAGGTCGAGCAGCACGAAGTCGATGCCGGCCGGCAGGGCGGCGATCGACGCCAGCGCGTCGCCCTGGATAAAGCGGATATGGTCGGCCAGGCCCGCCTTCCCGGCCATCTCGCGGGCGTAGGCGATCTTGTAGTCCTGCAGCTCCAGCGTGGTGACCTGTCCGCCCGAGGCCCGGGCCGCCTCCGCCAGCCAGATGCCGGAATAGCCGTAGGAGGTGCCGATCTCCAGGATGTTGGGAGCCTTCAGGCTGCGGGCCAGGATGTTGATCAGCTGGCCGGACTCCGGCCCCACCGGCAGCAGGTAGCGGTCGCGGTCGCGGTCGGGGCCGCCCTGGCCGGGGCCGTCGTCGGGAAAGACGCCCCGACGCTCGTCCGCCATGCGCGCGTGATAGGCCTCGAGGACCGCCGTCACCTTGTCGTCCACCCGAACCTCCGCCCGCGAACCGGCCGCCCATCCCGTGTATCTCGTTGCACGGGGGGCGCAAGCGGCGGCGCGCCGGAGCTCCGCCGCCTAGATCAGGTCGATCGGCTCCCCGCCCGCGATCCCGTGCCAGGCCGCGCGCGAGGCGGCCTCGTCGGCCTCGGACCTGGCCGTCTGGCCCAGCTTGCGTTCGGCCAGGGCGCGCACCTGCAGGGCCAGGGCGTCGCCGGGCCAGGTCCTGAGGCTGGCGTCGGCCTGGCGCAGGGCGTCGGCGTCGCGGCCGGCCTTGAGCTCGGCGGCGGCCACGCTGCGTCGCACCGGGTACCAGAAGGGCGGCGGGTCCATCCCCCACTTGGCGCCCTCCTGCAGCTGGGCGGCGGCGGCGAAGGTCCTGGCCGCGTCGGCGGCACGGCCCTGCAGCATCTCGGCCCGGCCGCCCGGCGGGAACGCCGCCTTGGCGTCGTCGGCGAACCTCACCGCCAGCGTCCCATCGCCGGCCATCATGGCCCCGGCCATGCCGAAGCTGAGGTTGTGCGGATAGTAGTCGGGCGAGCCCAGCACGCCCGGCGCGTCGGTGGCCCTGGCGTGGGCGGCGTCCACCTCCAGCGCCCGGGCGTTCAGCGCCGCCACATCCTCGTAGCGTCCGACGTGGATGTAGGTGTGCGACGCCATGTGGATCAGGTGGCTGGCCCCGGGGGCCAGGGCCGCCAGCCGCTCGGCATAGGGCAAGGCGTCGGCCGGGTCGCCGGCGAACTCGGTGGCGTGGATGTAGTAGTGGATGGCGGCGGTGTTGTCGGGCTGGGCCTTGAGGATCGGCAGGATGAGGCTCCGGGCCTCAACCCCCATGGCCGCGTTCTGGTCGCCGCGGCGGCCGGCGGTCATCAGCGCATGGGCGGCGATCAGCCGGATGTCGGTCGCGGCCGGGTCCTTGCCCGCGGCCGCCAGCAGGGCGGCGGCGAACCTCTGTTCGGTGGCGGCGGCCTTTTGGTCGCCCTGGTAGCGGTCGATCATCGCCCGGGAGAGGCGGCGCTCCTCTTCGGGCCTGGAGGCCGCCAGGGCCTTTCTGGCCATGTCGAGCCCGGCCTTGGAGTCGGCCGCATCGACGTCGAAGTTCATGGTCGGCCCACGCGACAGGGCCTGGCCCCACAGGCACAGGGCGCAGCCCGGATCGGCCGCCACGGCCTTGTCGAAGGCCAGCCGGGCGTCGGCGTGGTAGAAGGCGTGGTAGAGTTGGATCCCGTAGTCGAACCACCTCTGGGCCTCGGGGCTGGTGGTGCGCACCGCAAAGCCGCCCGTGCCGATGCCGGGCATGAACGCGATCCTGCGGGGCCCCTTGTTGGCCACATAGATCCGCTCGGCGCTGCAGATGTGGCCGACGCTGACGGCCGAGACCTCCAGGGATCCGGCGGCCGGCGCGAGCAGCGCCACGGCCAGGGGCGCGGCGGCGAACAGCTTCATGCGGCCAGCTCCAGTTCCGCCGCCGATTTTGGCGTCGGGGAGGCCGGCGCGCCAGGGATTTTCTGCGGCCGGCGAGCCTGGCGGTATCCCCCTACGGCTGGACTCCGCCGCCGCCTAACGCTTTCTCAGGATCACTTTCAGGATCGCCTCAATGCCTTTGAAGACCACGCCCACGAAGGCGGTCGCCTCAACGAGTTGGAGGGGTTCTGGAAAGGTCATGGTGGCCTCTTGGGTGACGACACCAAAGAGCGACCAAATGCCTGCGTCGCCAATCGCGACGTGCGGACATAACGTAAGAAACTGAACTCAAAGGACTTTATGGGTGGACGTAAGTTGTCGTCTATCCGACGACTTGTTCACCGTCATCCACATCTTGATCTGAGCAGCGCCCAGCGAAACGGCCGATGCCTGCCAATCCTGATGACGTAGGCGCCACGACGCCGGCCTAGCGCGGCGATCAGTGAGCACTCGGCGGACACGAAGGCGCGGCTATCTGCGTTCACGGTCTCACCGCGCGCAGCCATGATGCGCGTCACGATCTCCTGAGCCGTCAGAGGCTCCTCGGCCGTCCTAAGCAAGTCCAGGGCCGCTGTAAGCCACACCGCGCCGGTCTGGCCTCCCTTGTGGCTGGCGTGGGGCCTGACGGGCTTAATCTCGGTGAAGTCCTGAGCCGGCCAGAACATCAGGATCACGGCTGCCAGGTGCTCAAGATCGGCCGTCAGCTGGGCTTGGTCGCCGGCCTTGGCGTGCAACATCCCGAGTTTGCGGGCGTAGGTCCGGCGCAGCGTCTTGACCAGCACCGGAACGCCAACGGCCTTGTGTCCCATGACGCCAAAATACCTCCGGACCCCCGGAGGGCGCAGCTGGCCTCTTGGTGTGTTTGCTACCTAATGCCGAACCTGTCTTGCAATTAACTGGCGCGGGCGCGCGACGCGCCTCATGCGTGATCCGGGGGGGAGGAACGGGTTGGGCATGATGTTCCTCAGCAGTCTTGGGCTGGCCGCGGCGGCGGCCGTGGCCTCGGTTCCGGCGCCGGCGCCGGCGCCTTCGCAGCCGGCCGCGACGGGGGCGGTCAGCGTGGTGCGCTATCCGGCCTCGTTCTTCGCCGCGATGCAGGCGAACACCGCCATGGACATGATCAACCGCCTGCCCGGCTTCGCCTTCGACGCCGGCGCGCAGGTGCGCGGCTTTTCCGACGCGGCCGGCAATGTGCTGATCGACGGCGATCGGCCCACCAGCAAGGACGACGACCTGGGTTCGATCCTGCAGCGCATCCCCGCCTCGCAGGTCGACCACATCGACCTGATCCGGGGCGGCGCGCCCGGCGTCGACATGCAGGGCCGCACTGTGCTGGCCAATGTGGTGCGCAAGACCACCAGCGGGGTCACCGGCGTGGCCGCGGTGGCCGACAACGTCTTCGCCGACGGGCGCCAGACGCCGGCGGTCCGGCTGGAGATCACCCGCAAGGCGGACGGCCGCACCCTGGAGGCGGGCCTGCTGGCCAACATGTTCGTCGACGACGGCACGGGCGGCGGCCAGCGGGTGCGCACCGATGCGAACGGCGACGTGCTGGTCCGCTCGCGCCTGGACGCGCGGGCCGGCGGCTTCCAGCTCAACGCCACCAGCGCCTACGAGACCCCGCTGTGGGGCGGCAAGTTCCGCGTCAACGCCCTGGCGCACATGCAGAACTACAAGGACAACGAGGACGACCACCTGATCACGCCGGTGGGGCTGGAGCTGCTGCGCTTCCGCCAGGACGTGGCCAACGGCGAGCTCGGCCTGCACTTCGAGAAGGCGCTGACGCCCGACCTCGAGCTGGAGACCCTGGCCATCCAGCGGGTGCGCCGCCAGCACATCCCCTCGCACTTCATGAGCGCCAGCGAGAACGACCTGTTCGCCGAGACCGACACCTCCGGCGAGAGCATCGCGCGGGGCGTCCTGCGCTACACCCAAAGCCCGCACCTGAGTTTCGAGGGCGCGCTGGAGGGGGACTTCAACATCCAGGGCTCCGACAGCAGCCTCGAGGTCGACAACGCGCCCCAGGTGCTGCCCGCCGCCCACGTCACCGTCACAGAGAAGCGCGGCGAGGCCGCCGGTACCGTCACCTGGAAGCCCTCGAGGCGGCTGACCGTCGAGGCGGGCCTGCGCGCCGAGGCCTCGCAGATCGCCTCCACCGGCGACGTCGTGCTATCGCGGACCCTGGTGTTCCCCAAGCCCAGGCTGCTGGTCACCCTGTCGCCGAACGCCGACAACCAGCTGCGCGTGCGCGTGGAGCGCGAGGTCGGCCAGCTCGATTTCTCCTCCTTCGTCGCCTCGTCCAACCTGGGCACCGGCTCGGGATCGGTGCAGGCCGGCAACCCCGACCTGATCCCCCAGCAGGACTGGGCCCTGGAAACCGCCTACGAGCGCCACTTCAAGGGCCTGGTCGCGGTGCTCACCTACCGGCATCTGTTCCTGGAGGACGCCATCGACCGGGCGCCGATCTTCAGCCCCACGGGCGTCTATGACGCGCCGGCCAACATAGGCTCGGGCCGCGAGGACGACCTGGACGCCAACCTGACCGTGCCGCTGGACGTCGCCGGACTGAAGGGCGCCCAGCTCAAGGCCCAGGGGACCTGGCGCCACGCGCGGGTGACCGATCCCACCACGGGCCGGGCGCGGGCGATCAGCTTCCAGCACCGGTTCGACTACCAGGCCCATTTCATCCAGGACGTGCCGCGCCTGAAGTCCAGCTGGGGGATCGACCTGTTCAGCCGGTGGACCCAGCCCGACTACCGGTTCAGCGAGATCGACGTCGCCAAGCTGAAGACCTGGATCGACGTGTTCTTCGAATACAAGCCCCGGCCCGACCTGGCCTTGCACCTGGAGCTGGACAACCTGGGCGGCCGCGGCTTCGAGCGGCTGCTCTACGTCTACGACGGCCCGCGCAATTCCTCGGGCCTGGCCTATGTCGACGACCGCCGCGAGGACTTCGCGCCCTATCTGTACTTCCGGGTGCGCAAGACCTTCAGCTGACCGGCCGGACCGGCTCGGGCGCCGGCGGGTCGCCGATCCACTTCACCTCGTGCGCCCAGCGCCTGAGGAAGGGGCTGAGCGCCAGCATCACCACCCCGGCCCCCACACCGATCCAGCCGAGCTCGGTATAGACCCTGGCGTAGGTGGCCAGGGCCTTGCCGGGGTCCAGCACCTGGCCGGCGACGGTGTCGGCGGAGGTCAGCTGGGCGATCTTGCCGGCCAGGAACTGGGCCGCCGAGGTGGCCAGCATCCAGGTGGCCATCAGGGTCGAGATCAGGGCCGCCGGCGCCAGCTTGGTCATCTCCGACAGGCCCACCGGCGACAGGCACATCTCGCCGGTGGTGTGGAACAGGTAGATCAGCA
Source organism: Caulobacteraceae bacterium (assembly GCA_025450315.1). GTDB lineage: Bacteria > Pseudomonadota > Alphaproteobacteria > Caulobacterales > Caulobacteraceae > JANWHQ01. Next base: position 18,123 of record JANWHQ010000097.1, read on the forward strand.
CCATCATGATCAGCGGCACGCGGAAGGCCGCGTCGTGGAACCGGCAGCCCCAGACCAGCACCAGGAAGCCCGCGCCGAGCTGGGCCAGGCCCAGGCCGAACTTGATCAGGGGGTCGGGGTCCTTGCCCCGCCGGCCCAGCCACGCCCAGAGCGCCGAGAACAGCGGCGCGAGGAGCAGGATGAAGGCGCCGTTGAACGACTGCACCTGGGGCGCCGTGATCGTCCAGAAGCCGTTTCGCGGCAGGACCACGTTGCGCTCGGCGAACTGGTTCAGTGACGAGCCGGCCTGCTCGTAGAGGGCGAAGAAGACGATGCAGCCGACCAGCAGCACCATGGCCAGCAGCAGCCGCTGGCGCTGGGTGCGGTCGCACTTGGTGGCCATGTACCAGCCGAGGTAGCCCAGGGTGACCACCCAGGCCGCCCCCAGCAGCCCGCCCATCAGCTCGAAGGCGCGCACCAGCCGCCAGACCACCACCACGCCCACGAGGCCCAGGGCGTAGATCAGGCCCTCCAGCTTCAGCGGCCCCAGGATCCGGCGCGCCAGGCGGACCGGATCGGGCGGCTCGCCGCGCCCCTCGAGCAGCGGCTTGCCCAGCACGAACACCACCAGGCCCGCCAGCATGCCGACGCCCGCCAGGCCGAAGCCGGCCCACCAGCCGACGCTCTGGCCCAGCGCGCCGCAGAGGATGCTGGCCCAGGTCGCGCCGAGATTGATGCCGTAATAGTAGAGGGTGAATCCCGGGTCCCGCCGGGGATCGCCCTGGGCATAGAGCTGGCCGACCATCGAGGAGATGTTGGCCTTCAAGAAGCCCACCCCCATGATGATGAAGGCCAGGGCCAGGTACATGCCCTCGACGAACGGCTGGTTCTGGCGGACGCCCTCGACGTAGCTGCCCTTGGCCAGCACCGGGGGCAGCGGCGCGGAGGCCGCCAGGCCCACCACCTGCACCCCGCCGCCCGGCGCCCCGGCCACCTTGTAGCAACCGCCGCCCACCTCCAGGCAGACGCTGCGGGTCTCCATCAGGCCCTGGGCGCGGAAGACGTACTGGTGGCCGCCGTAGCTCAGGGTCTGGACCGCGGGCTTGCCCTCGAAGCCCATGCCGAAGTGGCCGATGACCAGCAGCAGCGCCCCGAAGGCCACCGCCTTGCGGGCGCCCAGGTAGCGGTCGGCGACATAGCCCCCGATCAGCGGCACCAGATAGACCAGGGTGGTGTAGGCCCCGTACTGGCCGTTGGCGACGTCGTCGCTGAGCAGGAAGTGCTCGGTCAGGTAGAAGATGAACAGCCCGCGCATGCCGTAGTAGGAGAACCGCTCCCACATCTCGGCGAAGAACAGGATGACCAGTCCGCGGGGATGGCGCCTCAGCTGGGCGACGACCGGGAAGACGGTCACCAACGTCACCACCAGGCCCAGCAGGGTGATGATGTTCCACATAAGCGTCCCCGCCCGCGAAAACGGCCCCGCGCGGACCGACTCGTCGAGAGGATCATGCCCCCCGGGGTTGCACAAGCCGGCGGCCGGCCACGGCTTGTGGAGCCGATTGGTTCAGCGCACGTTCCCCGCCGGGAAGGAGCCCCGCCCATGAAGATCCCCGGCCCCGATCATCCGATCACCCTGCAGCCCAGTCGCAAGCGCGTGCAGGCGAGCTTCGAGAACCATGTGATCGCCGACACCGACGACGCCCTGATCCTGAAGGAAGCCGACTATCCGCCGGTGATCTACTTCCCCATGGACGACGTGGAGATGGGCTTCCTGGCCAAGACCGACCGGGCGACCACGTGCCCCTACAAGGGCCAGGCCAGCTACTGGACGATCTACATGGACGGCCAGCTGGCCGAGAACTCGGTCTGGGCCTACGAGGATCCCTACCCCGCCATGGCCGCCCTGCGCGGCCGCGTGGCCTTCTATCCGAACGTGGTCGAGGTCTACGAGGTCGAGGGCGGCGAGGTCGACGGCGCAGAGGCTTGAGGGCGCCCTGCGTCCTTCGAGACGGCCGCTGACGCGGCCTCCTCAGGTTGACGCCGTCTGTGCGGGCATTGAGCTCGTCATGGTGAGGAGCCGGCCCAGCCGGCGTCTCGAACCACGCACCCTCAGCCCGCCACCATCGCCAGCCACTCCTCCTCGGTCATCACCTGGACGCCGAGGTCGGCGGCGGTCTTGAGCTTGGAGCCCGCGCCCGGGCCGGCCACCACGATGTCGGTCTTCTTGGACACCGAGGACGCCACCTTGGCCCCCAGCGCCTCGGCCTGGGCCTTGGCCTCGTCGCGGGTCATGCGCTCCAGCGCGCCGGTGAACACCACGGTCTTGCCGGCCACAGCGGTGTCGGACTTGGGCTGCTCGGCGTCCTGGATGTCGAGCTGCTCGACCAGGGCCTGGACGATGCGTCGGTTGTGGTCCTCGGCGAAATAGGCCGCCGCCGCCTCGATCACCGCCTCGCCCACCTGGTCCAGGGCGTCGAGCTCGGCCATGGCGGCCTCGTCGCGGGCGGCCACCTCGTCCATGGCCTTCAGGAAGGCGGACGCCGAGCCGTAGCCGCGCGCCAGGGTGATGGCGGTGGTCTCGCCGATGTGGCGGACGCCCAGGCTGTAGATGAATCGGTCCAGCGAGATCCTGCGGCGCGCCTCGATCGAGGCCGCCAGGTTGCGCACCGAGGTCTCGCCATAGCCCTCGCGTTCGCGCAGCGCCTGCAGCGCCGCCTCGTCGCGGGCCAGGCGGAAGATGTCGGCCGGCTCCCTGACCAGGCCCTCCTCGAAGAAGGCCTGCAGCTGCTTCTCGCCCAGCCCCTCGATGTCGAAAGCGCGGCGCGAAACGAAGTGCTTCAGGTGCTCGACGCGCTGGAACGGGCAGGCGAACTCGCCGGTGCAGCGGCGCACCACCGTCTCGGCGCCCCCCGAGGTGGTCTCGCGCGCCACCGGGGTCTTCAGGTGGCAGGGGCAGACCTCGGGGAACCGGTAGGGCTGGGCGTCCCTGGGCCGCTCCTCGGGGATCACCCGGAGGATCTGGGGAATCACGTCGCCGGCGCGCTGCAGCACCACGGTATCGCCGATGCGCACGTCCAGCCGCGCGATCTCGTCGGCGTTGTGCAGGGTGGCGTTCTTGACCACCACGCCGCCGACGGTGACCGGATGCAGCCTGGCGACGGGGGTCAGCGAGCCGGTGCGGCCCACCTGGATCTCGATGCCCTCCAGCACCGTGCGGGCCTGCTGGGCGGGGAACTTGTGGGCGATGGCCCAGCGCGGCGAGCGGGAGACGAAGCCGAGGCGGCCCTGCCAGTCCAGCCGGTCGACCTTGTAGACCACCCCGTCGATGTCGAATCCCAGGTGCGGCCGCTCGGCCTCCAGCTCGCGGTAGGCGGCGATCAGGCCCTCGGCCCCTTCCACCCGGCGCGCCTGCGGGGTGATCTGGAACCCCCAGGCCTTCAGCGCCTGCAGCGCCTGCCACTGGGTCTCGGCGAAGGGCGCCGACACCAGCCCCCAGGCATAGGCGAAGAAGCGCAGCGGCCGGCGCGCGGTGATCGAGGGATCGATCTGGCGCAGGGAGCCCGAGGCGGCGTTGCGCGGATTGGCGTAGGTGCGCTCGCCGGCCGCAAGGGCCGCCTCGTTCAGGGCCGCGAACTCGGCGTGGCCCAGATAGACCTCGCCGCGGATCTCGATCACCTCCGGCCAGCCCGAGCCCTTGAGCCGGTGCGGGATCTCCTTGAGCGTGCGCAGGTTGGCGGTGACGTCCTCGCCCACCCGCCCGTCGCCGCGGGTGGCGCCCTGCGCCAGGAGCCCCTTTTCGTAGCGCAGCGAGGCCGACAGGCCGTCGATCTTGGGCTCGGCGGTGTAGGCGATCGGTTCGTCGGGCAGGCGCAGGAAGCGCTTGATGCGGGCGTCGAACTCGAGCGCCTCCGCTTCGGAGAACATGTTGTCCAGCGACAGCATCGGCGTGCCGTGCTCGACCGGAGCGAACTTCTCGGCCCGCGCGGCGCCGACCTTCAGGCTCGGGGAATTCTCGCGGACCAGGTGCGGGAAGCGCGCCTCGATGGCGGCGTTGCGCTGCTTCAGCGCGTCGTACGCCGCATCCGACACCGTCGGCGCCTCGTCCTGGTAATAGCGGATGTCGTGGGCCGCGATCTCGTCGGCCAGCCGCGTCAGCTCGTCTGCGGCTTCGGATTCGGTCAGGGCGTCGACCGGCTTCGGATCTAGGGCCATGCGGCAGGCATAACTTTCTTCTCCCGTAGGGAGAAGGAGGGGCCCATTGCGCAGCAATGGGAGGATGAGGGGGTAGGGCCGAGAGGACCGACCCCCTCACCTTCCCACGCCTGCGGCGCGGGCCCCTTCCTCTCCCCACGGGAGAGGAAATTACGCATGCATCAAGGCCCTGGCGGCCGCGCGGGCGGCGTCGGTGATCTCGGCGCCGGCGAGCATGCGGGCGATCTCCTCCTCGCGGTCGGCGGACTCCAGGCTGGTCACGGTGGTCCTGACCTGGCCGCCGTCGCCGGACTTGGCCACCCGCCAGTGGGCGTCGGCGCGGGCGGCGATCTGGGGGCTGTGGGTCACCACCAGCACCTGGGCGTTCTCGGCCAGCCGCTTGAGCCTCAGGCCCACCGCGTCGGCCACCGCCCCGCCGACCCCCTGGTCGACCTCGTCGAAGATCATCACCGGCGAGGGGCCCTCCCCGCGCCCGGCCAGGGCCGCCTTCAGCGCCAGGGCGAATCTGGCGAGCTCGCCGCCCGAGGCGATGTCGCCGAGCCCGCCGAAGGGCGCGCCGGGATTGGTCGAGACCTCGAAGGCGACGCGGTCCATGCCCGAGTGGCCGGCCTGGCCCTCGGCCACGGGCTCGATCCCCACCCGGAAGCGGGCCTTGTCGAGCTTCAGCGGGCCGAGCTCGGCCTGGACCGCGCGGGCCAGGTGCTCGCCGGCGGCCGCGCGCGCGGCGGTGAGCGCCTGGGCGGAGGCCATGTAGGCGGCCCGGGCGGAAAAGGCCTCCTGCTCGGCGGCCTTGAGGTCGTCGGCGGCGGTCTCGACGCCGCGCAGCGCCTGGGCCAGGCGCACCCGCTCGGCCGGCAGGGCCTCGACCCCCACGCCCAGCTTGCGGGCCATGGCGCGCAGGGCGAACAGCCGCTCCTCGGCGCGCTCCAGTTCACCCGGCTCGAAGTC
>JANWHQ010000098.1 GCA_025450315.1 Caulobacteraceae bacterium
AGCGCCGCCGCGCGAGTCCTACCTGAACATCGCCGCGATCCTCGCGGCGGCGAAGGAGACAGGCGCCGAGGCGATCCATCCGGGCTACGGCTTCCTCTCGGAGAACGCCGACTTCGCCGAGGCGGTGCTGGCGGCCGGCCTCACCTGGGTCGGACCGCCGCCGGCGGCGATCCGCGCGATGGGTCTGAAGGACGCCGCCAAGCGGCTGATGGCCGAGGCGGGCGTGCCAGTGACCCCGGGGTATCTGGGCGAGGATCAGTCCGAGGCGCGGCTGAAGGCCGAGGCCGACCGCATCGGCTATCCGGTGCTGATCAAGGCGGTGGCCGGCGGCGGCGGCAAGGGCATGCGCAAGGTCGAGCGCGGCGGGGAGTTCGCGGCGGCGCTGCAGAGCGCCCGGCGTGAGGCCAAGGCGGCGTTCGGCGACGACCGGGTGCTGCTGGAAACTTACGTCAGCCGCCCCCGGCACATCGAGGTGCAGGTGTTCGGCGACGGCCAGGGCAGGGTCGTGCACCTGTTCGAACGCGACTGCTCGCTGCAGCGCCGCCACCAGAAGGTGATCGAGGAGGCTCCCGCGCCCGGCATGCCCACCGAGGTGCGCGCGGCGGTGTGCGCCGCGGCGGTAAAGGCGGCCGAGGCCGTGGGCTATGTCGGGGCCGGGACGGTGGAGTTCATCGCCGACGGCTCCGAGGGGCTGAGGGCCGACCGCGTCTGGTTCATGGAGATGAACACCCGCCTGCAGGTCGAGCATCCGGTCACCGAGGCGGTCACCGGGGTGGACCTGGTGGAATGGCAGCTGCGCGCCGCCTCCGGCGAGCCCCTGCCGCTGGCCCAGGACGAGATCCGGCTGAGCGGCTGCGCCATCGAGGCGCGCCTCTACGCCGAGGCGCCGGGCGCGGGGTTCCTGCCCTCGACCGGGCCGCTGACGCACTTCCGGCTGCCCGGCCAGGTGCGGGTGGACGGCGGGGTGGTGCTGGGGGGCGTGATCACGCCCTTCTACGATCCGATGATCGCCAAGCTGATCGCCCACGCCCCTGGGCGGACGGCCGCCGCCGCAGCGCTGGAAGGCGCCTGCGCCGAGGTCGAGGTCTGGCCGGTGAAGACCAACGCCGGCTTCCTGGCCCGCTGCCTCGGCCACCCGGACTTCGTGGCGGGCGCCGTGGACACCGGCTTCATCGAGGCGCGGCTGGAGGCCCTGCTGCCCCCGTCCGAGCCCTCCTCCGAGGTCCTGAACGCCGCCGCCGGCGCGAGTCTGGCCGAGGCCGCCGCCGGCGAGCGCTCGCCCTGGACCGGCCTGACCGGCTTTCGCCTGAACGCCGCGCCTGTCCGGCGGGGGGTGTTGTCGTTCGAGGGCCGCGCCATCGCGGTCGATCTGGGCGAGGACGCGGGTTCGGGCCTGACCGTGGCGCGGGAGGGGTCCCGGCTGGTCGTCTTCGAGGCCGGCCAGGCCTTCGCCTTCGGCGGCGCGGAGGGCGGCGCGGCCGGGGACGCCGGGGGCGGCGACGGCGTGATCCGCTCGCCCATGCCCGGGCGCATCGTGGCGGTCCAGGTGAAGGCGGGCCAGGTCGTGGCGCGCGGCGAGCCGCTGGTCACCCTGGAGGCCATGAAGATGGAGCACGTGCTGACCGCGCCGTTCGACGGGACGGTGGCCGAGCTCGCCGCCGAGACCGGTTCACAGGTTTCCGAGGGTGCGATCCTGGCGCGTCTGGACAAGCCGGCCTGAGACGGCTCTCAAGGGCCATGGCGCTGCATCTGATCAAGCTCTGCGTGGGTTGCGACACCGTCGAGGAGCTGCTGGAGTGGCGGCGCGGCGAGGGCGACCGGCTGCCGTGGAAGATGCGCACCCGCCAGACGCCCAAGCGGGCGGACGAGCTGCTGGACGGCGGCTCCCTCTACCGGGTGTTCAAGGGCTTCATCCTCTGCCGCCAGCGCATCCGGGCCATCGACACGGTGGGGGCGGGCGTGGCCGCGCGCTGCGAGGTGACGCTGGATCCGGAGGTGGTGCGGGTTCAGTCCTCGCCGCGCCGGCCGTTCCAGGGCTGGCGCTATCTGGACGACCGCGAGGCGCCGGCGGACCTGGCCGGGTTCAACGAGGACGCCGCGCCGCCGGAGCTGGCCAGGCGGCTCAGGGAGATCGGGGCCTGGTGAGGGGCTGAGGCTCAGTCCACCGCCATGTTGTCGATCAGCCGGGTCTTGCCCACGCGGATGGCCGCCAGGACGCGGGCGGCCGCCTGGACGGGCCCCGGGCCCAGGGGGCGGAGGTCCTCGGCGCCGCGGGCCTCGATGTAGTCGACCTCCTCGATCCCGATGTCCTTGAGCGCCTGGCGGGCGGCGGCCTCGGCCTCCGCGACATCCACGCCGGCCGACAGGGCCCCGGCCATGGCCGCCAGCACCAGGTTCAGCCGCCCGGCCAGCACCCGCTCGTCCTCGGAGAGGTAGGCGTTGCGCGAGGAGCGGGCGAGGCCGTCCTGCTCGCGCACGGTCGGGGCGCCGACGATCTCCACCGGCAGGTCGAGGTCGCGGGCCATGCGGCGGATCACCAGCAGCTGCTGGTAGTCCTTCTCGCCGAACACGGCGAGGTCGGGCTCGGCCTGGATCAGGAGCTTGGCCACCACCGTGGCCACGCCGGCGAAATGGGTGGGGCGATGGGCGCCCTCGAGCTCGGCCGAGACGCCGGACACGGCGACCGTGGTGGCGAATCCCTCCGGATAGATCGCCTCGGTCGGCGGGGCGTAGAGCAGGTCGCAGCCGACCGAGGCCAGCAGCTCGGCGTCGCGGCTCTCGTCGCGGGGATAGGCGGCGAAGTCCTCGCCCGGCGCGAACTGGGTCGGATTGACGAAGATGCTGGCCGCCACCCGGCCGGCGGTCTCCTTGGCCCGGCGCACCAGCGACAGGTGGCCCTCGTGCAGGGCGCCCATGGTGGGGACCAGGCCCACCCGCTCGCCCTCGGCGCGCCAGCCCCGCACCCGGGCGCGCAGCTCGGCGAGGTTTCGGACGATGGGCAGTTGGAACGGCGTCATCAGGGCGGCATCTAGCATCTGAGGGCGCCGGTTAGAACGCCGCGGAGATTCCGAATTTTGTTGTCGCGCCCGTTCCGAGGACAGACCAAAGCTTCGCCATGTCCCTGATCCTGTTCGCCCTTGCGCTGCTCGGCTACGTCATATTGCGCGGCCAGGGCCAGCCCATGCTGGCGCGCGGGGACTGGCGTACGGGGGCGGGGCTCTTGGCCATCGGCGCCTTCGCGGCGGCGGCCTTCCTGGCCATCAAGACCGACTGGCCCGAGGCGTTCGCGCTGCTGGTGATCGGTTGCGCCCTGTTGCTGGGCGCGCGCAGCCAGCGGAAGCTGGAGCCCAAGCCCAGGCCCAGGCCGCAGCCGCCCCGGTCCTCCGAGCGCATGACCCTGTCCGAGGCCCGCTCGATCATGGGGGTGGAGGAGGGGGCGACGGTCGAGGAGATCAGGATCGCCTACGCCCGGCTGATGCGCCAGGCCCACCCGGACCACGGCGGCACCGACGGCCTGGCCGCGCAGCTCAACGCCGCGCGCGACCGCCTGCTGGGCCGACGGCTCTAGGTTCCGATCCTAGCCCCGGCCGTGGCGGCGGCGGCGGCTGTGATGGGCGCCGTCCGAACTGGCTTGCTCGTGGCGGGCGTGATGCTCGCGCCGGCCGTGGCGGGAGACCTCCTCGTCGGAGACCCTGACGGCCCTGGCCGAGGATTCGCAGCGGGCATGATGGCGGCCGTGGCTCCGCGTGCAGTGACGCTCGTCCACCGCCTCGGTGACGTGGGGGCCTTCGCACTTGCGCTCGGTGGTGGAGACGCGGGTGCGGCGGCCGTGGCGGCCGCGCTTCACGCTGGTCACGCGCACGTTGCGGCAGGATTCGGCGGCGGGGCGATGGAAGACGGCGGGCCGGACCTCGGGGGGCGAGAACAGGGCGCGGGTGGCGTCGTCGCCCACCACGATCTGCAGGCCGGCCTGGTCGCCGTCGCCTTCTTCCACGGAGGGACGGGTGATCGGGCCGGAGGGCACCGGCTCGTGCAGGTTGTCGGCGACGGTGAGACGCTGGCCCAGGGTGCGGTCGTGCAGCACGTTGAAGCTGGTGTTGATCAGGTCTTCCATGTGCTGGTCGCGGGTGGCGACGGAGGAGCCGCCCAGCACCACGCCGATGATCCGCGTGCCGCCGCGCACGGCCGAGGTGGCCAGGTTGTAGCCCGAGGCGGCGGTGTAGCCGGTCTTCAGGCCGTCCACGCCCGGCACCGCGCCCAGCAGGTGGTCGTGGCCCGCGATGTTTCGGCCGCGGAAGTCGAAGGAGCGCAGGCTGAAGTACGAATAGTACTGCGGGAAGTCGCGCATCAGGGCGCGCGCCAGGATGGCGATGTCGTGGGCGGTCGACAGTTGGCGGCGGTCGGGCAGGCCCGAGGCGTTGACGTACTGCGTGTTGTTCATCCCCAGCTCCTGAGCCCGCAGGGTCATCAGGGCGGCGAACTTGCCTTCCGTGCCGCCGATCTTCTCGGCCATGGCCACGGCCATGTCGTTGGCGGACTTGACGGTCATGGCCCGGATCGCCTCGTCCACCGAGACGCTGTCGCCGACGCGGACGCCCAGCCGGGTGGGCGCCACGGACTCGGCGTGGCTGGAGACATAGACCCGGTCGGAAAGCGAGAGCTTTCCCGCCTGCAGCGCCTCGAAGGTGAGGTACAGCGTCATCAGCTTGGAGATCGACGCGGGATAGCGCGGGCTGTCGGCGTTCTTCTCGTAGAGCACCTCGCCGGTGTTGGCGTCCATCACATAGGCGGCGTAGCGCGGCTGGCCGAACAGCAGGTTCACATAGGGAATCTGGGCCGCGGCCGGCTGGACCAGGGCCGCGGAGGCCAGGATCACGAGCGACAGGAACGCGAAAGCGCGGCGGGCGAAGTTGACCATGGGCGTCCGTCCGATGAACACAGCGGCTCAACAAGGACGCCGCCAACCGGACGCTAACATGGCCTAGGCCGCATTACGTCAAAGTTAAAAACCTGTGAGCGGCCTGCGACATAGGGCCTCCTTGCAGGGTTAACCCCGGTCGCGGGAGAGCCTGAAAGGGGCCGTCCGGGCAGGCTGCGCGGGCCGGATCAAGCTTTTGTGCACCGCACAATATTTCCTTGACGGGCGTCTTCGCAGGCGCCACATTCCGCACTGCAGCAAATTGGGGCCGAGCGCTGCCGGCCCACCGCAGGAGACCCCTTCCCATGGCGACCACCGCCCAGAGCGCCAAGGCCGCGGCCGATCAGGCCGCCGACTTCGGCTACGACACCTTCAAGACCACCGTCGACCGCTCCATCGCGGCCTTCGACGGCATCGCCGTCAACTCGAAGCTGAACCTCGAAGCCCTGGCCGACTCCGTCGGCGCCGCCGCCGAGGGCGCCCAGACCCTCAGCGCCCAGGCCGCCGCCTATGGCAAGAAGGCCCTGGAAGATCACCTGGTCACCGCCAAGAAGCTGGCCACCGCCAAGTCGGTCCAGGAAGCCTTCGACATTCAGACCGGCTACGCCAAGTTCGCGGTCGAGTCCTACATCGCCGAGCTGGGCCGCTGGTCCGACAGCTTCACCGCCTCGATGCAGCGCTCGATGAAGCCGCTCAACGACCGCGTCGCGGCCGCCGCGGCCGACTTCGCCGTCCGGTAACGCCGGTCCGCAAGCGGATCGATCTGGCGGGCCCGGAACGGCGACGTTCCGGGCCCGTTTTGCGTCTGGCGCGGCGTGGCGTGAGCGTGGCCGGAGTCGATGCTGTCAGGTGTGCCCGGCCTGCGTCCATTCGCCGTTCATGTAGCGTGGCGTAGAAGTTCGGCCTTCCATATCGGGACTGTTTACATATCTAATCGGAGTCGGAGGGCGGGGCGCTCCGCCTTTCGGAGAGTCAGAAAGAACGATGGCCGTCCGTAAGGCAGGGGATGAGAACAACGGCGTCGGCTCGGCCGCGGTCACGCAGGTCAAGCCGAAGACCCAGAAGCCGTCCCTGTATCGAGTGTTGCTGCTGAACGACGACTACACGCCGATGGAGTTCGTCGTGTACGTGCTGGAGAGGTTCTTCAACAAGTCGCGCGAAGAGGCGACGAGGATCATGCTCCATGTGCACCAACACGGCGTCGGCGTCTGTGGCGTATTCACCTACGAGGTGGCCGAAACCAAGGTGACCCAGGTGATCGACACGGCGCGCCGGCATCAGCACCCGCTCCAGTGCACCATGGAAAAAGATTGAGAGACCTCAGTGCCATCATTCTCGCGTAACCTTGAGGAGACCCTCCACCGCGCGGTGGCCTACGCCAACCAGCGCCGGCACGAGTACGCAACGCTCGAGCACCTGCTGCTGTCGCTGATCGACGACCAGGAAGCCGCCGGCGTCATGCGGGCTTGCGACGTCGAGCTGCCCGCGCTCAAGAAGAACCTGATCAACTATCTGGACACCGAGCTGAAGTCGCTCGTCGTGGAGAACGGCGAGGAGGCCAAGCCGACGGCCGGCTTCCAGCGCGCCATCCAGCGCGCGGTGATCCATGTGCAGTCTTCCGGTCGCGAAGAAGTGACCGGCGCCAATGTCCTGGTGGCCATCTTCTCCGAGCGCGAGAGCCACGCCGCCTACTTTCTGCAAGAGCAGGACATGACCCGCTACGACGCGGTGAACTTCATCGCCCACGGCATCGCCAAGAAGGCCGGAGCCTCCGAAACCCGCGCGGTCAAGGGATCCACCGAGGGCGACGCCGACGAGAAGGCGCCCGTCAAGAGCGGCGGCGAGGCGCTGGAAGCCTATTGCGTGAACCTCAACGAGAAGGCCCGCCAGGGGAAGGTCGATCCCCTGATCGGCCGCGAGCCCGAGGTCGAGCGCTGCATCCAGATCCTGTGCCGGCGGACCAAGAACAACCCGCTGCTGGTCGGCGAGCCGGGCGTCGGCAAGACCGCCATCGCCGAGGGCCTGGCCCGCAAGATCATCAACCACCAGGTTCCCGACGTGCTGTCGGGCGCGACCATCTATTCGCTGGACATGGGCGCATTGCTGGCCGGCACCCGCTACCGCGGCGACTTCGAAGAGCGGGTCAAGCAGGTGGTCAAGGAGCTGGAGAACCACGCCGACGCCATCCTGTTCATCGACGAGATCCACACGGTGATCGGTGCGGGCGCGACCTCGGGCGGGGCGATGGACGCCTCCAACCTGCTGAAGCCGGCCCTGGCCTCCGGCACCCTCCGGTGCATGGGCTCGACCACCTACAAGGAGTTCCGCCAGCACTTCGAGAAGGACCGCGCCCTGGTGCGCCGGTTCCAGAAGATCGACGTGAACGAGCCGACGATCGAGGACTCGATCAAGATCCTCAAGGGGCTGAAGAGCTACTACGAGGAGTTCCACAAGCTGCGCTACACCAACGACGCGGTGAAGGCGGCGGTGGAGCTGTCGGCGCGCTACATCACCGACCGCAAGCTGCCCGACAAAGCCATCGACATCATCGACGAGGCGGGCGCCTCGCAGATGCTGGTGCCCGAGAGCCGTCGCAAGAAGGTGATCGGGGTCAAGGAAGTGGAAGCGGTGGTCTCCAAGATCGCCCGCATCCCGCCCAAGTCCGTGTCCAAGTCCGACACCGAGTCCCTGAGGCAGCTCGAGAACGACCTCAAGCGGGTGGTGTTCGGCCAGGACCAGGCCCTGGACCAGCTGGCCACCGCCATGAAGATGGCCCGCGCGGGCCTGCGCGATCCGCAGAAGCCCATCGGCTGCTACCTGGTCTCGGGCCCGACCGGCGTCGGCAAGACCGAGGCGGCGCGCCAGCTCGCCTCGACCATCGGCATCGAGCTGCTGCGCTTCGACATGTCGGAGTACATGGAGCGGCACACGGTCAGCCGGCTGATCGGCGCCCCTCCGGGCTATGTCGGCTACGACCAGGGCGGCCTGCTCACCGACGCGGTGGACCAGCATCCGCACGCGGTGGTGCTGCTGGACGAGATCGAGAAGGCCCACCCGGACGTCTTCAACATCCTGCTGCAGGTGATGGACCACGGGGTGCTGACCGACGCGGTCGGCAAGAAGGTCGACTTCAGGAACGTCATCCTGATCATGACCACCAACGCCGGCGCCTCGGACGCCCAGCGCCAGTCGATCGGCTTCGGCCGCGGCCGCGCCGAGGAGGAAGAGGACCAGGCGATCAAGCGGCTGTTCTCGCCCGAGTTCAGGAACCGCCTGGACGCCATCGTCGCCTTCAAGGCCCTGACCCCGGAGATCATCCGCCAGGTGGTGCACAAGTTCGTCATGCAGCTGGAGTCCCAGCTGGCCGACCGGCACATCACCATCGAGCTGGACGAGGACGCGGCCGACTGGCTGGCCAAGAACGGCTTCGACGAGCTCTACGGCGCCCGGCCTCTGGCCCGGGTGATCCAGGAGAACATCAAGAAACCCCTGGCCGACGACATCCTGTTCGGCAAGCTGGTGCGCGGCGGCCACGTCAAGGTCATGCTCAAGGACGGCAAGATCGCCTTCGAGATCGAGTCGGCCGGCGGATCCGAGGGCGAGACGCCCGCGGCCGAATCGGGCGAGCCCGCGCTGGCGGAATAGCCTCCGGTTCAGGATCAGGCAGCGAAGCGGCGGGGTTGGCGAGGGTCGGCCCCGCCGTTTTGCTTTGGCTCAGCCGGCGCGCGGCAGGCCGAGGTCCTTCAGTTCGCGCCGCCGCTCGGCCTCGCCGGCGTGGATCAGGAGGCCCAGGGCGCCGACCGGGTCCAGCCGGGCGGCGTCGAAGCGGGCGACCTGCCCGAGCTCGATCAGCAGGGGGTCGGCCGCGCGGCCCAGCCGCGCCCCGGCCATGTTCCAGTCCTTGAACAGGCGCGAGTCCGCGCTGGCCGCGCTGATCACCCGCACCTCGCGATGGCGACGATCCTGGCCGATCCGCGCCATCAGCTGGCGGACCTGGTCCTCGGGGCCCTCCAGCGCCTGGACGAACCAGCCGTCGTGGGCGAGCAGCAGGCCGGTGACGTCGGCCAGGCGGTTCCTGCCGATGGAGGCCGCGACGATCCTGTGCAGGGCCGCTTCGATGTCCTCGCCGAGCACATTGGCCCAGCGGCTTGCGTACACGAGACGAAAGAGACGGCCGGCCATCACGAAAGCTCCGGATCGCAATCCGGCCACCATGGCTAACAGCGCCTTAACAGCGGCTTAGCGCCAGCGTCTAAAGTTCCGAAGGCGGAGGAGTCCACTCCGCCGTCAGCTTGTTGAGCTCGGGGCGGACGCGCTCCAGCGGGGGCTCGGGCAAGCTCCCCAGGTGCACGAAGCCGGCCACCCGCTCGCCCGGCTCCAGGCCCAGCAGCCGCAGGGCGTGCTCGTCGTAGGCGTACCAGTCGGTGATCCAGTTGGCGCCATAGCCCATGGCGTCCGCCGCGATCAGCAGGTTCATGCAGACCGCGCCCGAGGAGAGCACCTGTTCCCACTCGGGGATGTTGCACTCGATCACCCGCGAGATCACCGCGACGGTCAGCGGCGGGTTGCGCAGCTTGGCCAGCGCGGCCAGGGCCTTGTCGGGGTTCGGCTGGTCCGCGGCCAGGCGCTCGAGGCCATGCACCAGGGCGGCCTTGGCCTCGCCCTTCAGGATCAGGAACCGCCAGGGGAACAGCTTGCCGTGGTCCGGGGCCCGGGCGGCCAGGCGCAGCAGCGCCTCCAGCTGGTCGGGCGTCGGCGCCGGGGCGACCAGCTGAGGGGCGGAGCCCGACCGGCGGCGCGCCATCAGGGCCAGGGTGTCGGGCGAGGGACGGGCGACCTCTACGGGATCGCCGAAGGCCGGCGCGGCGGGAACGGAAGGCTTCACGGCGACCTCTGGGGTGAGACGGGGCGGGGTTCAGGTATAAGGCCCCGCCTTCCACCGCAAGCCGAGCCCATGGCCGAGACCAAGCCCCCACCTGAATGGATGGCCCCGACCGGGCGGGGATGGCGCGCGCTGGACCAGCGGGAGGTCTACCAGAACCCCTGGATCCGGGTGCGGGAGTACCACGCGGAGGCGCCGACCGGCGCCCGGACGGTCTATGGCGTGGTCGGCTTCCGGAACCTGGCGATCGGGGTGCTGCCCATTCTGCCCGACGGCCGCATCGTGCTGGTCGGCCAGCACCGCTTTCCCCTCGGCGACTACAGCTGGGAGATTCCCGAGGGCGGCGCGCCGGTGGGATCGGACCCCCTCGAGGGCGCCCGGCGCGAGCTGCGCGAAGAGACCGGCCTGGAGGCGGCGGAGTGGACCGAGGTCCTGCGTTTCCAGCTCTCCAACTCGGTCACCGACGAGCGCGGATACGGCTTCATCGCCACCGGCCTCAGCCAGGAAGCGGCGTCGCCGGACCCCACCGAAGCCCTCGCGATGGCCCGGATTCCCTTTCGCGACGCCCTGGAACAGGCGCTCGCCGGCCGTGTTCAGGACCTGATAACAGTGGCGATGCTCTTTCGGGCGTACCATATGGCGTGCGAAGGGCAGCTTCCCGAGCCGTTGGCCAAGGCCATGCTGGCTCGGAATGGGGAGACGCGGTGATGGCGCAGGCATTGGAGCTGGTTCGTCCGGATGGGCCCCCGCCGGTGTGGGCGGCGCTGTGCAACGAGGCCCTGGCGGCCTGCCGCAACGAGCCGGCGCTGAGCTCGCTGCTCGACGCGGTGATCCTGCGCCACGACAATCTGTCGGCGGCGCTGTCGTTCCAGCTCGCCCGCAAGCTCGGCGACGCGGTGATCACCCCGATCAGCCTGCGCGAGATCTGCCAGGAAGCCTACGAGGCCGTCCCCGTGATGGTGGAACAGGCCGAGGCCGACCTGCGCGCGGTCTACGAGCGCGACCCGGCCTGCAAGGGCTATCTGCAGCCGTTCCTGTTCTTCAAGGGCTTCTTGGCCCTGCAGACTCACCGGCTCGGCCACTTCCTGTGGCGGCAGGGGCGCGAGACCCTGGCCTTCTATCTGCAGAGCCGCACCTCGGAGCTGTTCCAGGTCGACATCCATCCGGCGGCCCGGATCGGCTCGGGCGTGTTCGTGGATCACGCCACCGGGGTGGTGATCGGCGAGACCGCGGTGGTCGGCGACGACGTCTCCATGCTGCACGGGGTCACCCTGGGCGGCACCGGCGCCGAGCGCGGCGACCGGCACCCGAAGATCGGCAAGGGCGTGCTGCTGGGGGCGGGCGCCAAGGTGCTCGGCAACATCCAGATCGGCGACTACGCCAAGATCGCGTCGGGCTCGGTGGTCCTGAAGGACGTGCCCACCGGCTGCACCGCCGCCGGCGTGCCCGCGCGCCTGGTCAACTGCCCCAATTGCCCCGAACCGGCGCGGACGATGGACCACACGCTCGCGGATGTCGTTTACGACTACGTGATCTGACGTCATAAGCGGGACCGCCGCACCGGAGGGCCACGTGGACGACAATGACGCCAGACGTATCGAAGCGCACCTGAAGCGCACCTTCGGCAACAACGGGATCAGCCTCAAGGGGCGGCCCAAGCAGAAAGATTCCGCCGAGGTCTACATCGGCGAGGAGTTCATCGGCGTCGTCTATCAGGACGAGGACGAGGACGGCTCGTTCATGTTCGAGATGGCCATCCTCAGCGAGGATCTGGAGGGGTAGGGCTCAGCCCTCCTTCATCAGCACGGCGTCCAGCGCCTTGCCGAGGGCCGCGGCCGGATCGGCCGGGGCGGCTTTAGCGCGCCAGGCGACGAAGCCGTCGGGACGGACCATCGAGGCGCCGGAGGGCTCCAGGCCATAGGCCTCGGCGACCTCGGGCCCCAGCTGGTGGGCGGTGACCTGCACGCCGGTCCTTTCGCCCGCCCGCCGGGCCGCCTCGGCCCAGGCCGCGCCCTCGGGGCCGGCGATCACCACGAAGCCATCACCCAGCAGGTCCAGGGTCGAGACCCGCTTGCCCTGATGTTGGACCCACAGGTGCGGCGCCCGCGCGCCCGGGCGGCCGTGCGACTGGCGCGGATCCTCGTGCAGTTCCGGAGTTCCGGGCTCGGTCGTCACCGCCCCGGAGCGATAGATGTAGCCGAGCTCGATGCGGAAATCGTCCTCGTAGGGCGGCGCGTCCTTGGCCTTCAGATAGGCGGCCGTGCGGGTGACGTAGCGGGCGTAGGCCTGGTCGACGGTGAACCTGCCCACCGGCCGGCGTTCGACGTCGTAGGTGTCGAGCAGACGTTCACCGGCGAGGCCGCGCAGCACGAGGTCGAGCTTCCAGGCCAGGTTGTGGGCGTCGTGGATGCCGGTGTTGCCGCCGAAGCCGCCGTTGGGCGGCATCAGGTGGGCGCTGTCGCCGGCCAGGAAGATCCGGCGTTCCTGCAGCCGCTCGGCCACGTCGGAGGTGCAGCGCCAGCGGGCGCAGCCCTCGATCTCGACATCCAGATTCGGATCGCCGGCCGAGGCCCGCACCAGCTCGATCAGCCGCGCCTCGGAGACGTCGGCCGCCGCATTGGCGCCGGCCACCGGGTCGGCATAGGGATCGCCGACGGTGTTCACCACCAGGAAGCCCCGGTTGGAGCTCTTCTCCAGCCGGAAGAAGCCGCCGAGCACGGGGTTGGAGAGGTAGATGATGCTGAGGTTGCGCCCCGCCAGGAACGGCGCGAGCTGGGCCTTCAGATAGATGGTGATGCTGTTGGAGAAGACGCCGCGGCCCATCATGCGGATGCCGAGCTGCTCGCGCACCTTGGAGTGGGCGCCCTCGCAGTCCACCAGGTAGCGGCCCCGGAAGCGCCGCACCTCGCCGGAGGCCACGTCGCGGGCCATCACCGAGACGCCGTCCTCGCTCTGCTCGGCGCCGAAGACCTCCAGGCCGCTGACGAACCTGGCGCCGATCTCCTCGGCCCGGCGGCGCAGGATCGGCTCCAGCCCCGGCTGGCTGACGAACCAGCGGCGGCACGGGCTGAGTTCCTCCACGCCCTCGTTCAGGCTGGGGATGAAGGCGGCCAGCTGCTTGCCGGCCAGGGACTCCACCGCGACGATGGCGCCGTCGGGGGTGAACTCCTTCTGCGACTGGGCTCGGACCTCGTCCTCGATCCCGGCCTGGCGGAACAGCTCGAACGTCCGCATGTGGAAGAAGGCGGCCCGCGGCAAGGTCGAGGCCTGGGTCAGGCGCTCGATCACCAGGCTCTTCACGCCGCGCTGGGCAAGGAACATGGCGGTCGACAGACCCACCAGCCCCCCGCCAGCGATGATCACAGGCGCGTCTACGGCTGCCGCCGCCATGCCGACCTCCCCTTCGTGCAAGGCGATTCGAGCCTAGCAGGGCGGCGGCGAACGGAACAAGCTCAGCTCGTGACAGATCGGCGCCACGCCAGGCGGGCGATCCAGCGATAGAGCAGGAATACCACTGCGGCGAAGGCGGCGGGGGTGAGCACGGTGGCGATGGGCTGGAAGCCGTCGCCGACCAGGGCCAGGGGCGCGTCCTTGCCCAGGAAGACGACCAGGGCGGCCAGGGCGACGCCGATCAGGCTTTCCCCGACGATGTAGCCAGAGGCCAGCAGGGTGCCCAGCCGGCGCGCGGCCTCCTCGCCCGGCCGTCCCGCGACGCGGCGCGTGAACACCCAGCCGGCGATCGCGCCAATCACGATCATGGCGGTGGTGCCCATCGGCAGGTAGACGCCGAGTCCGACCGCCAGCGGCGGCAGCCCGGGAAGCCTGGCCCGGCCCAGGGCCTCGTCGAGGAGCACGACCACGGCGCCGCCGGCGGCGCCGATGCCGATCAGGTTCCAGTCGAGCTGGCCTTGCAGGACGCCCTTGGCGAGGGCCGAGATCAGGGTGGCCTGGGGCGCGGGCAGGGCGCGGTGCGGATCGGTCCCGGGGGCGCCGGCGAAGCCGTAGGCGTGGTTCAGGAGGTCCAGCACCGGCGGGATGATCAGCGCCCCGACCACGACGCCGATCACCAGCGCGGCCTGCTGCTTCCAGGGCGTGGCGTCGACCAGCTGGCCGGTCTTGAGATCCTGCAAGTTGTCGTTGGAGATGGTGGCCACCGCGAAGACCAGGGAGGTGACGAACAGGGCGAAGGCGACCAGCGCCGGCGCGCCCCGGGGACCCACGGCATGGCTGGCGCCCAGCGCCAGCAGCAGCGAGATGCCGATCACCGCCAGGATGCCGATGCCCGACAGCGGACTGTTGGACGAGCCGATCAGCCCGGCCATGTAGCCGCACACCGCCGCCACGAAGAACCCCATGAGGACGATGTAGGCCAGGCCGCCGATCACCAGGGGCGCGATCACGGTCTGCACCCCGGCGCCGCGGGCGAAGCTCCAGAGCAGCCCGGCGATCGGGATGAAACAGGCCAGGCTGATGATGGCCATCAGGCCGATGGGCAGGTCCTGCTCGGTGCGGGGCAGCGTCCCGCCCCGGCCGGCCTTGCGGGCGCGGGCGGCGGCCATGGCCGAGCCGAGGCCGGCGGCCAGGGGCGCGGCCAGCTTCACCAGGGTCCAGACGGCGGCGACCCCGATCATGCCCGCGCCGATGAAGCGGACCTGATGGCTCCATACCGCGCCGGCCACGTCCGCGGCGGCCCCGGCGGCCGGGTGCAGGGCCGTCAGGATCGGCACGGCGACCCCCCAGGACACGACCAGCCCGACCAGCATGGCGATCCCGGGCCCCGGTCCGACCAGGTGCCCGACCCCGAATAGGGCCAGCGACATGCCGAGGTCGAAGCCGGTGACCGAGGGGCCGAAGCGCAGATAGCCGGTGACGTCGGAGACGAAGACGCGGGTGGCGGCGACCAGGGCGAACACCGCGGAGGTCACCCCGCCGGCCAGCACGGCCAGCGCCCCGGCCTTGCCCTCGGCCGCGGCCTCCGGCGCGGCGCCCGCCTCGCCCGAGCCGACCCGCAACACCTCCGCGCAGGCCACGCCTTCCGGATAGGGCAGGGGGGAATGGGTGACCAGCGCCCGGCGGAGCGGCACCGAGTACATCACCCCCAGCACGCCCCCCAGGGCGCAGACGCCGAAGGACTGCCAGAACGGAAAGCCGCTCCACCAGCCGATCATCACCAGTCCCGGCAGCACGAAGATGATCGAGGACAGGGTGCCCGCGGCCGAGGCCACGGTCTGGACGATGTTGTTCTCCTGGATGGTGGCGCCCTTCACCATCCTGAGCACGGCCATGGAGATCACCGTCGCCGGGATCGAGGAGGAGAAGGTCAGGCCCGCCTTCAGGCCGAAATAGACGTTGGCCGCGGTGAACACGACCGTGATCGCGGCGCCGAGGATCAAGCCGCGGAAGGTGAGCTCCTTCCGCGGCGCGATAGTTTCAGGGATGGACGCCACGGGGCCCTCCGAGGATTCGCCTCGGAGGGCAGTAGAACAGCCTGTGGCGGATTACACCAAGGGGGCTACAGCACCCCCAGCATGCTGGCCACCAGCGGATGGCGGACGATGTCGACGTCGGACAGGCGCACCACGGCGATCTCGTCGACCAGCTCCAGCCGCTCGGCGGCCGCGCCCAGCCCCGAGAGCTCGGGCAGCAGGTCGGACTGATTCGGATCGCCGGTGACCACCATGGTGGAGTTCCAGCCCAGGCGGGTCAGCAGCATCTTCAGCTGGACGTAGGTGCAGTTCTGCGCCTCGTCGATGACCACGAAGGCGTTGTTCAGGGTGCGGCCGCGCATGTAGCCCACCGGGGCGATCTCGATGGCCCCTTCGGCGATCAGGCTGCGCACGCGCTTCATGGAAAGCCGGTCCGACAGGGCGTCGTAGAGCGGGCGCAGATAGGGCGCGAGCTTGTCCTCGACGTCGCCGGGCAGGAAGCCGATCGACTCGCCGGCCTCCACGGCCGGACGCGAAAGCACGATCTTGCCGACCTTGCCGGCCTCCAGCGCCGCCACGGCCTTGGCGATGGCCAGATAGGTCTTGCCGGTGCCGGCCGGCCCCAGGGCCACCACCAGGTTGCGCTGGTCGATGGCGTCCATCAGCCGGGCCTGCCCCTCGGATTTGGGCCGGATGGTCTTGACGTAGCCCTGGTCGCGGCCCTCGTCGCGATCGAGCGGCGACCAGTCCCTGTCCAGCGGAAGACGGCGGATCTTGCTGTCCTCGTAGACGGGGGGGCGGCGCTCGGTCTCGTGGGGCAGTCGCCTCAGGGCGCGCTTGGTCATCGGGGCCTCCGTTGGGGCAATAAAAAAGGGCGACGCCGCAATGGCCCGCCCTTGGGGTGATGGGATGGAAATGGAGGGAGGGCCGCTGGCCCCGGATCCTTCCGGATCCGGCTTCGATGGGGGCGGCGGACGGCTCCGCCGAGACACCGAACGCGACACTCTGGTCTCCGCTCTGGAGATCGCGAACGGCACGTTCGCCGCCCGCGTTTGCGATCCGAGATCGCTTTCGAATCGCCCGATCAAGTTCATCTTATCCGCGTTTCGAAGCGGTTAAATTCCGTGTCGTGCACTCTTCATACAGGCGGCGATGACTGAATATATCCTCGGAGACGTAAGTCCTATCGTGCCGGACGGCGGCGAATACTGGATCGCGCCCGGAGCATCCGTGATCGGAAGGGTTATCCTGAAGAAGAACGCTAGCATCTGGTTTGGCGCTGTGCTCAGGGGAGACAACGATCCCATCGTCGTGGGCGAGAACAGCAACATCCAGGACCACGCGGTGCTGCACACCGATCCCGGCGTTCCTCTGGAGATCGGCGCCGATGTGACCATCGGACACAGGGCGATGATCCACGGCGCCGTCGTCGGCGACGGCAGCCTGATCGGAATCGGGGCGATCCTGCTCAACGGCGCCCGGATCGGACGCAACTGCATCGTCGGCGCGGGCGCCCTGGTCACCGAGGGCAGGGAGATCCCGGACGGGATGCTGGCGCTGGGCTCGCCCGCGCGGGTGGTGCGCGAGGTCACGCCAGCCGAACGTCAGATGCTGGCGGCGAGCGCGCGGCATTACGTGGAGAACTGGAAGCGCTTCCGCCTGGGGCTGCGGCCGCGGGGTTAGCCACTGATCCCGCTCATTGCGGCGAAGGCCCGGATGAGCGGTGGCGAAGACCGCGAACCTAGGCGATCAGCCGGCCGTCGACAGCGGCCAGGCGCAGGCGCGCGGGGGCGGCCCGGTCGGCGGCGCCGGCGATGTGGCGCAGGCTGAGCTCGGCCGGCTGGTCGTTCAGCGGCGCCAGCGGCTCGAGCGGCTGATAGAGTCCCAGCACCCGGTCCTGGGGCGCGGCGTCGGCGATCAGCGGCGCCAGGGTCAGCTCGATGCGCACCGAGCCGCGCGACGAGCGGGCCTCGGCCACGGCCACCGCCGGCTCGCAGCCGCGGCGGGCGGCCTCCAGCACGGCGGCCAGGCGCGGACGATCCTCGCCGGTCCACAGCTCCAGGAAGTCCACCCGGCGCAGGTCGCGGCTATGGACGTGGGTGACCAGGCCGCCGGCCAGGCGGAAGACGAAGCGGCCCGGCGCCGTCCGCCCGAGGATGAACACCTGGGGCAAAAGACCCGAGATTTCGGTGGGATCGATGGCGGTGCGCGGCGGGCTGAAGGCCCCGCGTTTCCGCTCACGCCAATAGTCTATCAACCGTTCTGTATTTGAATGCAGCATCGACGTGTTCCAACCCTGCGCGGTCCTGCCGCCGCATGGGCGTTGCAGTGGAAGCGTCGGGCCAGGCCGGACGTCCCATTCCGGGACGGGACCGGGAGGGGGCGCACCGCGCCAAACGAGGAGATTGGGCCATGGGCGAGCGCCTCCACAGGCATCCGCTGATCGCCATCGCGCTGGCGTTGTTAACCTTGACGGTCGCCGGCGCGGCCTGGGCCGGCTGCAGCAGCTGCGCGCCGCCCCCGCCGACCTGCAACTGCGCGCCGCCGTCTCCGCCGCCGCCGCCGTCGCCGCCCTGCTGCCATCAGATCAATTTCCCCGGCGTCAACATCAGCATCGGTTCGACCGTGGTCGCCAGCGCCAACGCCCAGTCCTTCGCGATCGCTGGCTCGGGGGCGGCGGCCCAGACGACCGTGTTCGGCGGGGGCGGCGGCGGCTACTGGTCGATGGGCGAAGGCCCGGTGGGCGTGATCCAGGGCCTGAACGTCGAGGGCGTCGCCATCCCCAAACGTGAAGCCTACGAGGCCGAGCGAACCCGGATCCGGGTCGTGGTGATCCAGGCGGTGTGCATCGACGACAAGGAGGTGCCGCATCCGGCGTCCCAGGTGACCCCCGACCGCGAGATCGACGAGCATTACGAGGGCGAGCTCTATCGCTGCATCGCCGGCACGCACATGCAGGCGACCCTGGCCGACTACCATGGCCAGATCAGCTTCGAGCATGGCGAGATCATCAACTGCGCCAAGGGCGAGGCGCTCTACCGCTTCGGCAATGGCAAGGTGGTCTGCAAGCCGCAGATTCCGGCCCGCGACTGCAACGAGCGCTCGCTGCTGCGCCGCTTCGGCGCCGGGGTGAAGATCGTGAAGATGCTGACCGTGGAGCGCTACGTCGCCTACCGCGAAGAGGCCTCCAAGAGCGTCCAGGTGCAGAACTTCAACATGACCATCGACGGGGGCGTCGGCGGCGTGGTGCGGTAAGCGCCATCGTCGTCCCGGAGGCCGCGCGAGCCGCCATCCGGGATCGGACCCGGACTCTTGCGCCTTTGGCGGTCCCGGACAGGCCGCTCGCGCGGCCTTCCGGGATGACGCCCATCAGGGCGCGGCCGAGGCGCTGGCGTCCGGTGTCACCTGCAGTTTGAACTCGGTGTTGTCGTGCAGGTAGAGCTGGGCGGCCTGCTTGATCTGGGCGGCGTCCACCGACTGCAGGCTCTGGACCACCCCGCGGATGGCGTCGAAGCGGCGCGGCTCCTCGTAGGCGCCGGAGAGCTGCTCGAGCCAGTACTCGTTGGAGGCGCGGGACTTCTCCAGGTCGTCGATCAGCGGCTTCTTGGCCCGGGCGAGTTCGTCCGGGGTGACGTCCTTGGCGCGCAGGTCGGCCGAAATCTTCGACAGGTCGTCGTAGAAGGCGCTCATCTTGGCGGGCGGGATCTCCACCTCCGCGGCCAGATAGCCGTAGTGAGGGAAGGTCAGCGACGCCGTGGCCGAGGCCTGGGGCGAATAGGTGACGCCGGCGGTCTCGCGCAGATCGTCCAGCAGCCGGTTCTCGACCACCCCGGCCAGCACCCTGAGCGCGCGCGCGCGCTGCGGGCTGGAGAAGAAGTCGTCGGTCGGCCAGGCCGCGTAGGCGATGGACTGGTCGGCGCGGCCCTTGTGGTGCAACACCACCGCCTCGGGACCGGGCAGGCTCACCGCGCGCGCGGCGGCGGGGACCTTGTCGGGCCCCCGCGGCGGCAGGGCGCCGAAGGTGGAGGCGGTGAGGGCGATGGCCCGTTCCAGCGGGACGTCGCCCACGATGATCACGTCGACCGGGCCGTCGGCCAGGGGCGCCTGCAGCGTCGCCTTGAAGGCTTGAGGCGTGGCGGAGGCCACGTCCTGGGGCCCCGGGAAGGCGAAGCGCGGGTCGCCGCCGTGCATCAGCTGGTTCAGATGCCGTCTCAAGACGCCCGCCGGGGTGGCCTCAAGCTGGGGCTCCAGCGTCGTCACATAGGTGCGGATGCGCTCGAAGGCCTGCGGCCGATAGCCGGGGGCCGACAGATAGGCGGCCAGCACCTGCATCTGGGTGGGCAGGTCCTGGGGACGGGTCGCGCCTTGCAGCACGAAGGCGTCGTCGCCGGTCTGGAATTCGCCGCCATAGACCTTGGAGGCCAGGATCTGATCGACCTGCTCGACGGTCAGATCCTTCAGCCCGCCGTCGATCAGCGCCCGGGCGGCCCAGATCGGGGTGACGTGGTCCTTGGGCAGGTCCAGCACGCCGTCGCCGACCCGCACCCGCACCATCACCTCGTTGTCGCGGAACTTGGTCGGCTTGACCGTCAGGCGCACGCCGTTGGCGAAGCGCACCAGGGTGACGCCGAGGTCGGCGATGGTCTTCTGTTCGACCACCTTGCCGGGCGGGCCGAAGTGATCGTAGGGCCATGCCCCGGCCGTCGCGACCTGGGGCGGCTTGACCGGCGCGGCCTCGGCGGCCTTGAAGGCCTGCTCGAGGGCTTCGTTCCCGCCGTCCACAGGCTCGGGGGTGGCCATGAACACCAGGGGTCCCGAGCCGCTGAACACCTGCTTCAGCGCCGCGTTGACGGTCTCGGCCTTCAGGCCCCGGGTCTCCTGGTTGAACAGGGCCAGGTCCTCGGCGGGGCTGGTGGGCACGACGTCGTCGTCGAGCGTCTGGGTGATGTCGTTGGCGATCTCGGGGGTCTTGCGGGTGGGGGCCTGCGCGGCCGCGGTCTGCAGCAGCACCCGCCATTCGGCGATCTCGCGGTCGAGCTCGGCCTGGGTGACGCCGTACTGCACGATGCGGCGGACCTCGGCGTCGGCGGCCTCCAGCGCGGGCTTCCACTTGCCGGGCTGGGCGGTCAGGTAGAGCTCGGAGACCTCGGCGGAGTGGTCGTCGTCGCCCTTCAGCGAATAGGCGCTGATGAAGGGCGGGTTCTCCGCGCGGTAGATGCGCTCCAGCCGCCGGTTCAGCACCTTCAGGCCCAGCTGCTCGATCTGCTGGCGATCGCGCTTGGCCTGGGTGTCGGGCGTGGCGTCATGCGGCTTCAGCCACTCGATCTGGATGCTCAGCGGCGCGCCGGGCTCGACCACCAGCTTGGTTTCGACGCCGCGCTTCTCGGGCGCGCCGAGGTCGGGATCGGCGCCGGCCGGGCCCTGGCCCTTCCAGTCGGAGAATTCGGCCTTGATCTTGGCCTCCATCACGGCCGGATCGAAGTCGCCGACCGCGATCAGCGTCGCTCGCTCGGGGCGGTAGTACTTGCGATAGAGGTCCTCCATCAGGCCGTGGCCGGCGCTGCGGATGACGCTGACCTGGCCGATCGGGATGCGGCGCGAGGCCAGCTGGCCTTTCAGGAAGAAGGCCACGCCCGCCTTGTAGACGTGCATCTGCGGGTTATCGCGCGCGCGTTCCTCCGACAGGATGACGCCGCGCTCGCGGTCGATGGCGGCGGGGGCCAGCAGCAGCTTGTCGCCCCCCTCGCGGAACAGCATCAGGGCCGTGTCCAGGCTCTGCTTGTCCGAGAACGGCAGGTCGAACTGATAGACGGTCTGGGTCTCGCCGGTGGAGGCGTTGGTGTCGGCTCCGAAGGACAGCCCCAGGCGCTGCAGGATCTTGATCATCTCGCCTTCGGGCACGTGCTGGGACCCGTTGAAGGTCATGTGCTCGAGGAAGTGGGCGAGGCCCTGCTGGGCGTCGGTTTCCATCAGCGAGCCCGCATCGATGCGCAGGCGCAGCGAGGCCTGCCCCGGCGGGGTGGCGTTGCGCATGATCGCGTAGCGCATGCCGTTGGGCAGCATGCCGAAGCGCACCTGCGGATCGGCGGGGATGTCGCTCTTGGCCTGGGGCCAGGCATGGACGGCCGGTGTCGCGGGCCGGGCGAGGGCGACAAGCGGCGGCGAGGCGGCGAGGGCGAGGCCGGCCGCCAGCGCGGCCCAGAATGGCTTGAAGGTCATGAAATGGGGGTTCTGCCAGAAGTGGCGCGCAAGTTGGAGATCGGATGTGTCGAAGGCAAGACCAATGCGGGGCGCCCTGACGACAACCTATGGAGAGAAATCAGCGCTTAACCTAGGCCGGCTAGGCTTGGACCATGGAGCCGTCGTCGCAAGACTTGTCGCCGACCGAGCGCCGGTCGCTGCCGCGCCAACCGACCACCCTGAGGGGCAAGGCCTTTCCGGGCGGCTTCGACTGCATGGTCAAGGACTACAACGAGCGCGGCGCGCGGCTGCAGTTCACCGACGGCCGTCCCGACGACGACCAGTTCATCCTGGTGGTGTGGTCCACCGGCCTGGCCTTCGAGGGTCAGGTGCGCTGGCGCGCGGGCGAGGAGCTGGGCGTGCTGTTCCTGCGCAGCTGCGATTTCCGGGGCCGCACGCCGTCCTTCTTCTGGGCGGCCCGCGCCGAATGGCTGCGGAGCCGGCCGCGCATGTCGCGCCGGGCGCTGAACGTCAGCTCGGCGATGATCGACGCCGCCTCGGGCCTGCAGTCGATCCCGACCCCCAGCTACATGACCCGCCGGCGGGACTGAGGCGGGCTCAGTCCACCACCGCCCGGCGGCGCGCCAGGCTCTCGGGCGGCCAGAGCTTCTCGGTCTCGTAGTAGACGTCGAACGCCGGCGTGTCGGCGGGCAGCGCCACCCACGGCAGCTTGGAGCGGGTGAAGATGTGCACGTCCGGCTTCAGCGCCGACGGGTCGTCCAGCGTGCCGGTGCGCACGAAGCGGAGCCTGCGCCGGCCATAGTCGCTCCACAGCGCGGTTTGGCAGGAGGGGCAGCGATGGATCTCGTGCACCCGCCCCGAGGAGGTCGGCACGGCCACCGGCTCGGGCGTGCCGGAGACCAGTTCGATGCGGTCCTGTTCGTAGATGGCGTTCAGCACGAAGGCGCTGCCGGTCTGACGCTGGCAGTCCAGGCAGTGGCAGCAGTGCACGAACATCGGCCGGTCGGTCAGGCGGTAGCGCACCTCGCCGCAGGCGCAGCGGCCTTCCAATGGCAGGTCCATCGGCATCTCCCTGAAGTTCGCGGTCCCTTGATAGGGCGACGCGGACCTCAGTTCGAGGGCTTGCTGACGTAGAAGGTGGCGCTGTTGCCGACGGCCGTGGCGATCGAGGTCGCCGAGCGGGCCGTGCCGGCGACGCCGGCGTAGGGGATGGCCGCGCTGGCCGAGACGTCGGCGGTGTTGGACTGGCTGGAGGTGATGTTCATCACGCCGCCGCAGGCCGAGCAGGCGTAGCCGGTGACGGCGTTGCCCATGGCCGTCGAGGTGCTGGCCAGGTCGTAGCCGGCCGAGCCGCCCGAGCTGGAGATCGCCTCGATGCCCGCCCCGCCGTTCAGCTGGGTGCTGTTGAGGGTGATGGTCCCGCCCGTCTCGCCGTAGATCGCCGAGTTGCCCACGCCGTTGGCCGTCGCCGTGCTGGTCCCGAAGGCGTAGGCGGTGCTCTCGGCCTGGCCGCGCACATAGCCCTGGTTGTTCTGCACGGCGGTGACGTCCAGCGGGCCGCCGTCGTTGGACACCGAGATGTTGTTGGCGCTGGCCGAGGCGGCGTTGTCGGCGGTCTGGGCCTGGCCGACGGCGACGAACTGGGCCGCCTGGGTCATGCCGCCGGTCATGCTCTGATTGAGCGTCAGGGTCTGGGACGCGCCGTCCAGCCCGGTGGCGGTGACGTTGTTGGAGACCGCGCTGGCGGCGAACTCGCCGTCGCCGCCGGTGTAGCCCAGGGTCACGTCGCTGTTGGAGGTGGTGGAGGCGGTCGAGGTCTGGGTGACCCCCACGTCGGCCGTGCTGGCGTCCACCGCCACGCCCTGGGTGTTGCCGATCGCCTGGGTGTCGACGGTCAGGTCGCCGGTCTCGCCGTCGCCGGCGTTGATCACGCTGGAGGCGGTGACGGCGCCGGGACCGGTGCTCTGCTGCAGATCGCCGGTGAGCGGCGCGCCGGCCAGATCGTCGGCCTCGCCGGTGTTGCCGGTGGCCGCCGTGGTCAGAGCCACCTCGCCGGCGCTGCCCCCGGACTCCACGTCCAGCTCGGTCGAGGCGGTGGCCGTTCCCTGCATGGACTGGGTCGACTGCACGTCCAGCGAGCCGGAATCGGCGGCGGCCGTCACCGCATTGCCGGTCGCCGTGGTCGTCGCCGTGGTCTGGTCGGTGACGGAGGTGACATCCAGCGGCTGGGACGCGGTGATGTTCCCCAGCTGGACCTGGCCGTTGAGGACCTGGTTGTCGGCCGTCTGGCTAGTAGCGACCCCTGTCATCGGCGGGAGCCACGGGATCGCGGCGGCGATCCCAGCGATAAGGATCTTCGCGACTGTGCGCATTGTTCGAAGCCAGGTTGTTGTAGGCCGGGGTGTATCCGCCGGTGACTCCGGCGGTGGCGGTTTCGCCGAGCGGATCGTTGGCGGGGTTGAGGCAGACCTGCGGGCCGGGGGCGCCGTAGAGGTTGGCCATCATCTCCAGGACGCCGCGCTCGATCAGGGCGCGCACCCCCAGCTGCAGCGGCTCCAGGCCCGCGTCGCCGGCGGAGACGTCCACGGCCACGCCGTGGAAGATGTCGAACACGCCCGCCGAGATCTCCCGGCCGACGATCTGCTTCTGGTAGGAGATGACGTCCACGACCTCGAGGGTCTTGGTGTTCACCAGCCGCAGGTCCAGGCCGATGTTCATCACATAGGTGTTGCCGCCCAGCGAGGCCTTGACGCCGCCGGTCGAGACCTTGCCGCCCTCGGCGTTGATCCCGGAGGAGCGGATGTTGAAGTTCAGCTCGGTGATGCCGCCCACCAGATAGAAGTCGGACCCCGGCACCTGGCCCGACATGATCTTGCGGTAGTCGGTCGGCACGCCGGGATTGGCGTTGGGATCGTCGGTGATCAGCTTGTTGTTGGCGTACTTCAGCTCGAGCTCGGAGACCGAGGTGTCGTAGCGCTCGACCAGGGGCGCGCCGGCCTTGGCCAGGGCCGAGATGGCCATCAGCGAGGCGCCCTGGGTCAATTTGCGGCCCGAGCCGTCCGCCTCTTCCTTGCCGGTGTAATCGGAGATGCGGCCTACCGCGATGCGGGGCGCGCGCAGGCCGCGGGCGCGGGCGTATTCGCCCAGGCACACCAGCGCGCTCGAATAGGGGGTCGGGTTGGCGGTGACCGGCGCGTTGCCGATCGGCTGGGCGTAGAGGCCGTTGGGCCCGGCCACCGGCATGGCGCAACCGCTGATCAGCAGGGCGACGGCCGAGGCGGCGGCGACGGCCTTGGCGGCGAATCGCCGGCGGGGGGAAGGATCAATTGCCATTGCCGACGCCCGAGATGGTGCTGGAGGCCGTCACGTTCCCGTTGTTGATCTGGCGGGAGTCGATGATGACCGTGTTGTCGTTGCCCTGGGTCACCACCGACAGGCTGTTGCCGATCGCCGTTCCGCCGGATGCGAAGGCGCCCGAAGCGGAGGAGGCGGCGCCGGACGCGGCGTTGGCCACGCCCCCGCCCGAGAACAGGCCCTGGTTGGAGCTGTTGGTGATGATGCCGTTGACCACCAGGAGATTGCCGTTGGCGTCGCGCATCGAGGGGTTGATCGCCTGATTCTCCTGGTCGGGCGCGCGGCCCCAGCCGGAATTGAAGGACGCCGAATTGGTCGACATGGTCTGGGCGGGCGCGGGCTCGGCGACGGCCGCCGCCATCAGGGCGGCGCCGGCCAGCAGCGCGAATCGCAGACACTGTGGTGTGGCGGCCATGACGAACTCCACGCTCGAAGGCGCAACTGCGGCACGCTTTCGACGACCCGACTTGAGCAGGATCGAGTTAGCGTCCAACACGTCTCGATTTAGTTAATCCGGCCCTTCCCAGCCGCCTGGGGAGCAGGGTCCGGGCAGGAGATCGCCCCATCATGAGCGAGCACGACGGGCGGCCGGACCGCGTCGGCCCCTGGGGCCCCGAAACCCCCGGCGAGGCGCCGCCCCCGGCCCGCGAGCGGATGTTCAACGCGCCCTGGCCGGTGCTGGCCATCGTCGTCGTGATCGTGGCCGGCTACGCCCTGCAGGCCCGACTTGCCCCCGGGGACGAGGGGATCCGCCAATGGGCCTTCGCGCCGGCCGATCTCGACCATGGCCGCTGGATCGGCCTGATCACGGTGATGTTCGTCCATGGCGGCTGGCCCCACGCCCTGATGAACGCCCTGGCGGCGCTGGCCTTCGGGGCTCCGGTGGCGCGGCTGATGGGGCCCGGCATCAAGGGGCCGGTGCTGTTCTTCGTCTTCTATCTGGCCTGCGGGGTGATCGCGACGCTGGGCTACACCGCCGTGCACCTGCACAGCGCCGAGCCGATGGTCGGCGCCTCGGGCGCGATCGCGGGGCTGATGGGCGGCGCGATGCGGCTGCTGGGGCCGCAGGCGCGGCCGCTCGCGCCGATATTCAGCCGGCTGGTGCTGAGCTTTGGCGCGAGCTGGCTGGTGGTGAACGCCCTGATGGCCATCTTCGGCGGCCCGTTCATGGCCGGGGCGACCATCGCCTGGGAGGCTCACATCGCCGGATTCGTCGCCGGCGTGCTGCTGATCGGGCCGTTCGCCTGGCTGGCGGGATGGAGGCCAGTCGCGCGGTTGTGACCGGCCGCCGGTTGCCGACGGCGCCCATCGGGCGGATTGTCCCAGACCTTCGACAAGCGAACGGAGGCCAAAATGCTGGTTTCGCAAGTCATCCGGGAAAAGGGCGGCATCGTCTTCGCCGTCACCCCCGGCGAGAGCCTGGCCCAGGCCGCGGCTCTTCTGCATCAGCGTCAGGTGGGTTCGGCGGTGGTCCTGGGCCCCGGCGGGGCCGTGGTGGGACTGATCTCCGAGCGGGACGTGGTCCGCCAGGTGGCGCTGCTGGGCGCGGAGGCCCTGGAGCGGCCGGTCTCGGCGGCGATGGTCCGCGAGGTGGTCGTCGCGGGCCCGGACGAGACGGTCGATTCCATCCTGGCGCGGATGACCGACCGCCGGGTCAGGCACCTGCCGGTGATGTGGGAGGGCCGGCTGATCGGCCTGGTGTCGATCGGTGATCTGGTTAAGCGCAAGATCGAAGAGACCGAGGCCGAGGCCCGCGAGCTCAAGGCCTATATCGCGGCCTGATCAGGCCGGTTCGGGCAGGACGGGCGGGCCGCCGATCTCGACCGCCTGGACCAGGGTGTAGCCCTCCAGGATCGCCGCGGTGGCGTCGCGCGCCCTGAGCAGGGCGGGCCTGAGGGCGCAGGTCTCCAGGTCCTCGCAGTCGTCGCACTTGCGGAAGGCCAGCTGGCTGGCGCAGGGCGCCAGCGCCAAGGGGCCGTCGATGATCCGGATCACCTCGGCGAAGCTGATCTTCTCGGGCGCCCTGGCCAGGCTGTAGCCGCCGAACTTGCCCCGTCGGCTGATGATCAGCTGCCGACGCGCCAGTTCCAGCAGGATGGCCTCCAGGAACTTGCGCGGCGTCCTGGAGCGGGCGGCGATCTCCCCGGCGGTGAGCTGGGCGTCCGCCCCCGCGCGTCCCAGCTCGATCAGGGCCTGCAGCGCATAGCGGGCCTTTTGCGACAACATCGATAGGGAATCTCCAATGGTTCCACATATGAGCCGAGTCCCACCGGGCGCAAGCGCGCGCCGCTTGCCAGGGCCCCGGCCGCCCGCCACAGTCGGCCGGGGTCGAAAGGGGAACAGGTGTCTCAGGCGGAAGAGCTCCGGACCCAGGCGCGCGTGGCGCGGGACCCCTTGCCCCAGCCCGAGCCTGGCCTGACGGCCGACCAGGTGGTGGCCCGCGCCCGGGCCATGCGCCAGATGCTGCGCGACAACCAGGACGCGGCCGACCGCCGGGGCTGGTACGGCCCCCAGGTGCACGAGGCGTTCCGCCAGGCGGGCTTCTACCGGATCCTGCAGCCCAGGACCTTCGGTGGCTACGAGTTCGACTATCCGACCTTCATCCGGGTGATCTACGAGCTGTCGATCGGCCATCCGTCGACCGGCTGGTGCTACACGCTGGGCGCCTCGCACGGCTTCCTGGTCGCCTCGCACTGGCCCGAACGGACCCAGTGGGAGATCTTCGGCGGCTCGGACGGGGAGGTGAGGGTCTGCCAGCGGGCGACGCCGGCGGGCGTGCTGACCCCGGCCAGCGGCGGCTACACCATCACCGGCGACTTCGGCTTCGCCTCGGGCGCGCCGATCTCGACCCATTTCGTCGGCTCGTCGATCGTCGAGAGCGGGGAGGGGCCGGCGCGCACGCTGCACTTCGTCGTGCCGCGCGAGAACTACGAGATCCTGCCCGACTGGGGCGGCGAGCACAGCCTGGGCATGCAGGGATCGGGCTCCAACACCGTGCGCCTCAACCAGGTGTTCCTGCCCGAGCACCACGTCATCGAGGCCGACTTCATGATGTCGTCGCGAGGCTACAACGACGGCACGCCCGGCACGCGGCTGCACGGCAATCCCATGTACATCGGGGTGGCGGCGGGGGCGTTCCTGACCGAGTTCGGGGCGATCACCACCGGCGCCGCGCGGGCCGCCATCGAGGAGTACGAGCGGCTGCTCGATCTCACTCCGATCCCGCGCGGGGGCGGCAAGAAGCAGCGGCACAATCCGGAAGCCTGGCGCGCCATCGGCAAGGCGCTGAACCTGGCGGACGCGGCCGAGGCGGTCACCATGGCGGCGGTCGAGGCCTATATGGAGCAGTGCCGCCGCTGGGCCCGGGAGGGGACGCCGATCCTGCCGGCCGACACCCTGAAGCTGTGGGGCATGGCCCAGGAGGCGAGCCAGCTGGCCTGCCGGGCGGTGGACCTGCTGTTCGAGACCGCCGGGCCCCGCGCCTCGCTGGGCGGCCAGCGGCTGCAGCGCTACTTCCGGGACATCCAGATGTACCGGGTGCACACCACCGCCCAGCCGTCGTTCGTGAGCCTGAGGGCCCAGGCGCACCTGGGGCTGCTGCCTTAAGCTCGACTGGGCGAACCGGTCGCAGCCAAGGCCCTTGCATCGGCGGCCGCGGCCGTCCATATGGCCGAACACGGAAGGCGTCACCGCCTCTTGCCCCTTGCTTTTTCGGGGCGGGGCGGTTAATCTCCGCTCCTTCAATCGAATCGCTTGGACTGTGAGGGAAGCCCCTCGGCGGCCCGTGGCGATTTTTGCGCCCAAGATGAGGCTTTCGCCGAGCGAAAGAAATCGTCCGAAGGCCGATTGACAGCCCTGGGGGTGGCGACTAGATACGCCGCTCCTCGCCGCCGCCGGGCGTAAACGGCGGGGTCCTCCGGGCCTGAACCGGGGCGCCACGGTCTTTGACATCGTTGAATTGGAAAGAGAAACGCAGGCGGCGGCGTTCTGGCGATGAGCTTCGGCTCATCAATCGACGTCGACGTATCTGCGGTCTCTTGAAGACACCATGAATGCCGGTTTCGGGCTCGCTCGAGGCCGGCGTGATTGGGAACTCGTCAAGAACTACGCAGACGAACGCCCGCCTCTCCGGTTTTCCCTGGAGGGGTGGAAACGAAGTCAGACGTCAACTCAACCTGAGAGTTTGATCCTGGCTCAGAGCGAACGCTGGCGGCAGGCCTAACACATGCAAGTCGAACGGTCCTTCGGGACAGTGGCGGACGGGTGAGTAACA
>JANWHQ010000099.1 GCA_025450315.1 Caulobacteraceae bacterium
GCCAGCAGCGCCCCGAACATCGCCCCGAAGTCGTGGCCGACATAGGCGATACGGGCCGGATCGACGCTGGGCTGCAGGGCCAGGACATCGAGGGCGGCGCGAAGCTCGGCCAGCTGCTCGCGGGCCTGGGCGAGGTCGTCGTCGGCCGACTTGCCCACCGTGTCGAACCAGCCGGGTCGGGCCCAGACGGTGTCGACTAGCAGCGAGGTCACGCCCCGGCGCGCCAGGGCGACGGCGTCCGGCTCGAACTCGGTGTGGTTGGTGGTCTTGGGATCGCCCAGCCAGTGGACGAACAGCACCGCCGGATGCGGGCCCTCGCCCCGGCCCATGACCAGCTCGCCCGTGACCGCCGCGCCGGACGGCGACTTGAAGGTGATGGCCAGCGCCGACACGTCGGGCGCCAGCATCCTGGCGGGGCGGATGTCGGGCTTCTCGGCGCCGGGACCGCGGGGCGCCGCGGCCGTCTGCGCCGACGCGGGCGCCGACGCCAGGACCAGGCCCGCCAGGGCCAGCACCGCAAGCCGCAGGTTCATGGCGCTTCCCCCAAGTCAGCCCCGCCTCAGTAGACCACGACGCTGCGGATCGAGTCCCCCGCCTCCATCAGCCCGAAGGCGTCGTTGATCCTGGCCAGGGGCATGGTGTGGGTGATCAGGTCGTCGATGTTGATCTTCCCCTCCATGTACCAGTCGACGATCTTGGGCACGTCGGTGCGCCCGCGCGCGCCGCCGAAGGCCGTGCCCTTCCAGACCCGGCCGGTGACCAGCTGGAACGGACGGGTGGCGACCTCGGCGCCGGCCGGCGCCACGCCGATGATGATGCTTTCGCCCCAGCCCCGGTGGCAGCACTCCAGCGCCTGGCGCATGGTGGTCACGTTGCCGATGCACTCGAAGGAGAAGTCGGCCCCGCCGCCGGTCAGGTCGACCAGGGCCTGGACCACCTTGTCGCGCCCCACCTCGTCCGGATTGACGTAGTGGGTCATGCCGAACTTGCGGGCGATCTCGGCCTTGGCCGGATTGAGGTCGACGCCGATGATCCTGTCCGCCCCCACCATGCGGGCGCCCTGGATCACGTTCAGTCCGATGCCGCCCAGGCCGAACACCACCACATTGGCGCCCGGCCACACCTTGGCGGTCCAGATCACCGCGCCGACGCCGGTGGTCACGCCGCAGCCGATGTAGCAGATCTTGTCGAAGGGGGCGTCCTCGCGGACCTTGGCCAGGGCGATCTCGGGCAGGACGGTGAAGTTGGAAAAGGTCGAGCAGCCCATGTAGTGGGCCACCGGCTTGCCGCCGATCGAGAAGCGGCTGGTCCCGTCCGGCATCAGGCCCTGGCCCTGGGTCGAGCGGATGGCGGTGCAGAGGTTGGTGCGCCGGGAGAGGCACGACTTACATTGCCGGCACTCGGGCGTGTAGAGCGGGATCACGTGGTCGCCGGCCTTCAGGGTGGTCACCCCCGCCCCGACCTCGCGCACGATCCCGGCCCCCTCGTGGCCAAGGATCGAGGGGAAGATCCCCTCCGAATCCATGCCCGAGAGGGTGTAGGCGTCGGTGTGGCAGATGCCGGTGGCCATCACCTCGACCAGCACCTCGCCGGCCTTGGGGCCTTCCAGATCCGCCTCCTCGATCGTGAGGGGCTGCCTGGCCTCCCACGCCACCGCCGCCTTCGTCTTCATGACCGTCTCCCGCCTCAGGTTGGCCTTGCGGGTTAGCAGGGGGATGGCGGCTTGGAAACCGGCGGCGGCGGCGAAGGCTCAGTCCCCCGCCCGGCCCGTCCCCACCGCCTGTTCGAGTTCCTGCAGCAGCCGCTCCAGGCGGGCCATGCGGTCGCGGCCGAACAGCTTCTCGATCTCGGCGTTGACCTTGGCCGCCTCGGGCGTCGCCGCCTCGATCAGCTCCATGCCCTTGTCGCTGATCGACACCAGGCCCTTGCGCAGGTCCGCCACCGAGGTGCGCCGCTGGATCAGGCCGCGGTCGGTCAGGTCCTTGAGGATCCGCGACAGGCTGGAGGGCAGCAGGAACACCATCTCGGCCAGCTGGGTGACCTCGAGCTCCTCCACCGAGGCCAGGGTGCGCAGCACCCGCCACTGGGGCTCGGTCATGTCGTAGGCGCGCAGCACCGGCCGCACCCGCGTCATCACCGCCTCGCGCGCCCGCATCAGGAACGCCGGCAGGGACCTGGCGACCGGCTGCAGCCGGCGGACCGGCGAGACGTCGACCTGCTCCTCGCTCATCCCTCCCCCCGGATGCTTCGCGCCGTGAACGGTTGCCATGTTAACCAGGACGACGGCCAAGGCAACGCCAGGGCCGCCCCATTCCCATCGTCCATGGACGCTGTAGGGTGCGGCCAACTCGAGGAGGCGCCCGTGGCCGTACCGATCAATCCGTTCAAACAGGCGCTGATCCAGGGCCGGCCGCAGATCGGCCTCTGGCAGTCCATGGCCAGCCCCTACACGGCCGAGATCTGCGCCGGCGCGGGCTTCGACTGGCTGCTGTTCGACGGCGAGCATGCGCCCAACGACGTGCCGACCATGCTGGCCCAGCTGCAGGCGGTGGAGAGCTATCCCACCCACGCCATCGCCCGCCCGCCGATCGGGGACGTGGTGCTGATCAAGCAGTACCTGGACCTCGGCTTCCAGACCCTCCTGATCCCCCTGGTCGACACCGCCGAACAGGCCGTCCACATGGTCCGCGCCATGCGCTATCCGCCGGACGGCATCCGCGGCGTCGGCGCGGGCTCCGCGCGGGTGGCCCGCTGGAACCGGGTCGAGAACTACTTCCGCGACGCCGACGAGCAGATGTGCCTGCTGGTCCAGGCCGAGACCCGCACGGCCATGGAGAACCTCGACGCCATCGCCGCGACCGGGGGCGTGGACGGGATCTTCATCGGCCCGGCCGATCTCTCCGCCGCCCTCGGCCATCGCGGCGACGCCGCCCATCCCGAGGTGCAGGCGGTGATCGAGGACGCCATCAGGCGCATCGTGGCGGCCGGCAAGGCCGCCGGCATCCTGACCTCCAACGAGGACTGGGCGCGGCGCTACCTGGGCCTGGGGGCCACCTTCGTGGCGGTCGGCACCGACGTCGGCATCCTGGCCAAGCAGACCCTGGCCCTGGCCGGCCGCTTCAATGGCGCCGGCGAAGCCAAGGCGCCGGTCGGCGGGCCCTGAGCGGCCAGCCCCCGGGCCGCAAGGCCCAAGGAGGATAACCGCGGAGGACGCAGAGAAGGCGCAGAGCTCGCCGAGGGCAGATTTTCTCTGCGTCCTCCGCGCCTCCTCCGCGTTCTTCGCGGTTCGACTTGAGGGCCGCTCCGCTGCCGGCGGGCTCCCCTCAGGATTCTGCGCGCCAGCCGTCCAGCAGGGCGGTGACGAGCCCCGGCCCCAGCTCCTCGCGGAAACGGCGGGGCAGCTCGATCAGGCCGTGGCGGGCGTTGAACCTCAGCGTCTCGGAGACGGCGCCGATCAGCCCCGGCAATCGCTCGCGGTCCTGGCGGCAGAAGCGCTCGAGCTGGGCGAACACCAGCTCGAACCGCCGGGGAGGGTCGGGCTCCTCGTCGTAGCTCTCGTCGAACAGCGCCCCGAAGGTCTGAAAGCCGTACTGCCGGACCAGCGCCAGGGTCCCCGGATTGCCCAGCACCAGCATGGGATGGAAGTTCACCAGCGGCTTCAGCGACTTCTCGGTCAGGCGGTTCAGGCGGCTTTCCATCTCCGTCTCGGCGACCACGCTGAACCAGCTCCGGGCGTACTCGGCCAGGGCGTCGGCGCGGTAGGTCTGCTTGGTGTGGGTGCGCGGATCGCCCTCCAGGCCAAAGGTGATGCGGCCCTTGGCCTTGAGTTCGTCCAGGCGGGGCTCGACGCGGCGCACCAGCTTCTTGAAGCCGGGCAGGCGGTTCATCCGCTTGACCAGGCCGGGCGTCAGGTCGCCGCCGTCCTCGGGGCTCGCGAAGCCGCCGAAGGAGATCAGGCCGTCGTCCCAGAGCCCGCGGTCGATCAGGTCCAGCAGGAAGACCAGCTTGGTGGCGCGGGGCGTGTAGTTGAGGCTGAGGAAGACCTTGGGCCGGGCGGCGCCGGCGGCCTCGAAGCGCTTCAGCCGCGCCTCATAGAGCCCGGCCGCGTCGGCCGGCAGCTCCAGCGCCAGCCGCTGGATGAAGTAGTCGTAGACGAAGACCCGCATGGGCAGGGCGCCGGCGGCCCGCCGCCAGGCCTCGTAGTCGGCCTCATAGAGGCGATCCTGGGTGACATAGGCGACGTCGGCCGGGCGCACGCCCCGGCCGGCCAGCAGCCGGTGCAGCTTCTCGGAGAATACGTCGTGGTGCCGGTAGCCCTCGACGCTGGCGTCCAGCACCAGCTTGGTGCGGCCCGCGGCGGCGGCCCGCCAGATCTGGCCCGGCAGGCCCGGCCAGAACTCGGGCTTCAGCGGATCCTGGGCGGCCGGCAGGACCAGGATGTCGGGCGGATCGTGCTCGGTCTCGTCCAAGCGCCGCACCGCCAGGCGCGGATCGCCGACATGGTCGAACAGGCTGTGGCGTGCGCCATAGATGCGGACCTGGAGCGGCGTCGCGGCCATGGCCCATGGGTAGCCTCGGGCGCCCCGGAAGGCCAGGGCGCCGCCGGGATGCGCGGCGCTGTTCTGAAATCCCCCGCTCCGCGCAGGAGGATCTGGCCTACGCCACCGCCCAATAGCGGAACAGGCTGTAGTCGCCGGCCGGATCGGGATGGCGCTCGCCGGCGCCGAGGATCACCGTGCGGTTCAGCCACTCGTGCGGGCCGTCCGGGGCGCGGAAATAGGGCGTGCAGCGGAAGTAGCCGGGCCGCGCGGGGCGATCGCCCTCGGCCGGCCTGGCGCCGTACACATAGCCCATGTTGCGGATGTAGATCCTGGCCCCGTCGTCGGCCTCGAGCATGTAGTGGGCGTTCAGCTCCACCACCCCGTCCGAGCGCACCACCGGCCAGTCGGCGCCGGAGACGTCCACCACCCGACCGTTCAGCCGGGGGCCCCGGACCAGGCCGTCCTTGACCGAGGTGTAGCCGTGGCTGGGGCCGCCCGGATGGATCGGGCCCCACTGCCAGCGGTCCTTGAAGTTGATGCGGACGTCGAAGACGTGCTCGAGCCTGGGCTCGCCGCTCTGCCAATCCATTTCGGACATCGCTTCAGGCGCCGGCCGTCTCGAAGTGGGTGTCGAGGTCCTTCCTGAGATGGCGCGAGGCGATCAGGAAGTGCACCGCCGCCCACAGGCACACCAGGGCGACGGCCATCACCGCGTGCTTGACCCCCGCCGCCGAGGCGCTCGAGCAGGCTCCCGACAGGGCCGGGATGATCGCCTGGCCGGCGGGGCAGACCTCCTTGAAGCTCCCGCCCGTGAAGGCCTGCTGGGCGAAGAAGTCGCTCATCATCCCGACCACGGTGGGGCCGAGGCCCACGCCGACGAAGCTGAGCACCAGGGAGGCCATCCAGGTGGCGGCGCCGCGCATGTTGGCGCTGACCATGTTGGCCGCCAGACCCAGGGTCGGGGTGAAATAGACGAACAGCGTCACGTGGCCGGCGATCAGGATCCAGATCATCAGGGTGATGTCGGCCTGCATGAAGCCCCAGATGAACAGGGGCGTGGTCAGGACCAGGCCGATCGCCGGGCCCCAGACGTACCAGCGGCGATCCCGCTTCGCCAGCCAGTCCATGCCGAAGCCGCCGAGCGCCAGGCCCGCGGCCATGGAGACGCCGGCGATCTCACCCAGGATCTTGCCGGCCGCCGCAAAGCCCAAGTGGTGGTTGGAGACGAGGAAGCGGGCCAGGAACTGGCCGATGCCGTTCATCGCCGTCGCCGCCAGCGCCGCGCCGATCAGCACGTGGACGAACGAGCGCTTGGACATCAGGAACCGGAAGGTGACGCCGATCGTCGGCGGCTTGCCCAGCGCCGGCCCTTGCGGGTCGGACATGCCGCGCACCGGCTCGCGCAAGGTGAAGATCGAGACGAGGGCGACCACCACCGCCGGGACCGCCAGGGCGAAGAACCACTGGCGCCAGCCCACGTACTGGGCGAACCAGCCGCCTCCCACCGAGCCGACCACGGCGCCGATGGGCGCGCCCAGCCAGATCACCGTCGTCGCCGACGTCCGCCGCGCGGGCGGATAGTGATCGCCGATGACCGATTGCACCGGCGAGTAGAATCCCGCGTCGCCCGTGCCGATGCCGATGCGGAACAGCATCATCTGCCAGAAGTTCTGCGCGACGCCGCAGAGGGCGGCGAAGCCCGCGAACACGGCCACGCACGCCGAGATGATCCTGGCCCGGTTGATCCGGTCGGCCATCAGCGCCAGCGGCAGGCTGAACAGGGTGTAGAACAGGGCGAATCCGAAGCCCTGCAGCAGGCCCAGCTGGGTGTCGGTGAGACCGAGGTCCACCTTGAACCTGGGCGCCGTCGCGGCGATCCCCTGCCGATCGGCCAGGTTCAGGACGTTGATCACCAGCAGCAGCGCCAGCAGCCAGGTTCGATAGCCCTTGCCGAAGCGCCCGCTCGCGGCGGCGGCCTCAGGCTGTGTCGGGGCCCCCGCGCCCACGGCGGTCTCGGCAGAGCTCATCGAATCCTCCGGCGCTTCTCAGGCGAGCGCTGGAGCCATCAAGCCCGTCGAACAGGGAGGCTGTCAAATGGGGCATGCGGTCCCGGCTGGAACCGTTGTCCATATTTCCCACCGTCATGGCCGGGCCTGTCCCGGCCACCCATGATCACCGTCGAACGCGCGTGTTCATGGGTTCCCGGCACAAGGCCGGGAATGACGGTGAAGGTAGGAGTCAGCTTCCCGCCCGGTGCGTCACCGGATCGCCGCCGCGCTTGACCTTGATGCTCGAGATCAGCCCGTCCCTCAGCTCGTAGCTGACCAGCACCCGCACCTCGATGTAGTCGCCCTTGTTCAGGGCCCCCACCACGAAGTCCGGGGCGTCCTTGACGGCCGTGAAGCGGCTGGTGGCGTCCAGGAAGATGCTGTCCGCGGCGGTCTTCACCTCGTGCACGGTCAGCTGTTCGCGCACGCTCTCGAACATCGGCCGGTAGAAGCCGACGATGCCGTCCCGTCCATGGATCGGCGGCACCGAGCCCAGGTCGAGGAACACGTCAGGGGTGTAGTAGCGCGGGAAGGTCTCGAAGTCGGCGTTCGAGAAGGCGCGGGTGTAGGCGAAGAACGCCTGGCGCTGCTCGAGTGTGGCGCCCAGGCGGAACTGGGGCTTGGACACCCCCGTCTCCGGCGGCCAGGTCATCGACTTCAGATAGGCCACCTTGCCGTCCCTGAGGGTGTACTGGACGAAGAACTTCACCGTGGTGAACTCGCCCTTCTTCAGCGCCGCGAACTGGAAGTCGGGCCGGTCGCGGGTGGCGGTGAAGTCCATGTCGATCTCGGCGAAGATGTGATCGCCGTCTTCCATCACGACCTTGGGCCGCATGGTCTCCAGGATGCCGTCATGGGCCCAGTCGAGGAATTCCTGCATGCCCTGGTGGCCCACCATCACGCGCGGGCCGCTCTGCATCACGCAGTCAGGGGTCCAGAAGTCGCGCAGCAGCGCCGCGTCGTCGTAGCGGTTGAAGGCGTCCATGTAGTCGATGAAGCGCATCGGTCGTCCCCCCAGATCAGACCAGCCCCGAGGGCTTGACCAGCGAGCCGTCGGCCCAGCTGCCGTGATAGGCCGGTTTCAGGTGGACCGGCAGCCTGATCGCAGCGATCGGCCCCTTGGCGATCTGGGTGGCCTCGAACAGGTTGAGCTCGGTGAGATTGGTCGCCCCGTCGGTGGCGGCCTGGATGATCCAGCCGTCGCCCTCGGTCGCGCCGGGGCCGCGCGGGATGAAGCAGGGCTCCTGCACCGGCTTGGTGGGCGGCGCCTCCCAGACCTCGGTCTGGCCGGTCTTCAGGTCCACGTGGCCGAGCGCGTTGCGCGTGCCGAAGAAGCCCAGCATCCAGCCGTGGCGATAGGGGCGGGTCTGGAAGCGGTCGTCGTTCCTGGGGAATTCGCCCAGGAACTCGCTGAGCGTCCGGCTTTCGAAGCTGTCGGAATTGGAGGCCATGTCGGCGGTCCAGCGGGTCAGGCGCACGTCCATGCCCTTGGGCGACCAGGGCTGGCCGATCTCGTGGAAGAAGGGGAACAGGTTGATCGACGAGCGGCAGAGGTCGAGGTGGACCTTCGATCCCTCGTTGAAGGCGTTCATCACATGGCTGGCGAACTGGTTCGGATTGCGGAACCAGCGGATCTGGTCGCCCCGGCCGAAACGCGGCAGCACGGCCATGAACGACTCCTCGTTCGGGTCCCAGGCATAGTGCGGATGGCCGGCCTTGAGCCCCTCGTCGCCCACGCCCTTGATCGGTACGACCGGGAAGGCGACGTAATCGCGGGTGACGCCGAAGTCGTGCTGCATCTCGTAGAACGGCAGCTCGAACCAGGCCGCGTGCACCACCCGGCCCTCGGGGCTCACCTCGAAATAGACCACGTCCCTGGAGAAATCGCCCTTGGCCGCGAAGCCGAAGCCGACCAGATAGCCGGTCTCCGGATCGATC
The DNA here is from genome assembly GCA_025450315.1 of Caulobacteraceae bacterium. GTDB lineage: Bacteria > Pseudomonadota > Alphaproteobacteria > Caulobacterales > Caulobacteraceae > JANWHQ01. The sequence continues at coordinate 8,528 of JANWHQ010000099.1, forward strand.
TTGCAGTGGGCCGAGCAGGTGGGCCCGGGCAGGGTCCCGTGGAAATCCCAGTTCCCGATGGTCTGAAGGCTCACCGGGTCCATGGCCACCGGCGGGGAGTCCTCGCGCAGGGCCAGAAGCACGCCCGCGTGGATCAGCACGTTGGTGTTGGCCAGGTTGCGGTTCATCCCCTCGACCAGGGGATCGTCGGTCCACTTGTTGCGATAGCGCCCGAACAGCGCCCGCCCGGCGGCGTTCTCGGCCTTCCAGCGATCGGTGCGGACATAGCGGCTCTTCAGCCCCACCCGCCCGTCCTGGAAGCGGAACATGGTCACCATGCCGTCGCCGTTGAACGGCACGTCGTTCACGAAGCGCGGCGGGAACTGATGGTCGGCGCCGACCCGGTAGAAGGCCCCGTCGATGCCGTCGGGGATGTCCCCCTCGACCTCCAGATCGGCGATGTCGACCTCGATGCGCGAAGGGGCGTTGACGCCGGCGAACATCGGCAGGTCGGGGAACTTCACCACGGCGCGCGCTCCTGGGGTATCGTCGGCCGGACTTTGGGGCGGGACGGAATTTGATGTCAAGACAACATCCGGCGGGGGCTCTTCGCTCGCTCGCCTGTTGCATCGGCGCCGTTTGGCTCGCCCTCTCCGCCGCGGCGGACGCGCAGCCTGCGCCGCCCGGCGCGTCGCCCCAGCCGTTCCGCATCACCCGGGCCGATCCGGCGCTGGACGCCCTGATCGCGCCGGGCGCCAGGCTCAGGACCGTGGCCTCGGGGTTCGGCTTCTCCGACGGGCCGGTCTGGATCCGGGGCCGGGGCGGCGCGCCCGGCTACCTGCTGGTCAGCAGCATCATCGGCAACGTCATCTACAAGGTGACGCCGGAGGGCCGCGTCTCGGTCTTCCTCGACAAGGCCGGCTACAGCGGGAGCGACTTCGCCCACGACGGCAAGCTGGCCTATTTCGCGCGCATCCACGTGATCCTGATCGGGCCGAACTGCACGGGCGTCGACGCGCAGGGGCGCGTCGTCTGGTGCGCCGGCCAGGACCGGGCGCTGAAGCGGCTGGAGAAGGACGGCGCGCGCACCACCCTCGCCGACCATTTCGAAGGCAAGCGCTTCAACGGCCCGAACGATGTCGCCATGGCGCCCGACGGGTCGATCTACTTCACCGATTCCGACGTCGGCCTCCGGGGCGGCATCGACGGCGGCCTGGCCGAGATGCCCGACGCGGTCTGGAGGTGGAAGGACGGCAAGCTCGCCCAGGTGGTCAGCCGGAACGAGCTCGGCGACGAGCCCAACGGCATCGCCCTGTCGCCGGACGGCAAGTATCTCTACCTCTCCGCCGGCGCCACCTCGCCCAAGCCCAGGATCATCCGCTATCCGGTCTGGGCCGACGGCGGCGTCGGTCCGGGTTCGCTGTTCACCGAGGGCGACGGCATCGGCGACGGCATGAAGACCGACGCCCGGGGGGACCTGTACTCCTCGGGCCCGCTGACCGGGACGGTGCGGATCACCTCGCCCGCCGGCAAGCTGCTCGGCCTGCTGCACCTGCCGAAAACGGGCGACACCGAGCCCCGCAAGCTGATCTGCGCCTCGGCCCTGGCCTTCGGCGGCGACGACGCCAGGACGCTCTACATCACCGCCTGCGACGACGTCTTCGCCATCCGGCTGAGGTCGCCGGGGGTGCTGGAAGGCCCGGCGCGGCAGGCGGCCGTGGGCAGCCTGGTGGGGACGGTGGGACTCGAACCCACACTCCGTTGCCGGAAGCGGATTTTAAGTCCGCTGCGTCTACCGATTCCGCCACGTCCCCGGGCGCGGCCAGCCTAGCAGAGCCTGACGCCCGTCGCAGCGGGGCCGTCCGACCTCGCGCCCATCCGTCCCGCCGAAAACCGGTCGACATCAGTCACCCTTAGGGTAGGCTCCGGTCATTGAGGCCGCATCGATCGACGTCCGACAGAAGACGGCGCGCTGGGGGAGAACGCATGCTGGGAAAGGCCTGGACTCGGTGGGCGGCGCTCGGCGCCGGCTGGGCGGCGCTGGCGGCGGCCGCTCCGGCGCTGGCGCATCATTCCTTCGCCATGTTCGACCACGTGAACCGCATCACCGTGGCGGGCGCCGTGACCCGGTTCGACTGGACCAATCCCCACGTCTACATCGAGCTGGCGGCGCCGGACGGCAAGGGCGGGTCGACCCGCTACACCATCGAGTGCGCCAGCCCCAACGTGCTGACGCGGGTGGGCTGGAAGTTCAACACCGTCAAGGTGGGCGACAAGATCAGCGCCCTGATCAATCCGCTGAAGAACGGCCAGCCCGGCGGCATGCTGGAGACCCTGACCACGCCGGACGGCAAGACGCTGAGCGATTCCAATCCGCCCGGCGGGACCTTCGAACGCTGAGCGGGGGGCGCGGATGACGGTCATGACCTCTTGGCGAGCGGCGCTGGCGGCCTCGGCCGTCCTGGCGCTGGTCGGTCCGGCCGCGCCGGCGCTCGCGGCGGGAACCATCGCCGGCCAGCCGGACATCTCCGGCGCCTGGGGCCACGCCTTCCCCCGGCCCGGACAGCCGGCCGACCCGCGGCTGGACACCGGCCCCCTGCCCGTCCCGCCCTTGAAGCCGGAATACCTGGCCCAGTGGAACGCCATGCGGGCCAGGCAGAAGGCGGCCGACGAGAAGGGCGAGCCCACCGCGGGCCTCGAGGCGCGCTGCCTGCCCGACGGCATGCCGAGCCTGATGTTCGCCATCTATCCCCTGGAGATCCTGCAGACGCCCGGCCGGGTGACCATCATCGAGGAGGCCTTCAGCCAGACCCGCCGCATCTATCTGGGCGAGCCCCAGGGCAAGGTCGGCGAGGTCGAGCCCGGCTACTACGGCCATTCCGTCGGCCATTGGGACGGCGACACCCTGGTGGTCGACACCCTGGGCCTCAAGCAATCGGTCCCCGGCTACCGGGATATTCCGCATTCGGACGAAGAGCACATCTTCGAGCGGATCCGCCTGATCGACCCTGACATCCTGGAAGACCGGATGACGGTCGAGGACCCCAAGGTGCTGGAGCGTCCGTGGACCTTCCGCTTCGTGTATAAGCGGCTGAAGGGCTATCACATGCTCGAGTACGTCTGCGAGAACAACCGCGAGTACACCGATCCGAACGGCGGCACGCACCTGCAGCTGGGTGGGCCGTAACCAGAAGTCGGGGCCGGGACGGCGCCAACATAGGGAGTGGAGACCAGTGAAGATCTCAGGCAGGGGCCGCGCCGTCGCGGCCTTGGCGGCGGCGGCGGGACTTGCGACGGGGGCGCCCGCCTTCGCCCACCACTCGTTCGCGATGTACGACAACGACCACCAGATCAAGCTGGTCGGCACGGTCAGCCGCTTCCAGTGGACCAATCCGCACGTCTACATCGAGCTGGAGAACAACGACACGTCGGCCAAGGTCTCGCACTGGACCATCGAGTGCGCCAACCCCGGAATCCTCGACCGCGTGGGCTGGAAGTTCAACATGATCAAGCCGGGCGACAAGCTGACGGTGATCGTGGCGCCGCTGCGCACCGGCGAGCCGGGGGCCCTGCTGAAGCAGGTGACCCTGCCCGACGGGCGGGTGTTCGGCAATGGCGCGCCCGCCGGCAAGGCGCAGATCCAGTAGGGGGATGAGGATGATGATCCAGCCATCGCGCCGCAGCCGCCTGGCCCTGGGCGCCGCCCTGCTCGCCCTCGTCTCGGCCGTCTCGCTCTCGGCCGCCGCGCCCGCCGCCCGGGCCGCCGGCGCCTTCGACCCGCGCAACCTGGACGGCGCCTGGGACCGGCCGCCCCCGCCCACGCCCGAGGCCGGGCTCGACCCGACCATCCGCGCGCAGCCGATCGGCGGCCTGGGCGTGCCGGATCCGCCGCTGAAGCCGCAGTATCTGGCGGCCTGGAAGAAGCTCCGGGCCGACAACGCCGCCGCCTTCGCCCGCGGCCAGCCGCCGGTGACCGGCTACGTCAAATGCCTGCCCGACGGCATGCCGGCGATGATGATGGCGATGTTCCCGCTGGAGGTGCTGCAGAGCAAGGGGCGGGTGACCATCATCGAGGAGGCCTACAACCAGATCCATCGCATCTATCTGGACGAGAAGCAGATCCCCATCGACGACGCCGAGCCCGGCTTCTGGGGCCACGCGGTCGGCCATTGGGAGGGAAACACCCTGGTGGCCAACACCGTGGGCATCAAGGAGAACGTCAAGTTCCAGGATGTTCCGCATTCGGACAAGATGCAGGTGAACGAGCGGATCCGGCTGACCGGCCCCGACGCCATGGAGGACCAGGTCACCGTCACCGATCCGGAGTACCTGACCGGCCCCTGGACCTGGACCTGGCATTACGTCCGCAAGCCCGGCTACAAGATCATGGAGTACGTCTGCGAGGACAATCGCGAGTACGCCGATCCCACCAACAACTCCCAACGCCTGCGGCTGCTGCCCGGCAGCGGCGGCTGAGCCCCCAGGCGCCTGACGTCTAGGCCTCGGCCTCGACTTCCGCCTCGGCGATGGCGACGCGGTCGGCGTCCGTGCGGTCGGCGCGGCGGTGGCCCGAGACCTCGGCCCCCGCATCGGGGGCCAGGCGCAGGAAGCTCGGCGCCGAGGCGAGGCCGATCAGGGCGAAGACCACCAGGGCGATGCGGCAGTCGGCCAGGCCCACGTGGCCGGGCGCCCCGCGGGCGGCCGAAGAGAAGTTCAGGATCAGCGCCGCCAGGCCGATGGCCACCGCCCCGGTGGTCTGATTCAGCACGTTGGACAGCACCGTCGCCCCGCCGATCTCCGCGTGCGGCACGTCGGCGAAGGTCATGGAGACCATGGCGGTCATCAGGATCGAGCGCGCCATGCCGCTGGCCATCAGCACCGCGAAGATCACCCAGAACGGGGTGGTGGGGGTGAAGATCACCCAGGTCGCCGTCGCCAGGGCGGTCAGCACGGCGCTGACCGCCAGCGCCCGGCGGAAGCCCACCTTGCGCAGCGTCTGGTTGGCGACCGACTTCAACAGCAGGTCCCCGCCGTTGTAGCCGAGGATCAGCAGGCCCGAATGGAAGGCGCTCATGCCCATGGCCACCTGGAACAGCAGCGGCAGGGTGAAGCCCAGCGCCCGGAACGGGATGCGGATCAGCGTGCCGCCGGTCAGGGCGGCGGTGCGGAAGGTGGCGATCCTCAGGGACTCCAGCGACAGCAGCGGATGGGCCGCCCGGCGGCTGTGACGGATCGCCAGCGCGCCCAGGCCCAGGCCGGCCAGGATCAGGACGGCCGGCCAGCGCCAGTCGACGCCCGGCGCGCTGATCCGGTCCAGGCCATAGATGAAGGCGCCCAGCGCCGCGCCGGTGAGCCAGAACCCGGTCCCGTCGAAGGGCTTGGGCTGCTCGGCCTTGAGGTCGGGGATGTAGCGCAGCGCCAGGGCGACGCCGAGCACGGCGATGGGGATGTTCAGGTAGAAGATCCACGGCCAGTCCAGGAAGGTGACGATGAATCCGCCCAGCGCCGGGCCGATCACCGGCGCCACCAGCCCCGGCGTGGTCGAGATCGCCACCGCGGCGACCAGGTCCTTCTTCTCGGTGGAGCGCAGCATCACCAGATTGCCGACCGGCGTCATCAGGGTGGCGGCCAGGGCCTGCAGCACGCGGGCGGCGACGAACTCGGGCAGGTTCCGGCTGAAGCCGCAGAGGGCCGAGGCCAGGGCGAAGCCCACGATGGCGGCGGCGAACACCTTGCGCGCGCCCAGCCGGTCGGCCACCCAGGTCGAGACCGGCAGAAAGGCCGCCATCACCAGGATGTAGAGGGTCATGGCCAGGCTGAGGTCCACCGGCGGCCGGTGGAAGGCGCGGGCCATCTGCGGCAGGGCGGTGGCGATCACCGTCTGGTCCAGCGCGCC
>JANWHQ010000100.1 GCA_025450315.1 Caulobacteraceae bacterium
CCGCATCGCCTTCGCCGGGAACCTTCCCATCGGGCCAGGACGCGGGATCGGACCAGCGCGACCAGTGGGCCGCCGAAGCCGGTCCCTGCGCGGGCATGGCCATGTTCATGTGGTCGTGGGTTTCCTGCGCCCGAGCTTCAGCGCCGACGCCGAGCAGGAGGCACACGGGAAGCAGCACTGAAACAAGAGACAGGCGCGATTGTATGCGCATGACGTCGGTCCTCCCCACGGGACTGAAAGCCCCGCATTTCTTATGGACGACAGCTAACAGCGAAAACCGCCGATTGGCCAAGCTTCTATCGTGCGAGCGGGTCGAGCCTTCCGGATTATGGTGGACGCCGACCGCCGCCCCGACCCGGAGTGGTTCTAACCGGTTGAATGTCCGAATTCTGGAGCCACCCAACTTCCGCTCCTGCCGCTGAGCGCATGAACTTTCGGGTGGTGGCTTACGGTCTCAATCAGCCGCGGCCGCGGCCCGCGCGAACGTCTCCTCGAGCGCCACGATTTCCTCGGCCCGAGGTGAGCGCTGATTGTCGTTGAAGCTGTGGCCGTGCTCGCTCATGAAATCGGCCAGGTAGAGCGCGACGTAGACCCGGAACAGCCGATCGTCCGTCCAGCGGGCGTGTCTCATCCATGTCTCGACGTAGTCCACGGGGCCTCGCTTCCCGTCGCTCATAAGGGAGGCCAGGGTCAGGGCCGCGACCCGCCGGGGATCCCCGTAGCAAAGGTCATCCACGTCGACGATGCCCGAGAACTCGCCCTCGGCCGTGACGATGACGTTCTTTGTCGTGGTGTCGTGCAGGAAGGGCGTCGCCGCCAACTGATCGGCCTCTCCCTCGACCTTGCGCAAAAGCTCGGCGCAGCGCGCAGCGACCGCGTCGCTATAGATCCCGGCCGACGACAGCTGCGCGCCAATTCGGTCGAGGTGCGCCCACAGGACCTGTGACCAGCGCGCGAACGGCGCCTCGGTCGGAGCGGACGCATATCCGTAGAGTCCCGCCGATGGCAGGCTCATGACCACCGCTTGTGCGGCGGCGAGCTTGCCGGCGATGCCTGACAGACAAGCGCCTGGAAGAGCGGAGGCGACAAAGCCCAGGTCGTATCCCGCGAGACGCTCGAGGATCAAGAACGGCGTGGCGGCCCGGCTCCCATCGAAGATCAGCTCGGGAAGCGGAACGCCCGCCGGGCGCAGTATTGCGGAAAGGCGGGCGGCGGATTTGCAGACGTGCCGATCCGCCTCCCTTGAGATGCGAACGACCACCGGACCACCGCTCGCTAGCTGAACCTCGTAGACAAAATGGCGCAGTCCGACGCTGAAGCGCTCTGCGCTGACTGTCGGTACGCCCAGCGCCTGGGCGGCCAGGGTGCGCGCAAGTTCAGGGCCCGGAGCTTGCCCCATTCCCGCAGGCTGACATGCATGCGCCTGAGCGTCACCGGAAGAAGCAGCGACGCGCCAAGCGTCCTGCACGCGTTGATCTCACCTGATCGTCCGCGTTCTCAGTGGTCGCCTTCCCGGAGCGCAAGCAAAGCCCCCTCCTGCCGCGCGACCCACCCGTTCACCCGCCCCCGTCTTCACCCACCGCGGGCGCCGGGGCCGACATCGCCTATATGGGTTCCATGATCCCGTTGTCCGTCCTCGACCTCTCCCCCGTCGTGCAGGGGGGCAGCCCCGGCCAGTCGCTGCGCGCCAGCCGCGAGCTGGCCCAGGCGGCCGAGCGGCTGGGGTTCCGGCGCTACTGGATGGCCGAGCACCACAACATGACCGGCATCGCCAGCGCGGCGACGGCGGTGGCTCTCGCCTATGTCGGCGGCGGAACCTCGACGATCCGCCTGGGCGCTGGCGGCGTCATGCTGCCCAACCACGCGCCGCTTATCATCGCCGAACAGTTCGGCACCCTGGACGCCCTCTATCCGGGCCGCATCGACCTGGGGGTCGGGCGCGCGCCGGGCACGGACCAGCTGACCGCCCGCGCGCTCCGCCGCAACCTCTCGGGCGGGGTCGATCAGTTCCCCCAGGACGTGCTCGAGCTGATGGCCTATCTGGACGATCCCCAGCCGGGCCAGGCGATCCGCGCCGTGCCGGGTTCCGGCTCGAAGGTGCCGGTGTGGATCCTGGGCTCCAGCCTCTACGGCGCCCAGCTGGCGGCGGCGCTGGGCCTGCCCTTCGCCTTCGCCTCCCACTTCGCGCCGGCGATGATGGACCAGGCCGCCCAGATCTACCGCCAGCGGTTCGAGCCCTCGGCCCATGGCGAGCGGCCGCACCTGATGCTGGGGCTCAACATGGTCGCGGGCGAAACCGACGCCGAGGCGCGGTTCCTGTTCACCTCGCTGCAGCAGGCCTTCGTCAACCTCCACCGCGGCCAGCCCGGGCCGCTGCCCCCGCCCACGCACGACGCGGAGGGACAGCTCTCGGGCACGGTCGCGCCGGGCTCGCCGCTCTCCATGGCGGTGGTCGGCGGCCCGGACACGGTGCGCGCCGGCCTCCGGCGGTTCGTCGCCGAGCACCGGCCCGACGAGATCATCCTGACGGCCCAGATCTTCGATCAGTCCAAGCGCATCCGTTCCCTGGAAATCGCCGGCGCCGCGCTGGGCGCCCTGGGCGGCGTCTAGTCTAGCCATCCTCCCGCGCGTCGATGCGGTCTTCGAGGTCGATGTCGTCGACCGCCCGGCCGTCGGAGTCGGTGATCTCGAAGGGCACCCCGTCGGCTGTCCGCTCGCGCCACTTCTGCAGGGCGGCCTCTTCGGTGGGGGCGGTGTAGGTCACGGCCCGGCCCGGGTGACGGGCGGATATGCGATAGGGCATGGCCCATCCTACGCGCGCCGAGGTCCAAGCGCGATGGCCGCCGGCGCGGTGGCCAGCCAGATCATGTGATGGGCGCCCTTGCGGCCGCCGCTGGAGCGCACCGGCGCCTCCCGCACGGCAAAGCCGGCCCGACGCAGGCGCTGGGTGAAGGCCGGATCGGCCGCCGCAGACCAGACCGCCAGCACGCCGCCCGGCTTCAGGGCGCGGCGGGCCGCCGCCAGGCCCTGGGCGGTGTAGAGCCGATCGTTGGCCGGGCGGCCCAGGCCATGGGGGCCGTTGTCGACGTCGAGCAGGATGGCGTCGTAGTCCGACCGCGCCGCGTCGATCAGCGCGGCCACGTCGCCTTCCCGCAGCATCGTGCGCGGATCGTCCAGGCAATCGCCGCCCAGGTGGGCCAGCGGCCCGCGCGCCCAGGCGATCACCGCCGGGACCAGCTCGGCCACCGTCACCCGGGCGCCGGGACCGAGACTGTCCAGCGCGGCCCTGAGGGTGAAGCCCATGCCGAACCCACCGATCAGGACATGGGGGGCGAGCCGGTCGTTCAGCCCGGCGCAGCCCAAAGTGGCCAGGGCTTTCTCCGAACCGTTGGAGCGGCTGTTCATCAGCTCGAGCGCGCCCGCCAGGATCGTGAACTCCGAGCCGCGCTGCATCAGCCGCAACTCGCCGCCGCCGTCCGGCACGGCGGCGGTGTCGATCAGGGACCAGCGGATCATGGCCGGCTGCCGCCCTTCACCCTCAGTCGTCGATCGCCTGATAGGCCAGGGTCCAGAAGTCGGCGTTGAGCCCCGCGGGCGAGGGGCCGAAGCCCATGCGCTGGATCATCAGGATGCAGACCATGTCCTCGGCCGGATCGGAGGCCCAGCTGGTGCCGAAGGCGCCGTCCCAGCCGAACCGTCCGGGGCTCGACGAGACGCCGTCGCGGCGGGTGACCATCGAGACGCCGAAGCCCCAGCCGCGGCTGTCCCAGAATCCGGGGAAGAAGGGCGAGGCGGCCTTCTGCCCGGGCGTCAGCTGGTCGGTGGTCATGGCCAGGACCGTGGGACGCGAGAGGATCCGCTCCTTCCCGAGCCTGCCGTTGTTCAGCATCATCTGACCGAACGCCAGATAGTCGTCGACGGTCGACACCATGCCGCCGCCGCCGGCCGGAAAGGCGGGCGGGCTGGCCCAGCTGCTCGAGGCGGGCTCGTCGTAGAGCTCCAGCTGACGGGTCCGGGGATCGACCGAATAGCAGGTGGTCAGCCGGCCGAGCTGCTTCCTGGAGACGCTGAAGCCGGTATCCTTCATGCCCAGCGGCTCGAAGATCCGCTCCTTGAGGAAGGCCTCGAAGCCCATGCCGGCTCCCCGGGCGATCAGCACGCCCAGGACGTCCGAGCCGGTGTGGTACATCCACTTCTCGCCGGGCTGGTGCATCAGGGGCAGCGCGCCCAACTCCTTGATCCAGGCGTCCGGCTCGTGCGGCGTGGGCGGCTTCAGGCCCATGATCTGGCGGTCGGCCATGGCCTTCTGGATCGGCGCGGGACTTCCGGGCGGCCCGACCATCATGCCCATGCCCATGCGGAAGGTGAGCAGGTCCCTGAGCGTGATCGGACGGTTGGCCGGGACCGTGTCGTCGAGCGGCCCGTTGATGTCCTTCAGCACCTGGCGACCCGCCAGCTCGGGCAGCAACCGGTCGACCGGCTCGTCCAGGCGCAGCTTGCCCTCCTCGACCAGGATCATCGCCGCCGCCGCGGTGATCGGCTTGGACATGGAGGCGATGCGGAAGATGGACTCCCGCTCCAGCTTGCCGGGCTTGTCCTTGTCCATCCGGCCGACCACGTCGATCACGGTCTCGCCGCGGCGGTGGATCAGGGTGATGGCGCCGGCCACCTCGCCGGCGTCCACCGCGCGTTTGGCCGCATCGTGCAGCCGCTGGATCCGACTGTGGGACAGGCCGCTCTTGGACATGGCTTCAACCCTGATTGTTCAGACGATCTGGCGTTCCAGCACGCCCGCGGGGGGCGCCCGGGTCAAGTCCTGGGGCGTGTCGACGTCGTAGAGCACGCCCTCGTCGGCGGTCTCGATCAGCGCCAGCCGCTCGCCCAGCCCGGCCAGCACCTTGGCCGCGCCGCGGTCGCCGTCCAGCGCCATGAGCTGGGCAAACAGGGCGCTCGAGATCGCCACCGGATGGCCGCGCTCGCCGCCGTGGCGCGGGGCCGCCGCCAGGGCGCCGGAGGCCAGGGCGTCGGCCAGGGGCTGCAGCACGCCGGAGGGAACGCCCGGCATGTCGCCCAGGAACAGCAGCATCCCGGCGGCGCCCTCGGGCAGGCTGCGCACGGCCTGCTTCAGCGAGGCGGAAATCCCCTTGGCGTGATCGGCGGCATGCACCAGCCGCAGCCCGGGCCCCTCCGGACGGGCGGCCGCGAAGGCGCGGGCCGAGGCGGCCACCGCCTCGCCATGGGCCCCGGTCACCACCGTCACGGTCCGCACCGGCGCGGCGAAGGCGGCGGCCAGCGCCCCGTGCAGCAGCGGCGCGCCCCGCCAGGGCTCCAGGAGCTTGGCGCCGCCGAAGCGAGCGCCCTGCCCGGCCGCCAGCACCACCGCGTGCAGGCCGCCGCCGGAGGATCCGGCCACAGGCCAGCCGCGGACCTCCTCGACGGTCCGCAGCGCCTGGACGATCTCGCCCAGCACCGACACGGCGATCTCCCACGGCGACTTGCCGGCCAGGGGCAGGCCGATGGGCGCGTGCAGCCGCCCGATCTCGGCCTGGGTGAAGCCCAGCGCGCCCAGTCGCGCCAGCCGCTCGGCCAGCCGCCGCTTGGAGCCCAGCACCCCGACGTAGCCGGCGTCGGAGCGGAGGGCCGCCGCCAGCGCCGCCTCGTCCAGCTCCATGTCGTGGGTGGCGGCCGCCACGCAGGTGAAAGGATCGAGCCCGATTTCGGCCAGGGCCTCGGCGGGGCCGCTCCTCAGATAGCGCACGCCGTCCAGGGGCGGGGGGGTCCTGGGGCCCTTGGGCCGCACCAGCGCCGTCTCGAAGCCCATCTGCGCGCCCAGGGCCGTCATGGCCAGGGCCGGAGGATCGGCGCCCAGGACGATCAGCCGGCTCCGCGGATCGAAGCGGCGGAACATGACGAAGGGCTGCGCCTGGGTCCCGCAGACCCCGCCCTGGGCGGCCAGCCGCACGGCGGCCCGCAGCTCGGCGGGAAGGCCTTCGGCGTCTTCGCCCGGCGCCAGGCAGGCGTGGACGCGGCCGTCGGTGACCCAGAGGGCCGGGATGCGCGCCTCGGCCAGCTGCAGGAGGCGCCGGGCGGCCGGGTCGCCGGCGGGGATGGCTTCCACCAGGGCCTCGATGCGGCCGCCGCAGGGCAGGCGCACGTCGGCCGGACCGCCGCGGCCATAGATCAGCCGGCGCGGCTCGCCGTCGGACATCACCGCCTCGGCGTGCAGGGCGACGTCGGCCTCGACGCAGCCGCCCGACAGGTAGCCGGTGACCTGATCCTCGCCGAACAGCATCTGGGTCCCCACCCCGCGGGGCGAGCCGCCGTCGGCCGCGAACAGGGTGACCAGCACGGCCGGGCGGCCGGCCTGGACGAGCGTCCGCAGGGCCGGACGGACATCGTCCTCCAGGCCGAACTGGGGCCAGTCGATGTCCTGGAGCTTCACCCTCGCCCTCGGCTCACTTGGACGCGGGCGACAGCGTCCTCAGATAGGCGATGACGTCGTCGCGCTGCTGGGGGTCGGACAGGTTGATGGTCATGGCCGTGCCGGGGACCGCCTGGGACGGATCGGCCAGGAAGTGCGACAGGCTGGTGTCGTCCCAGACGATGCCGGACTTCTTCATGGCGTCCGAGTACTGGAAGTCGGCGCTGCCGGCCTTGCGGCCGTAGACCCCCGCCAGCGGCGGCGCGGCGAAGCCCTGGCCGGTCAGCACGTGACAGCCCGAGCACTGGTCCTGGAACACCTCCTGCCCCCGCTTGGGATCTCCCTGGGCCAGGGCCGCGGTGGCGGTGAGGGCGATCACCAGGGCCAGGCCCGCCCTCCCGCCGATCCCGGCGAACCTGCCTGCCCCGCTCGCGGAGCGGCGGAAGGGGGGAGGCGGGAGGATGAGCGGCGGCAGGGTCATGCTCAGACCTTCAACAGCGACTTGTCGATGGGCAGCGAGCGGACCCGCTTGCCGGTGGCGGCGAAGATGGCGTTGGTCAGGGCCGGGATCGCCGGCGGCAGGGCCGGCTCGCCCAGGCCCGTGGGCGGGTTGTCGGTGATCTTCCAGTGCACCTCGACGATCGGCGCCTCGTTCATGCGGATCAGCGGGTAGTCGCCGAAGTTGGTCTGGACCACCCGGCCGCCGTCGATGGTGATCGCCTGGTGCAGCGCCGCCCCGATGCCGTCGATGCAGGCCCCCACCACCTGGTTGTCGGCGCCCGTCGGATTGATGATCTGGCGGCCGACGTCGACGGCCATCCAGACCTTCAGGGGATGCACCGTACCGTCCTCGTCCACCCGAACCTTGGCGACCTCGGCGAAGTAGCCGAGGTGGCTGTAGTAGCAGGCGAAGCCCATGCCGGTGCGGGCCGGCAGGGCGCCCTTGCCCCAGCCGGACTTCTCGGCCACCAGCTCGACCACGCCGCGCATGCGGCCGGTGTTGAACTGCGGCTGCGGGCCGAAGGGGCTGCGCCCGGGCGGGGCGGGCAGCTCGCGCGGCTCGCCCAGCAGCTCCAGCTGGAACTGGATCGGATCGCGCCCGCCGGCGTGGGCCAGCTCGTCCATGAACGACTGGAAGACGAAGGCCAGGGCGTTGGAGCCCGGCGCCCGGAGCGGGCCGGTCGGCACGCCCAGCGGGATCGACGAGCTTTCGTAGAGGCAGTTCTCCAGGATTCTGCCGGGGAACTCCGTCGAGCCCATGTCGGCGCTGGCGGCCGGCTGGCCGTCGCGGCTGAAGGTGATGAAGTGGTCGTGCAGGGCGATCAGCTTGCCCGAGCCGTCCAGGCCCCCTTTGAAGTAGTGGAAGCCCGCCGGCCGGTACATGTCGTGCTGGACGTCGTCGGTGCGGTCCCAGACCAGCTTGACCGGCTTGCCCACCTGCTTGGCGATCCACACCGCCTCGACCATGAAGTCGCTGGAAAGGCGCCGGCCGAAGCCGCCGCCCGAACGGGTGATGTGGATGACGATCTCGGGCGTCCCGGGCTCGGGCTTGGGCGGCGGGCCGCTTGGCGGCGGACCGAAGGGGCCGGGGCTCGGCGGCAGCTTGATGCCCAGCATCTGGGCGACCAGCTGGCGGCCGGCGTCGGGGTTCTGGGTCGGGGCCCAGATCTCGATCCTGCCCGGCGTCACCTCGGCGGTGCAGTTCATCGGCTCCATCGGCACGTGGGCCAGGAACGGATAGGCGTAGGACGCCTCGACCACCTTGGCAGCCGAGGCGAGGGCCGCGGGCGCGTCGCCGTCCTTGCGGATCACCGCCTGGGCCGGCTGTTTGGACAGGGCCTCGGCCTGGGCGGCGAAGCCGGCGCTGGACTGCCTGGCGGTGGGATGGTCGGCCCAGACCACCTTCAGCGCGCGGCGGGCCTTTTGCGCCTGCCACCAGCTGTCGGCGACGATAGCCACGCCGGGCAGCAGGGCCGAGAGGTCGGTCCCGCCCTCGACCACGAAGGCGTGGCGCACGCCGGGCAGACGGGCGATCTCGTCGAGATTGGCGCTGGAGACCTTGGCGCCGAACACCGGCGCCTTCTGGAACACCGCGTAGAGCATCCCCGGCCGCTGCACGTCGATGCCGTAGAGCGGCTGGCCGCTGACGATCAGGGGGTTGTCGACCCCGGGGGTGGCCTTGCCGATGATCCGGTAGTCCTTGGGATCCTTCAGCTCCACCTTGGCGAGCGCGGGCGGCGGCAGGGTGCAGGCCGTGGCGGCCAGGGCGCCGTAGTCGAGCTTGCGGCCGGTGGGCATGTGCTGGACCTGGCCCGCCTGGGTGGCGCAGTCGGCGACGCTGCACTTCCAGGTCTGCGCCGCGGCGGCGATCAGCATCTGGCGGGCCGCCGCGCCGGTGCGGCGCTGGGGATCGTAGTTCATCGGGGTGGCGAAGCTGCCGCCGGCGAACTGGGCCCCGTACCTGGCCGGATCGGAATCGGCCTGCTCGATGCGGACGTCCTTCCAGTCGACGTCCAGCTCCTCGGCGATCAGCATCGGCAGCATGGTCTTGATGCCCTGACCGATCTCGGGGTTCTTGGCCATGATGGTGACCACCCCGTCCGGCGCGATGCGGATGAAGGCGTTGAGCTCGGGCAGGTTCTTCTGCTCGGGGCCGAGGTACGACGCCGCGGCCTCGGCGGCCAGGGGCAGGGTCAGGGCCAGCATCATGCCGCCGCCGGCGACGGCGCTGACCTTGAGGAACGCCCGGCGCGAGGCGTCGGCGGGCGCATCGTCCAGATAGGTGCGGTAGGCCTTGTTCAGCATGGTCAGGCCCTCGTGTCGGCGGTCGGCAGGCCGGCGGCCTGCTTGATGGCCGCACGGATGCGCGAATAGGTGGCGCAGCGGCAGGCGTTGCCGCGCATGGCCGCGTCGATGTCGGCGTCGGTCGGCGCGGGCGTGCGGGTCAGGAGCGCGGTGGCGGACATGATCTGGCCCGCCTGGCAGTAGCCGCACTGGGGCACGTCGATCTCCATCCAGGCCGCCTGGACCTTGGCGCCCACCGGATGGGCGCTCATGCCCTCGATGGTGGTCACCTCGCCGGCGCCCACCGCCGAGACCGGCGTCTGGCAGGAGCGGACCGCCTGGCCGTTGATGTGCACGGTGCAGGCGCCGCACTGGGCCACGCCGCAGCCGAACTTGGTGCCCTTCATGTCGAGCGCGTCGCGCAGGACCCACAGGAGCGGGGTGTCGCCCTCGACATCCGCCGTCCTGGATTTGCCGTTGACCTTGATCGTGTACGCCATCTTCGATCCTGGATGTCCTGGAGTTCCCGAGAGCCGCCGCCAATCCGCAGCGCCCCGCCCCGAGAGGCGGCCCGCGCGTCCACGGCCCTTCAGGTTGGAAATCTAGATCGCAGCGCTCTTCGAAGCCAGTGAATTGATGGCGTCAAACCGCCGCCAACCTTCAGGGCCCCTTCGATATGCCCGTGATCCCGGGCGCCGCGAACGCGGCGTCCGGGATGACGATCTTCAGAACGACCGGTGCACGGTGACCAGCCACTGGCGCGGCGGGGCGATGTTGCCCTGCTCGCGGCCCAGGGAGCTGACCGCCAGGCCCAGCTTGCCGTAGAAGTAGACCTTGTTGGTCAGGTTGCTGACCGAGGCGGAGATGGAGGTCTTGCCGTCCGGCAGGTCCCAGGTGAGCCGGCCGTTCACGGTGGTGTAGCCCGGCTGGTAGTCGAGACCCCCGGCCACGCCGGACGCCGCGGTGGAGAGCAGCTCGGCCTTGTTGGGATTGACCACGTCGCCTGCGGGGCAAGCGCCGCCCGCGGGGACGGTCACCGAGCAGCTGGCCGCGATCGGAATATAGTAGACCCGCGAGATCACATTGGCGTCGAGGCGCGGGGTGAGCGCGCCGGCGTGGCCCAGGTCGATCCGGTATTGCACCCCGGCCGAGAAGGTCCACTTGGGCGCCCGCGTCTGCGGACAGAGCGAGCCGTCCGAGAAGTGGGTGCAGATCAAGGTGGTGCGCGACTGCTCGTCGTCCTTCAGCCGGTAGTGCAGGTAGCCCAGCGAGGAATCGATCTGCAGGTTGGGGATCGGCCGTGCGGCCAGCTCCACCTCGAAGCCCTCGTTGATCGAGTTGCCGGCGTTCAGCTCGTGGAACCAGGTGACCGAGCAGCCGAAGTGGGGGTCACAGTCGGTCTTGTAGTTCTGCTGGCCGTCGTCGAGCATGTAGAAGGCGTCGGCGTTCAGGCGGACCCGGTGCTCCAGCCATTCGCTCTTGAAGCCCACTTCGTAGCTGGTGACGTCCTCGGGGCCGAAGGGGACCGGCTGGTACTGGGTCGCCGGACGCGGGCTGAAGCCGCCGCCGCGGAAGCCGGTGGAATAGAGCGCATAGGCCATCAGGTCCGGCGTGGCCTGATAGGACAGCTCGACCATGGGATTCCAGCGCGTGGCGGACACGTCCACCGGCTCGGAGAAGTTTCCGGCGGAGGTGTAGCGGTTCGTCACCGCGACGACCGCGTGCTTGGAGTCGTTGGTGTAGCGGACCCCGGCCGTCAGCTTCAGCGCGTCGGTGATGCTGTATATGCCGTGGGCGAAGAAGGCGTAGTCGGTGGTGACCTGCCGGTCGTTCAGGTCGTGGTCGTAGATGCCCGCATCGCCCAGGAAGCCCAGGGGCGTGACCACCGCGCCCGCGGGCAGCGGCGGCAGGCCCGGCGGCACCGGCAGCAACGAATCGAAGCCGGTGTTCTGGTCGAAGGCCCCGTAATAGAAGGCGCCGAGGGTGTAATCGAGCCGCTGCAGCGTGCCGGTCAGCTGCCACTCCTCGGTGAACTGATGGTGGCGGGTGTCGTCGAAGGTCTCGCTGTTGCCGATCGGCGAGGCGTCGCCGCGGCCGAAGGTGTTCCACCAGCTGCGGTAGGCGGTGATGGTCTTCAGGTGGAGCATCGGCGCCAGATCGTAGTCGGTGGTCGCCTCCAGGCCCCAGTGATTGAGGTTGTTCTCGTTGGGCGTGTTGCGGCCGTCGACGGCGTTGACCCCGTAGCGGGCGTAGCTGGTGTAGGGATCCGAGGTGACGAAGCGCTGATCGTACAGCACCCCGGCGCCATAGATCTGCTGGGGCACGTTGCTCCAGAGCTGGGGCACCGCGCCGTCGATGCCGAACGGACCGGGGAAGGCCGTCGGATCGGCGATGTAGGGGTACTTGTCGGCCGGCGCTTCCTGGCGCTGGACGGTCAGGTCGCCGATCAGGTTGATCTCGAACTTGTCGCTGGCGACGTAGCGCAGGGCGACGCGGCCGGCGTCGACCCCTTCGGAGCCCAGGTGGCCGTCGACGCAGTCCGGCGCGTTGGTGGCGGCCTGGATGTTGCCGAGGCTCCCCGGCCCGTGGACGCAGACGTAGTCGAGCAGCTTGAAGTAGCCGTCGGCGTGCTTGGCCGAGACCGCCAGGCGCACGAACAGCTTGTCCGGGATCAGCGTGCCGTCCCAGGCGCCGCGGATGTTGTAGCGGTTGAACGAGCCGTACCCGGCTTCCAGGTAGCCAGTGTCCGAGCCCGACGGCTTCTTGGAGATCAGGCGCACCGCGCCGCCGATGGCGTTCTTGCCGAACAGGGCGCCCTGCGGACCGCGCAACACCTCGACCCGGTCAAGGTCCAGGAGGTCGAAGATCGAGGCCTGGGGGCGGCCGTTGTAGACGTCGTCCACATAGATCGGCACGCCCGGCTCGAACGACAGGATGTTGTCGCCCAGGCCCACGCCGCGGATGAAGGCGGCCAGGGTGGAGCCCCAGCCCGAGCCCAGCGGGCTGATCACCGTGTTGGGGATGGTGCGGGCGAGGTCGGTGACGTTGGTCTCGCCCATGGCGGTGATCTGCTGGCCGGTGACGGCGCTGATCGCCAGCGGGGTCTTCTGCAGCTCGGTGGCGCGGAACTGGGCGGTGACCACCACCTCGCCCACGGTCTGCGAGTCGGCCGAAGAGGCCGGGGCCGGCGCGCCGGCCGCCCAGGCCGAGCCGCCCGCGGCCATGGCGGCGGCCACGGCGCCTGTGGCCAACAACGCCCTAAGGCGGACGGAGTTCGTCTGTCGATTGCTCATGAGACCGTTTCCCCTCTGCGGCGTCGCCGAGACGGAGAGGGTCCAATACGAACGCCGGACCCACGGCCGCACGGTTGAGATCGCCGATAAGCTTTGCGGCGCGGACGATGCGCCTTGCTGTCTTTTTGTGGTCCTGGAACGAGGGGTCGGCCGGCCCTCTACACGGCCGCCCACGCCACTGTCGAAACCCATCCCCGCCGCGCCAAAGTCGATAGAAGGCTAATTACAAGATTTCCGACTTGTCAAATGCCGGAAACACGCGGGCTCAGCCCCGGTCGAGCCGCTCCATGATGCGGTCGAACACCGACAGGCAGACCTGCAGGTCCTCGTCGGGAATGTCGTCCAGCAGGCCGTCGCGGAAGGGTCCGCTGAGGGCGGCGATCTGGGCCAGCGCGTGCTCGGCGGCCGGGGTCAGGCGGATGCTCTTGGCGCGCCTGTCGCCCTCGACCATCTGGCGCTCGACCAGCCCCTCCTGCTCGAGCTTGTGCAGCATGGAGACCAGGGTCGGACCCTCGACTCCCATCCGCTCGGCCAGTTCGATCTGGGTGACGCCCTCACCCGACACCGAGATCCAGAACAGCGCGTCCCAGCGCGCCTGGCTCTGGCCGACCTGGCGCAGCACCTCGTTCAGCCGGGTGCGGTAGCGGCGGGAGATCAGGTTCAGCCGCCCGGTGAAGCGGAAGTTAAGCGCCTGGCGCGAGCCGGGCGGATGGAAGCGGTGGCTCTGCCAGAACAGTTCGGCGGCTTCGCTGATGGTGGGCAGCGAACGGCGGCGGCCCCGGCGGGCGGCGGCGGCGTCGCGGGGCAGGTCGTTGGCCATGGTCAGACCCTGTCGGGCGGATCGCGCCCCTCGAAGAAGGCGTCCAGATTGTCGGCGACTTTCATGCCCATGGCGGTGCGGCTCTGCTGGGTGGCGCTGCCGAGATGCGGCAGCAGCACGACGTTTTGCAGCTCGAGAAGGGCGGGCTCCACCCTGGGCTCGGCCTCGTAGACGTCCAGCCCAGCGCCGGCGATGCGGCGAGCCTTCAGCGCCCGGGTCAGGGCCGCCTCGTCGACCACCGGCCCGCGGGCGGTGTTGATCAGGAAGGCGGTCGGCTTCATCAGCCCCAGCCGCCGTTCGTCGATCAGGTGGAAGGTCTCAGGCCCGCCCGGGCAGTGCAGCGAGACGAAGTCGGCCTCAGCCAGCAGGGTGTCGAGCTCCGGATGGAACACCGCGCCCGTCTCGGCCTCGACCTCGGGAGCGG
>JANWHQ010000101.1 GCA_025450315.1 Caulobacteraceae bacterium
GCGTCCTGAACTCGACCGAGCCGCCCCACATGGTCGCGACCCACGAGAACACCTTGATGCCCGTGGGCACCGCGATGACCATCGTCGCGAACACGAAATAGGCTTTCGTGTCGACGGAAAGGCCCACGGTGTACATGTGGTGCGCCCAGACGAGGAAGCCGATGAAGCCGATCGCCACCATCGCATAGGCCATGCCGAGATAGCCGAAGATCGGCTTCTTGGAGAAGGTCGAGATGATGTGGCTGACCATGCCGAAGCCCGGCAGGATCAGGATGTACACTTCCGGGTGCCCGAAGAACCAGAACAGGTGCTGGAACATCACCGGGTCGCCGCCATTCTGCCAGTCGAAGAAGTGGGTGCCGAAGTTGCGGTCGGTCAGCAGCATGGTGATGGCGCCGGCCAGCACGGGCAGCGACAGCAGGAGCAGGAAGGCGGTCACCAGCACCGACCAAACGAACAGCGGCATCCTGTGCAGGGTCATGCCCGGCGCGCGCATGTTGAAGATGGTGGTGATGAAGTTGATGGCGCCCAGGATCGAGGAGGCGCCGGCCAGGTGCAGGGACAGGATGGCGAAGTCCATCGCCGGCCCGGTGTGGCCGGTGGTCGAGAGCGGCGGATAGATGGTCCAGCCGCCGCCGAAGCCCTTTCCCGGTCCGCCGTCGACGAAGGTCGAGGTCATCAGGAGGATGAACGAGGCCACCAGAAGCCAGAACGAGATGTTGTTCATCCGCGGGAAGGCCATGTCCGGCGCGCCGATCATCAGCGGCACGAACCAGTTGCCGAACCCGCCGATCATCGCCGGCATCACGAAGAAGAAGATCATCAACAGGGCGTGGGCGGTGATCACCACGTTGTAGCCCTGCTTGCCGTGGAACAGGCCGAGCTGGGCCAGGATGCCGTGGTCGGAGAACACCTGGATGCCCGGCTCGTAGAGCTCCCAGCGGATCAGGCCCGACATCAACGACCCCAGGATCCCCGCCATGATGGCGAACAGGATGTAGAGGGTGCCGATGTCCTTGTGGTTGGTGGCGCAGAACCAGCGGACGAAGAAGCCCGGCTTGTGATCGTGAGCGTCGTGCCCGTGATCATCAATGGCGTGAGAGTGGGACATGCTACGCTTCCTCGTACGTCAGTGCGCCGCGGGGGCGCTGGAGGCCGCCGGCGCGGCCGAAGCCGCGGGCGCGCTCGAAGCTGCAGGGGCCGATGAGACGGAGGCCGAGGCGACCGCTGCGGCGCTGGACGCGGCCGGCGCCGACGATGCGGCGGCCGCCGCGCCGCCGCCCTTGGAGGCCACCCAGGCGTCGAACTCGGGCTGGGTGACCACCTTCACCTCGATGGGCATGAAGGCGTGGTTGATGCCGCAGAGCTCCGAGCACTGGCCGTAGTAGGTGCCGACCCGGTCCGCCTTGAACCAGGTCTGGTTCATCTTGCCGGGAATGGCGTCAATCTTCACCCCGAAAGCCGGGACGGTCCAGGAGTGGATCACGTCCGCCCCGGTGGTCTCCACACGGACGACCTTGTTCACCGGCACCACCATCGGGTTGTCGGCGGCCAGCCGGTAGAGGGTCGGACCGGCCTTGTCCTCGGGCAGGATGTTGGAGGTGTACTCGGCGATCTTCAGGTCGGGGTACTCGTAGGTCCAGTACCACTGGTTGCCCGTGGCCTTCACCGTGACGTCCGGCGGCGGCATGTCGTGGAAGGCGTAGAGCAGCTTGAAGGAGAAGATGGCGATGAACATCAGGATCAGGACCGGCACCACGGTCCAGACGATCTCGATGGGGGTGTTGTGGCTGAAGCGCGCCGGCTCCGGGTTCGCCTTCTTGTTGAAGCGGAAGACGCACCAGATCAGCAGCAGCGCCACGAACACCGCGATGGCCGTGGTGATCGGGAACAGGATGTAATTGTGGAAGAACATCTGCTGGTACCGGAGCGGCGCGGCTCCGGGCTGCATGTCCCATGCGCCGGGAGTCGGCTGGCCCAGCAAATCGGCGGCCCTGGCGGCCGCGCCGTACCCTGCTGCGGCGATGGCGGCGACCGCCGCTCCGGTCGCCCGCTTCAGCATCCCCATTCTCGACGCCCTCATATCCCTCACGGCTCGCTACGGTCGACTCCTGGATGGCGAGCCGGAAGCCGCCTGGCCGACGCACGTCCAGGCCCCGCGCGCAGCGCGAACAACGCCGCAAACCGCGTCCAAAGAGCCTGATCGGGGGCGTGCATACGCGGTCTATCGGGCATTGCCAAGGCGGTAGCCGCCCCTTGGGCCAATGCAGCGTCACTGTGCTCTGCGCAAGGCCGTTCAGGCCCGCCGCAGCCGGCTGCGGCCCGGGCCGTTCGCGCGGGCGGGCGGAGGCGACGGCGGCGTTTGATGAGGCCGCCCGGGGCGCCTATGTTGGACCTCTCGCGTCCTTCCTGGTGAAAGCCCGCCCATGAACGCCCTGTCGCCCGCCCCATCGATCCTCGAGTCCTGCGACGTCTCCTCCGAGCGGGCCCAGCAGATCCTCGGCGACGCCCTCAAGGGCGCCGACGACGGCGAGATCTTCATCGAGCGGTCTGAGAGCGAATCGTTCGTCTTTGACGACGGGCGGCTGAAGTCGGCGGCCTATGACGCCAACGAGGGCTTCGGCCTCAGGGTCGTGGCCGGCGAGACGGCCGGCTACGCCCACTCCAGCGAGATCTCCGAGGCGGCCCTGAAGCGCGCCGCGTCCTCCGCCGCCCTGGCCAAGCGGGGCCATTCCGGCGTGCAGGCCGAGGGCCCGCGCCAGACCAACGCCAAGCTCTATGGCGACGAGGACCCGCTGGCCTCGCCCGCCTTCTCCGACAAGGTCGGCCTGCTGGAAGAGATCGACGCCTACGCCCGCCAGCGCGACCCGCGGGTCTGCCAGGTGATGGCCTCCCTGGCGGGCGAGCGGCGGGTGGTGGAGATCGTCCGCGCCGACGGGCGGCTGCTGCGCGACGTGCGGCCGCTGGTGCGGCTGAACGTGCAGGTCACCGTGGAGACCGAAGGCCGGCGCGAGTCCGGCTCCTCGGGCGCGGGCGGCCGCGCCGGGTTCGAGACCTGGATCACGCCCGAGCGCTGGCAGGAGCAGGTCGAGGAGGCCCTGCGCATGGCGCTGGTCAACCTGGAGTCCGTGCCATGTCCGGCCGGCGAGATGGACGTGGTGCTGGGCCCAGGCTGGAACGGCGTCCTGCTGCACGAGGCCGTCGGTCACGGCCTGGAGGGCGACTTCAACCGGAAGGGCACCTCGGCCTTCTCGGGCCGGATCGGCGAGCGGGTGGCCGCACCGGGCGTCACCGTGTTCGACGACGGCCATATCGCCGGCCGCCGGGGCTCCTTGACCATCGACGACGAGGGCACGCCCACCAGCCGCACCATCCTGATCGAGGACGGCATCCTGGTCGGCTACATGCACGACCGGCAGAGCGCCCGGCTGATGGGGACCCAGCCCACCGGCAATGGCCGGCGCCAGTCCTACGCCCACATGCCGATGCCGCGGATGACCAACACCGGCATGCTGGCCGGCGAGTCGAACCGCGAGGAGATGATCTCCTCGACCCGGCGCGGGCTCTACTGCGCCAACTTCGGCGGCGGTCAGGTGGACATCACCAACGGCAAGTTCGTGTTCCAGTGCACCGAGGCCTACCTGATCGAGGACGGCAAGATCACCGCCCCGGTGAAGGGCGCCACCCTGATCGGCGACGGCCCCTCGGCCCTGACCCGGGTGACCATGATCGGCGACGACTTCTGCTTCGATCCGGGCATCGGCGTCTGCGGCAAGGCCGGCCAGGGCGTCCCCGTCGGCGTCGGCCAGCCCAGCCTGAAGCTCACCGGCCTGACGGTGGGCGGCACGGCGGTGTAGAGAACTCCTCCCCCTATGGGAGAGGAGAACATACAGCCAACATATGGGCCGCTGCCTACTCCACGGGCGGGGCCGGCGGGGCCGGGGGCGCGGGCGGGGCGCCGGGGCCCTCGTGAAACAGTTCGAACGACATCGGCCCGGCGAAGGGGACGCAGTCGGTCGCCTTGCCGTCGGGGCCCAGCTTGCAGCGCATGGGCACGCGGCCGTCGTTCCGGGCGAACTGGACGTGCGCCTGCGCCATGGCCAGGTGCGCCTGCTTCATCGCCGCCTCGACCTGCTGGTGGATCCTGGCCTGTTCCTCGGCAGAGAGGCCCTGGAACGCGAAGATCATCTGCCTGTGCGCCCCGGCCATGGCGGCGCGGCTCTCGGCCATGGCCTTGGCCATCGCCTCATGCGCCTGCTTGAGCTCGGCCTTCAGCCTGGCCTTCTCCTCCGGCGTGAGCCCGCGGCCGGCGTTGTCGTCGAAGCGCCAGTCGTCGCCGTCGATCACCACCGCGCGGCCGTCGACATGGACGCGCGGATGGGCGTCCCCTTCGTCGCGCCAGACCATCACGGTGGGCGCATGGCGCGGAGGGGCGGGGGGCGCCGGCGGCGCCGGCGGCGCCGGAGGCGCGGGCGGGACCGCGGCGACCTGTTCGGCGGGCGGGGCCGGCGGGGCGGGAATGTCCGGGACGTCCCGGGGCTCGGCGGCGGCGGCCAGCGAGACGCCGCCCACCGCTGCGACCAGGCCGACGCCGGCCAGGACCGCGGCGATCACCGACCGCCAGGAGCCCGCGCCGGCGGGCTTCAGGATCGCCCTCAGGCGCCGTTCGGCGCCGCGGCGACGGAAGCCGGTGAAGGCGGCCGCCGGCTCGGCGCGGCCCGCCAGCTTCAGCGCGGCCAGCAGGGTGCGGGCGTACTCTCGGCGGCGTGCGGCGTCGCAGCCGGCCAGGGCGCGGGCGTCGCAGGCTTCTTCCCGGGCGGCGGCCAGGCGCTCGCGGGCGAAGGCCATGACCGGGTTGAACCAGTAGAGACGGACCATGGTCTCCCCCATCAGGTGCGACAGGTGGTCGCCAGAGGCGAGGTGGGCGCGCTCGTGGGCGCAGACGAGGGCGGCCTGCTCGGCCGAAAGCCGGCCGAGGAGCCGCCGGGGCAGGAGGATGGTCGGCCGGATCAGCCCGGCCAGGACCGGCGTGGTGGTGTCGGCCAGGCGGACGCCCCGCCCCAGACGGGCGGCCATGTCGGGATCTTCGATTGGGGCGGAGCCCGCCTTCAGGCGCGCCACGCGGCGCAGCCCCAGCGCCAGCTGGCCGAGCCGGAAAGCGGCGCCGGCGCCGATCAGGCCCAGCGCCAGGGCCGCCAGCGGCAGGCGCGGGGCGGGCTTGGGCGTGGGGACCGGCTGGGCGATCGGCCCCGCCGGCGGGACCAGGGCGACCACCGGCCCGTTGATCGCCGCGTCGAGCGCCGCCCAGGGCGAGGGGATGTCCAGGACATGGACGGCCAGCATGGCCGGCGACGGCAGGGCGGGCAGCAGCAGGGCCGCGGTCCAGGCGCAGAGCCTGAGGCGCACGCCCGCGCCCAGGGCCTCGACGGCCCAGGCGGCGGCGAAGGCCAGCACGGCCAGGGGGATCGAGGCGGCCAGCGCCGTCAGCAGAATCTGGCTCATCAGCGCTCCTCCTCGGCGTTGGCGTCGAGCATGGCCTGCAGTTCGGCGATCTCGCCCGGGCTCAGCAGCTGGCTGCCGGTGAAGGCCTGGGCGTTCAGCGGCCCGTCGATCTCCAGCACCCGGCGGGCGAACTTGCGCAGCGCCCGGCCCACCACGTCGACCTTGCTCTCCTGGGCGGTGAAGACGGCGACGCCGCCGCGTCCGGTGCGGTCCAAGAGGCCCTTGGCGCACATGCGCTCCAGCACGGTGCGGGTGGTCGAGGGCGCCCAGCCCAGCTGAGGCCCGATGCGGTCGTGCACCTCGCGGGCGCTCAGCGCCCCGTCCTTCCAGAACAGCTTGAGCACGTCGAATTCGGCGTCGGACGGATCGGCCATGGTGCTGTGCGCCTCCAGATCGGAGCAGACGCTACAAATGTCGCGCGACAGATGTCAACTAAAGGACTTGTAATGTTCGCGGGCGTGCGGCCCCACCCGGGCCGCAACCGCTCCGGCGCCGTAAATCAACCGTATTTTGCGGTGGCTGGCGCCCGGGAACGGGGGAGGTCGGCGAACGCGGGGCCGGCCGCTTCGCGGACGGGCGTGGATCGAGGCAGGGTCCATATCGGCGGCTCCAACGCCCAGGCGAACGGCCGCCCGGCGTCGGCAAAGGATGGACCGCGCAGGCTCGCTTGAGCGCCAAGCTAATCCCATCCATCAACCGGACCTTGCGGATGGGTCGTGAGGGTGGCGGTTAGGTGATCCTGCCGGTTTTCGGCGCCTATGCTGGCGGGCTCAACATCAACGACGTCGCCTTCTCGGGCCTGTTCGCCCGCCCGCCCCTAGCCATCGCGCTGGGCCCCCGCCGCGCTCATGCCGTTGGCTGGCGATCCACGTGGCCGGCTCAGGGAGCCTTCGCCTCGGCGGCCTTCGCCATGGCGCGCGCCATCCGTTCGCTCATCGCGGACTGCTGCATCGTGATGTTTGCCTGGGGGTCCGAAGCATAGAGCGCACCGAGATAGGCCGTGTCCGCAGGCGTCAGGCCGTCGGGCGCGTCCCGCCCGGGGCACGGCGCCGGGGCCAGGAGATCGATGATGCTGGCCAGCGCCATGCAGCCGTCCAGCGAGCGGGGCTGCGACAGGGCCAGCATGGCCACGTAATCGGTGAGGGACTGGACGCTGTGGTCCTGCACCCTGCCGATATCGACCACCACCAGCACGTTGCGGAAGACACTCTGGCAGGCCGGGGGCTCCGAATCCAATCCCCGCAAGACCAAGCCCTGCCCGGCCAAGGCCCGCGGATCGCAGCCGGCGGCGGACCCGCCATAGGGCCCATCCAGGGTCTCCGGCGTCGACAATATGGGCGGTGGCGTCAGTTGGCGAGCTCCATTGGCCTCCTCGATGTGGTTCGTGGCGGCCCATTGGGCGGCGTTTGGCGACAGGTGATTGGCGGATGTGGTGGTTCCCGGATTGGGCGCGCCGAGATCGAGCCTTGGAATGACATCCTGGGCGTTCCAAGGGGCCAAGGCGTTGGCGCCGCCGCGCGAGGCGGTCATGTACCAGGCCTGGATCGGGCGGGTGACGGTCTTCAGCGCCTTGGGATCGAGGCTCGGCTGGAAGCCCAGGACCTGCGGGGTCTTGGCGACGATCTGGTCGACCAGGGCCTGGGGCTGGGCGGTGAACTCGATCTCGACGTTGGTCCTGCACCCTGCGCCCCCGACCTTCAGCCCTGCGGACCTGGCGACCTCCTCGACCCTCGCCTTGATCGCGGCGGCCTGGGCAGGGGCCAATCCCACGACGAGCGCGCAGGGCGGATCGTTCCAGCGGGCATAGCGGTCGAGCCTGGCGGTCGGGGCGGCATAGCTGTCGATGAAGTTGCGCGCCCGGGCGAGGTCGGACTCCTTGACCAGCGGCGTGATGGTCACCGGCGCCACCGTCGTGGACGGCTGGGGCGGGGCGGCTGTGGGCGCCTGGGTGGCGACATCCGGCGCCGGCGGCGCAGCAGGGGCCTGCCCCGCGATCGCCGCCGCCATCGCGACCACCAAGATCATCCCTGCTGTGCGCATGGCGCCCCCTGGATTTGGCTCTAGCGACTGGGCGTCGCGGCGGCGTTCGTCTTGCGCCCGACGATGTCCCGCAGGAACGGGTCTTCGGCGATGGCGTCGCGGATGGTCTGGACCGTCTCGTCGTTCGTGGTGGTGAAGGTGATCTCCTGAGAGACCGCCTGGCGTCCGGCCAGACTCGTCCAGCGCCCGCGCGGACGTTGGCTCGCCGACACGGTCATATGCTCGTCCGCGGACAAGCTGCGCCGGCCTCGCTCGCTGTTCAGCCGGATGCTGTATCGTCCCTCGGACCGGGCCACGCAGATGGTCAGGAAGGTGCGTCGGTCCGCGCTGATCACCGGATCGATCAGCGGGGTGGGACAGATCGGGAGGTCCCCGTCGTTCACGCCCGGGCAGGCCATGGGCTGGTCGAAGGTGAGGCGGACCACGACGATCCCCGGCCTCGCCTTTCCGCCGTCGGCGGGAAAGCTGCTGACCAGTTTCGGCGGCGGCGCAGCTGGGTCGGCGGGCTCTTGCGCTGCAAGGCATTCGCTTGCGGGCCTGACGTCCAGGCCCTGCAGCTCTGGCGCCAGCCGCCCCTCGATCACCAACCCATTAAGCACCCTCAGGCCGGAGCTCTCGGCGGCGGGCGCCGACGTCGTCGCCTGCCCCGTGAACACCTCCGCGGAGACATCCTTGGCCGTCGGCCCGACCATGGCCAGCAGGACCGGGTCCTCGGTGATGGCGTCATGGAGCGTGCGGACCCTGTCGGCGCTCGAGGTGGTGAAGACGACCTGACGGGACGCCAGCTCATGTCCAGCCAGATTGGTCCAGCGCAGCGCATGGTTGCGGTCGGCCGACGACATCAGCAGGCTTGCTGCGGCATAGGTCCGGCTCGCGGGACTGTTCAGCCAGACGCCATAACGCACATTGGGCTCGACGGTGCAGACGGTCATGAAAGTGCGCCGGTCCTTGCTGATCACCGGGTCGACCAGGGGGGCGGGGCACGGGTTGGTCGTCAGCAGCGCCGGCGCGATCAGGCCCGCGCAGGCCATCGGCAGGTCGAAGGTCAGACGCAGAACCATGATCCCCGGCTTCACCACCGCGCCGTTGGCTGGAAAGCTCGAGACCAGCTTCGGCGCCGGCACGTCGGGGTCGGGAGGCTCGCGCGGCTTGAGGCACAGCCGCGTGGGCGTGATGGTCAGGCCCCGCACCACGGTCGAGAGCCGGCCCTGGATCACCAGGCCGCGCACCTCCGTGGAGTCGGAGGGCTCGGCTGAGGCGCGCTGGGGCGAGGCGAGGGCGGCGGACGCCTGCCCCAACATGGCTTGCAGGATCGGATCCTCGGCGATGGCGTCATGGACCGTACCGATCTTCTCGTCGTCCGAGGTGCTGAACCTGAGATCGAGGGGCTCCAGCTTGTGTCCGGCGAGGCTGGTCGCATCCAGCCAAATGCCGTAGCGGCCCCCGGGCCGGACCACGCAGATGGCTGCGAACGTGCGCCGATCCTTGCTGATCATCGAGGAGGCGATGGTGGGGCAAGGGTCCGCGAACTGATAGTTCGGCCTGACGATGGCCGGGCAGGCCATCGGCAGGTCGTAGGTCAATCGCAGGACCATGAGCCCCGGCTTCACCACCGCGCCTTGGGCGGGGAAACTGCTGACCAGCTTCGCCTCCGGCACGTCGGCGTCGGGCGGCTTGCGCGCCGGGCGGCAACCTTGCTGGAGCGGGACCATGACGCCCGCCACCTCGTGCGCGAGGCTCCCCGGGTCGGCCGGGCCCGGCGCCGCCTTGGTGTCGGACGTCTCCGCGGCGGCCGCCCGCCCTGCGAGCGCCGCCGCCAACACGACCCCGAGAAGCACCCGCATCAGGGCCCCGGCCGGACCCAGGCCGTGGCGACCTTGCCGGCGGAATCCAGCCCGATCGTCCAGTGCGTGATGCCGTTGGCGTGCCTGATGTTGTAGACGTCGTTCCCCACCTGATCGACGCCCAGGAACTGGACGGACTGCACCGGGCCGAGACCGGCCAGAGCTTTCTGCATCGTCGGGAGTTGCGCACGCACGGCCGCGGCCACTCCGGGCGTCATCAGGCCGTAGTCGGGCGCGCCGGCCGCCTCCGAGGCTTCCAGC
This sequence comes from Caulobacteraceae bacterium, assembly GCA_025450315.1. Taxonomy (GTDB): domain Bacteria; phylum Pseudomonadota; class Alphaproteobacteria; order Caulobacterales; family Caulobacteraceae; genus JANWHQ01. The sequence continues at coordinate 9,648 of JANWHQ010000101.1, forward strand.
CGCAGCGCGGCGGCTTGAGTTCCCGGGCTCTGGGCCTGGCTTCTCACCTTCGACAGGATCTGGTCTGTCAGCGCGCGAGCCTGGTCCGCATCGATGCGCGGCAGCAGGGTGTCGCGCCCGTTCTGATGCAGCGTGACAGCCGTGATCCTGCCCGATGCGCCGGCCTGGAAGGCGAACTGGGCGTCCACCTCCTTGGCGAAGAAGGTGGCGCCACCCTCGGGGAAGATCCGGCCCGGCGATTGGCCGGTCAGCTGGGCCACGAGGTGATCTCCCTCGCGGGTGACCGTCAGCACCAGTTGGCCGAGGCGGTAGAAGCCGACGTCGCCATCGAGCGCCGATCCGGGGATTGCGATCTCGTGGCGCCCAACGGCGGGTTCCGCGTTGGGCGGGGAGATCTCCGCAGCGCTGGCGGCGAACACGACGCCCAGGGCGGCCAGGGCGCTGGCGGAGGCCCAGGTGAATTGCCCCCGTCTCGACACCATTCTGCGAAGCCTCTGTTCCAGGAATGACTTGGATTCCGACATGGCGGCGACCACGGCCATGTGGCCGGACTGACGCTCGCCCACCGCGATCAGGGCCTCGCCATAGCCGGCGAGATCGCGCCCGCCCTTCAGCACCCGCGCGTCGCAGTCGACCTCGACGGCGAAACGCAGCCGGCGTAGCTGCCACCAAAGCGGCAGGTTCCAGGGCATGGTGATGATGAGCAGGATAGCGATGGCCAGGAGCCGCGCGTCGCCCGCGTCCAGGTGCGACTCTTCGTGGGCCATGACCATCTCTTGCCGCTCCGCGGGGCCGTCCGCGACCCAGCGGGGGACGACGACACGGGGATTCAGCAGGCCGACCACGGCCGGGCCGAGGTCCTCGGAGACGTACACCTGCCGGCCGGCGACCACGCCCGTCTTCCACTGGCGCTTGCGCCGATTGAGCTGGGCGCCGGTCAGCATGACGCCCAGGGCCAGCATGGCCGACGCGGCGGCCCAGGCGCGTTCCAGGACCACGTCCAGGGCCGGAGAGGCCGTTGCGCGCCCCGTCGTGGCGATAAGCCAGGCCGAGGGCGCCAGCACGCTGGAGGTCATCTGGCGCAGCGTGACCAGCCTCGGAGGCGTCGCGTGGTCGATGGCAGGCGTCAGTTGCGGCGCCTGGATCGAGACCGTCGATATGATGCTGGGCAGGGCGAGCGAAGCGACTATGGCGACCACCCACAGCCAGCGCGTGGACGCCCGCCGGATTTCGGCCGAGCGCTCGGCGGCATAGGCGGCGGCGCCCAGCAGGATGGTCACCACCCAGACGTAGAGCATCCAGGCCAGCATCAGCCCTCTTCCTCGTCAGGGCGGTGCTTGGCGTGATCGGCCAGGAGCCGGCGCATGCGCTGCAGCGCCTCGGGGCCGAGGTTCTTGTCCGACACCAGCTGGGTCAGCAGCAGTTCCGCCGAGCCGTTGAACAGCTTGCGGGTCACGTGGCGCAAGGCGCTCTCCTGCGCCGCCTGCTGCTTCACCCGCGCGAAGTAGCGGTGCCCGCGGCCTTCCTCCTCGTGCCCGACGTGCCCCTTGGCTTCCAGCGTGCGCAGGACGGTGAGCACGGTGGTGTAGGCCAGCGCGTCCTCCAGGCTGGCGCGCACCTCGGCCACCAGCGACGGGCCGCGCTCCCACAGCACCTGCATCACGTCGATTTCGCGATCGGTGAACTGGACGTCCATGACGCCGCCTGCAACTATGATAATAGTCGACGGTGTCGCCACTCCGAGCAATTGTCAACTATGATGTTAGTAGACTGTCGGCCGGCGTGAGCTGGGGCGGCGCGTCGAGATTCGGTTCCAGGGGGCAGGCTCGCCTGACCCAAGGTCCGCAACTGTCGAACTGGCCATTGGCTTCTGGTCGGATACGAGACGTCTGTCGCGGACCCGGCCTTCAGCCGCCCTCCAGCACCCTCCTCGCCTGGTCCAGGCGGTCGCCGTAGGCGTCGAGCGCGCGGGCGGTCAGGCCGACATAGCGGACCGCGTCGTCCCAGCGGCCCTCCTCGATGGCCTCGCGCACGCCCGGCAGGGTCTTGGCGCCATAGCCGGTGAAGCGGCCCGCGGCATAGACCAGGTTGCGGTACCAGGGCCGGCCGGGCAGGCCCTGGTCGACGGCCAGGGTCTGGTCGATCCCCTGCATCAGCCCCTGCAGCCGGGCGAGGCGATCGGGCGCCAGGGCGGGGCCGTGAGCGGCGAGGGCCGCGTCATAGGCGGCCGCGCTGGCCTTCAGCCGAGTCACGGCGTCGGCCAGGGGCTTCAGGTCGATCTGGGGCCGGATCGGCTCGGGCGGCGGCGGAGCGCTGGGCTTGGTCGGATCGGCGGCCAGCCGGTAGGCGCCGGCGGCCAGCAGGGCCGAGCGGGTCTCGGCGTCCGCCAGCTTGGTCGCCTGCAGGACCCGGATCTCGTCCAGGTAGCCCGAGACCGCGTCGGCGAAGTCGCTCGCCTGCTGCTGGGGCAGGTCGGCGTCGGCCAGGCGGATCACCAGCCGGCCCACGGTCCTGGCCAGGAGGGCGTCGTAGACGAACCCGGGGTCCACCCAGCGGCTGTGGTGCTCGAAGGTGTCGTAGGCGGAGTGGTAGACGCCGTAGGAATTGCCCTCGCCGCCATAGCCGATGTCGATGGTCGGCACGCCCAGATGGTGGACGAAGGCCGAGAAGTCCGAGCCCGATCCCGGGGCGCCCATCTGGGGATCGCGGTTCGGATCGGCGGCGGCCGCGGCCTGGGCCCGCGCGCCCGGCCCGCCGCTCTCCGCCTGCACCCGGATCCGGGCCCGGCGGCGGGCGTCGACCGAGACGCCGGTCTCCGGATCGGTGACCTCCGAGGCCACCACCCCGGCGACGTGCTCGAAGTCGTGGCTGCCCGAGAGCTCCAGAAGGCCCCGGCCGTTGGTGTCGGAGTTGATGTAGACCAGCGCCTTCGCCTGCAGCTCGGCGGCGTGGGTCTCGGCCCATTCGGTCGAGCCGAACATCATCGGCTCCTCGCCGTCCCAGCTGGCGTAGACGATGGTCCGCTTGGGCCGCCAGCCCTTGGCGTAGAGCGCGCCGAGCGCCTTGGCCTCGGCCAGCAGGGCGACCTGGCCGGACAGGGGATCGGAGGCGCCGTAGACCCAGCCGTCGTGGTGGTTGCCGCGCACCACCCACTGGTCGGGCCACACCTGGCCGGGCAGCTCGGCGATCACGTCGTAGATGGTCTTCAGGCCCCATTGCGACTTCACCGCCAGGTGGACCTCGGCGGCGCTGGGCCCCGTGCGGTAGGTCAAGGGCAGGCCGCCCCGCCAGGCGAGCGGGACCACCTGGCCGTCCAGGGCGCGCAGGAACGGCTCGGCCTCGGCGTAGGAGATGGGCAGGGCCGGAATGTGGATCAGGATCGGCGATTCGGCGGGCGTCAGCCGCTTGGCGTCGGCGGTGGCGCCCACGCCCGGGGTGAGCGGATCGCCGGGAAAGGTGGTGATGTCCTCCACCGAGCCGCGCTGGATGCCGCCGGGCGGCCTGGCGGGACCCTCCGGATAGGGCAGGCCGGTGGAATAGCCGTCGTCGCGGGGGTCGGAATAGAGGATGCAGCCCACCGCCCCGTGGTCCTGCGCCAGCTTGAGCTTCAATCCGCGCCAGCCCCCGCCGTAGCGGGCGATGACGATGCGGCCCTTGACGCTGACGCCCATACGCTCGAGCGCCCGATAATCGTCGGGCATGCCGTAGTTGAGATAGACGATGGGGGCGGTGACCTCGCCGTCGCCCTGGAACAGCAGATAGCCGGGCAGGCCCGGATCGCCCGAGCGTGAGGTCGTGTCGCCGGGGATCGGCGGTTCGCGCAGGCTGGCCTTGAAGGGATGGGGGCCCAGGAGTTCCAGGGTCTCGGAGACCGGCGCGCCGTAGTAGACCTCGAAGGTCTCGA
>JANWHQ010000102.1 GCA_025450315.1 Caulobacteraceae bacterium
TCCGAAAGCCGGTTCCCACTTTTCGGAACGCGCTCGAGAGCAGGTTGCGATCTGATGGAATCAGATCGCCGCTCTAGATCTTTGCATTGACGCGCGTTTGTTCCGAAAACCGGTTCCCACTTTTCGGAACGCGCTCGAGCCGCCCCCATCCCCCGCTTCGCGGGTGCTTCCCCCAGAGGGGGCGCTCGCTCCTAAAACCCGAACTCGGGATGGGCGGCGGTGGCCTGGGCGATCTGGGGGACGTGGCAGGTGAAGGTGGCGCCCTTGCCCGGTTCGCTTTCCAGGGCGACCCAGCCGCCGTGCAGCTCCACCAGCGCCTTGACCAGGGCCAGTCCCAGGCCCGGGCCGCCGCGGTCGCGGCCGACGAAGCGGTCGAAGATGTGGGCCTGGACGTGGAAGGGGATGCCGCGCCCGGTGTCGGACACCGAGATCTGGACCTCGCTCATCAGCCGCTTGGCGGTGAGCGTCACCGCGCCGCCGGGCGGCGACTGGCGCACGGCGTTCTCCACCAGGTGGTCGAGCACCTGGGCCAGGCGGCGGTGGTCGGCGCGGATCACCCCGGCCTCGGGGTCGGCGACCACCACGATCTTCACCTCGGCCGGGCCGGCCTGCGGCCGCCAGCGCTCGGCGGCCTCCTCGAGCTCGGCGGCGACGTCGACGTCGCCCAGGTCCAGGGCCATCTCGTCGGCGTCGATCTGGGCCATGTCGAGCACGTCGTCGATGGAGCGGCCGAGCTGGCTGGCGGCCTGGCGCACCGAGCCGACGTAGCTCCTGGCCCGGTCCGACAGGGGCTCGGCGGCGTGGTCGAGCAGCTCGGCGTAGCCGATGATGGTGGTGAGCGGGGTGCGCAGCTCGTAGGAGACGTTGCCGACGAAGTCGCGCTTCAGCCGCTCGGCCTCCGACAGGGCGCTGGAGCGCTCGACCAGGGCCCGCTCCAGCTCGCGGGTGTCGGTGACGTCGGTGAAGGCGATCAGGGTGGCGCCGTCGGGCAGGGGCCGCGACTGGAAGGCGATGATCCGCCGGTCCGACGAGCGGGTCTCGCCCGAAACGGGGACCCTGGCGGTGGGGTCGGGGTCGCCGACCCGGGCCTTGAGGTCGTTCCAGAACTGCAGGTCGTGCACCCGCGGCAGGCAGAGCTCGGAGACGCCCTCGAAGTCGCCGGCGTCGGCCAGGGCCTGGGCCGAGACGTTCCACAGCCGCTCGAAGGCCTCGTTGTGCAGCCTGAGCCGCCCGTCCGAGCCGAACACGGCCACCGCGTCGCTGAGCTTGTCGAGGGTGGCCTGCTGCACCTGGATCAGGGCGTTGTACTGGGCCTTCATGCGCAGCTCGTCGGTGACGTCGCTGAACAGCAGCAGGAGCCCGCCCAGGGGATGGGGCTGGCGCGCCACCCGGAGGGTGCGGCCGTTGGGCAGGGTCCAGACGTCGTCGGGGGTCTCGCCGATGTCCTCGTAGTGGTGCAGCTCGCCGGCCTTCCAGCGGGCGTAGTCGTCGGTCTCGGGCAGGCGGCGGCCCTGGCGCAGGCGGTCGAGGATCTCGCCGTGCGAGGGCTGTTCGGCCAGCCAGGCGGCGTCCAGCTGCCAGAGCTCGGCGAAGGCGCGGTTGTGGAAGCTCAGCCGGCGGTCGGTGGCGAAGATGGCCACCGCGTCCTTCAGCCGGTCCAGGGTGTCGTCGTGGGCGGCCTCGTAGCGCTTGAAGGCCTCGCGGGTCTCCTCCAGCTCGGTGACGTCCACCGCGATGGCCCCGACCGCGCCGCCCGGCAGGGGCATGGCGGTGACGCGCAGCGCCCGGCGCTGGCCCGCGGCGGTGGCCCAGACCAGGCCCTCGCGCACCATCCCGGCCTTGGCCGCGTCGTCCAGCAGCGCGCCGGCGCCGCCGCCGAGCCCGGCGCCCTTGGCCCGGGCGTCCTCCAGGGAGGCGGCCTCGACCGCCGCCAGCCAGGCGGGGTTGGCCCAGGCCAGCTCGCCCTTGGCCATGGCCCAGGCCGGATGCGGCTGGCCTTCCAGGAGGCCGCCCACCACCCCGCCGCCGGCCAGGGCGGCGCCGGACCCGGAGCTGCGCGACAGCTTCAGCCAGGCCACCGCGCCCGAGGTGCGGCCCTGCACCTCCAAGGGACCCCCGGCGCTGCCGACGTGGAAGGCGCAGGGCTCGCCCCGGTCGATCAGGGCGTGCAGCCGCTGGGCGTGCTCGGCGCTCTCCATCAGGGCGGCCAGCAGGGACGGGGGCTCGGCCTCGACCCCCAGGGCCGAGGCGAAGTGGGCGAAGGAATCCTCGCCCGAGATCAGCCGCGGACGGCCGTCCTCGACGGCGATGACGCACTGCTCGAAAGCGTCGGCCCAGGCCTGCTCCCAGTCGACCCGGGCGGTGAGGCCCATGAGCCGCCCGTCGAAGGCGCGGTTCTCGGCGAGCGCGCGGCGGCGCTCCACCAGCGCCCAGCCCGCGGCCATCACGGCCAGGAACAGGGCGGCGAAGGTCGCCGCGAGCAGAGGCAAGGTGGCGCCCATCAGCCCCTCGGGCGCGTCGTGCGCCGAATCACCTGCAGGATAGGCGCGCCGATTCGGCGTGTGAATCGGCGGTTACCACGCGATGACGAGGCGTTCCGACCCAGGCGGAAAACGGCGCAGCCCCCAGCTTCGATGCGGCGGAGCCGCCCTCGAGATTTCACCGCGGAGGACGCAGAGAAGGCGCAGAGAGCGCAGAGGGGCAGTGACTCTCCGCGTCCTCTGCGAATCCTCCGCGTCCTCTGCGTTCCCCCCTGGGCCTTGCGGCCGGATGTGGCGATCCGAGTGCTCGCCCCGCCCACAATGATTCCGCTTCATCCTGGCGGCGCTCTAAGATGGCGCCATGTCCGTCCGCTATCCGGTCGCCGCCAACGCCGAGGAGGCCCTGAAGGCCGGGGACCGCCGCGCCGTGCGCGAGCGCGAGGCCCTGGCCCTGGCGGGCGGGCTGAAGGTGGCGTTCGCGCGCGAGCTGGTGGGCCCCGCCTTCGCCACGCGCGAGGCGGCCGAGGCGGCCTATCCGGGCGTGATCGACCGGCCGGGCGCCCCGGCCGTGGCGCCCGAGGACCGCTACTGCGAGCTGATGGAGCTGCTGGAGCCCGCCGCCCGCAAGGGCGGCCAGGCCGAGCCGACCTTCGCGGCCGGCAGCCGCTGGCCCAAGCCCCGGCGGCTGCTGAAGACCCGGTGCGGCTGCAGGTCGGCTACTGGAAGCTCGTCGATCCCGCCGCCGAGCCGGCCCTGCCCCAGGCCCGCGCCGCGCGCCGGGCCCAGGAGGGCGAGGGCCTGGACGCCCAGGCCCTGCGCGCCATGGCCCGCCAGCCCCTGGCGCCGGTCAAGCCGCAGCAGCCCCTGGACATCGGCCTGTTCGAATACTCCCCGCCCGAGGCGCCGCACCTGACCATCCCCGATGAGTGAGCCCGCCCCGGACTGGTCCAAGGCCCTGCCGCCGTCGCTGGAGGACTTCGCCGCCCTGGCCGAGGCGGCGCTGAAGGCCCTGCCCCAGCCGTTCAAGGGGTTCGTCGGCGCGGTGCAGATGCGGGTGCTGGACTTCGCCGAGGACGAGGTGCTGGACGACCTCGGCGTCCAAGATCCGTTCCAGCTGACCGGCCTCTACCAGGGCCCCGACCTCAGGAACCGCACGGTGTTCGACCCGGCGCCGGCGCCTTCGATGGTGTTCCTCTACCGCCGGGCCATCCTGGACGAATGGTGCGAGCACGGCGACGTGCCCCTGGGCGAGCTGATCGCCCACGTCCTGATCCACGAGATCGGCCACCACTTCGGCCTCTCGGACGACGACATCGCCCGGGTGGAGACGGGGGAATAGGGCTCAGTATTCTCCGCCGGGATGAGCGGGGGGAGAGGGTGGATTTTCGCGCGACGGGGGAGCATTCGTAGCGGCAAATTCTCCAACCCGGCCAAGACGGAGACACGATCATGCGCGTGGGCGTGCCCAAGGAGATCAAGCCGAGCGAATACCGGGTGGGGCTGACCCCCTCGGCGGCGCGCGAATATGTGCACCGGGGCCACCACGTGACGGTGGAGGCCGGCGCGGGGCTGGGAGCCGGCTATGCCGACACCCTCTACCAGCGCGCCGGCGCCGAGATCGCCCGGGACGCCAAGGCGGTGTTCGGCGGCTCGGACCTGATCGTCAAGGTCAAGGAGCCCCAGCGGCCCGAATGGGCGATGCTGGAGCCGCGCCACATCCTCTTCACCTACCTGCACCTGGCCCCCGATCCCGCGCAGACCGATGGCCTGCTGCGCAGCGGCTGCGCGGCGGTGGCCTACGAGACGGTGACCGACGACAAGGGCGGGCTGCCGCTGCTGGCGCCCATGTCGGAGGTGGCCGGCCGCATCGCGGTGTTCTCCGCCGCCGAGACCCTGCTCAAGCACAACGGCGGCATGGGGCTGCTGCTCTGCGGGGTGCCGGGCGTGGCGCCGGCGCGGGTCTGCATCCTGGGCGGCGGGGTGGTGGGCGCCAACGCCGCGGTGATGGCGGCGGGCCTGGCCGCCGAGGTGGTGGTGGTCGAGCGCTCGATCCCGCGCATGCGCCAGCTGGACGACATCTTCATGGGCCGGATCATCACCCGCTATTCGACCCTGGACGCCGTCGAGGACGAGATCCTGCGCGCCGACGTGGTGATCGGGGCGGTGCTGAGCGCCGGCGCCGCGGCGCCCAAGCTGGTCCGGCGCGAGCACCTGTCGCGGATGAAGCCGGGCTCGGTCCTGGTGGACGTCTCCATCGACCAGGGCGGCTGCTTCGAGACCTCGCACCCCACCACCCACGACGACCCCACCTTCGTGGTGGACGGGGTGGTGCACTACTGCGTGGCCAACATGCCGGGCGCGGCGCCGCGCACCTCCTCGGAGGCCCTGAACCACGCCACCCTGCCCTTCGGCCTGCACCTGGCCGACAAGGGCCTGGCCGCCCTCAAGGAAGACCCCCACCTGGCCAAGGGCCTCAACGTCCTGAACGGCAAGATCACCCACCCGGCCGTGGCCGAGGCGGTGAAGAAGCCGTTCTCCGATCCGTATGGGGTGTGGAAGGGACAAGCGGCGAGGCCGTGACAGGCCCGGACACCGCTTATTCAACCACCAAGAACACCAAGGACACCAAGGTCTTACAGGGCGATCCGGCGGATGCCGTTCTTGAAGAGCTGAACGTTGAAATTCATCAGGAAACCCAACCGGCGACCTGACAGGCGGAGGTAGGTCAGGACCTGCGCCTCGGCCAAGGGCATCAGCGTTTCAACGGCCTTGATCTCGATGATGATCTTGTCTTCCACAAGCAGATCGAGCCGATAGCCAGCGTCCAGCGTCACACCCTCATGGACGATGGGGAGCAGGATCTGTCTCGCGACCGACAGCCCACGAGCGTGAAGCTCGTGGGCCAGACAATGTTCGTAGGCTGACTCGAGCAGCCCCGGCCCCGGAGCCCGGTGCACCTTCAATCCGGCGTCGACGATCGTCTTGGCGAGACCGTCGAGCTCGCTCGGCCCGCCTTGGTGGACTTGGTGTCCTTGGTGGTTCAACTTTCGGCCCTCGCCGCCCCGAGACAGCTTGGGCCTGTCCTTAGCAGTCTCGCAAGTCGCCACGGCGGCCGTGCTTCTTGACCCTTTCGGGGGCTCATCTTACCTCAGCGGGATGGCTGTTCGCCCGATCCTGACCGTGCCCAATGCGGTGCTGAAGCAGGTCTCCACGCCGGTGGAGACCGTCGACGACGAGCTGCGCGCGCTGATGGACGACATGCTGGAGACCATGTACGCGGCGCCCGGCATCGGCCTGGCGGCCGTGCAGGTGGGCGTGCCCAAGCGGGTGATCGTCATGGACCTGGCCCGCGAGGACGAGCCGCCGCAGCCGCGCTGCTTCGTCAATCCCGAGATCACCTGGCGCTCGGACCAGATGGCCGTGCGCGAGGAGGGGTGCCTGTCGGTGCCCGACATCTACGACGAGGTCGAGCGGCCGGCCGAGGTGGGGCTGAGGTACCTCAACTACCAGGGCGAGCTGGTCGAGGAGGACGCCGAGGGCCTGCTGGCCGTCTGCATCCAGCACGAGATGGACCACCTAAACGGGGTGCTGTTCATCGACCACCTGTCGCGCCTGAAGCGCGACCGCGCCGTGGCCAAGGTCAAGAAGGCGGCGAAGGAAGCGGCTTAGGCTTCCCCTACACCCGCTCATCCCGGCGAAGGCCGGGATCCAGGACAAGTGACGCTGGTGGTTGCGGCAAACGCCCGGCTTCGCGGCTGCGCCCTTTTCTGAGGCCCAGGTTCCGACCTGTCCTGGATCCCGGCCTTCGCCGGGATGAGCGGGGGGAGGAATGAGGCCGGATCAGCCGTTGCTGCTGCTGTCGTGGTGGGTGGCCTGGTCGGCCTTCTGCTTGGCCTTGTCGCCGGCGTCCTTCAGCGAGTGCTTGGCCTGGTCGCCGGCCTTGGAGAGCTCGACCTTGGCCTTTTCGGCGCCGACCTTGAGCTCGGCGCCGGTGTGCCGGGCGGCGACCTTGATGTCGGTCCCCAGCGCCTTCACCGCCGGCGCGTCCTTGATCTCGGTCCCGGCGGCCTTCAGGTCGTGCGAGGTCTTGTTGACGTCCGCCTTCGAGCACGCCACGCAGGCGAGGGCGATCAGGGCAGCCAGGATTGGGCGCATGGGACTTGGGTCTCCGGTCATGCGCACAAACGGCGGGCTCCGGCCAAGGTTCCGCTAGGAGGCGACGTGACGGCCACCATTCTCGTCCTCGGCCGCTCGGGCCAGGTGGCGCGCGAGCTGGCCAAGCTCGGGCCGCCGGCCGGCTTCGAGCTGGCGTTCGCCGGCCGCGAGCGGCTGGACCTCGGCGCCGACGACCCCCGGCCCTTGCTGGACGAGATCGGTCCCGCCGCGGTGATCAACGCCGCCGCCTATACCGCCGTCGACAAGGCCGAGACCCAGCCCGAGGCGGCCTTCGCCCTGAACCGCGACGGCCCGGCCGCCCTGGCCCTGGCCTGCGCGGAGGCCAAGGTCCCCCTGGTGCACTTCTCCACCGACTATGTGTTCGACGGCGAAAAGCCCGCGCCCTACCTCGAGACCGACCCGGTGAACCCCACCGGCGTCTACGGGGCCAGCAAGGCCGCGGGCGAGGCCGCGGTGCTGGCCGCCGGCGGGCCGGCGGTGGTGCTCCGGACCTCCTGGGTCTACAGCGCCTTCGGGGCCAATTTCGTGAAGACCATGCTGCGGCTGGCCGCCACGCGGGAGGAGATCGGCGTGGTCGCCGACCAGCTCGGCCGTCCGACCTGGGCCGAGGACTGCGCGCGGGGGGCGCTGCGGGCCGCGCGGGCGCTGCTGGACCAGCAGATCGAAGGCCCGGAGCTGTTCCACCTGTCGGGCGAGGGCGACGCGACCTGGGCCGACTTCGCCGAAGCGATCTTCGAGCAGTCGGCCGCCCGCGGCGGGCCCTCGGCGCGGGTGAGGCGGATCGCCACCGCCGACTATCCGACCCCGGCCCGGCGCCCGGCCAACTCGCGGCTGGACTGCGGCAAGATCATCGGCGCGCTGGACTTTCGGCCGCGTCCGTGGCGACAGAGCCTTGCGGCCTGTTTCGAAGAGCTGGAGACCCCCGCCTGATGAAGGGCATCGTCCTCGCCGGAGGCGCCGGCACGCGCCTGCACCCGGTGACCTATGCGGTCTGCAAGCAGCTGCTGCCGGTCTACGACAAGCCGATGATCTACTATCCGGTCACCACCCTGATGCTGGCCGGTATCCGCGAGGTGCTGATCATCTCCACGCCCTCGGACCTGCCGATCATGCGCCGGGTGCTGGGCGACGGCAGCCAGTGGGGCATGGCCTTCGACTACGCCGAGCAGGCCGAGCCGCGGGGCCTGGCCGAGGCCTTCCTGATCGGCGAGCGCTTCATCGGCGGCAAGCCCTCGGCCCTGATCCTTGGCGACAACATCTTCTTCGGCCACGGGCTCAGCCAGTCGCTGCACAAGGCCGCCGAGCTGACCCAGGGCGGGCGGGTGTTCGCCTACCGGGTCTCCGATCCCGAGCGCTACGGGGTGGTCGAGTTCGACGAGACCGACCGGGCGCTGTCGCTGGAAGAGAAGCCCAGCGCCCCCCGCTCGAACTGGGCGGTGACGGGGCTCTATTTCTACGACGCCTCGGTGGTCGACATCGCCAAGCAGGTGAAGCCCTCGCCGCGCGGCGAGCTGGAGATCACCGACGTCAACCGCGCCTACCTGGAGGCCGGCAGGCTGTCGGTGGAGAAGCTGGGGCGGGGCTTCGCCTGGCTCGACACCGGCACCCACGACTCCCTGCTGGAAGCCGCCGACTTCGTCAGGGCCATGCAGCACCGCCAGGGCGTCAAGATCGCCTGCCCCGAGGAGATCGCCCTGCTGCAGGGCTGGATCGGCCCGGACGAGGTGGAGGCCATCGCCGGCGCCATGAGCAAGACCGACTACGGGCGGTATCTTGCGGAGCTGGCCAAGGAGTATCGGGCGGGGTGAGGCCGTGCGTCCTTCGAGACGGCCGCTGGCGCGGCCTCCTCAGGATGACGGGTTCAGCAGAGGCTTCGTCATGGTGAGGAGCGCTCGCGAGAGCGCGTCTCGAACCACGCACCTCGCTTCGGCGTCTCGCGCGTTGTAGCGTCCGGGGACTTCGCTCCCCGGATCCGCGGGACCTCTGACATGAACCAGCCCCTGGCGCCCAAGCCGGTGCGATCGGCCCTGGAGCTGATCGGCTCGACCCCCATGCTCGAGCTGACGGCGCTGGAGACGGGGCCGTGCCGGCTGTTCATCAAGCTGGAGAACCAGAACCCCGGCGGCTCGATCAAGGACCGCATCGCCCTCTCCATGATCGACGCGGCCGAGCGGGACGGGCGGCTGAAGCCGGGCGGGACGATCATCGAGGCCACCGCCGGCAACACGGGCCTGGGCCTGGCGGAAGTGGCCGTGCCCAAGGGCTACCGGCTGATCCTGGTGGTGCCCGACAAGATGGCGCGCGAGAAGATCCTGCACCTCAGGGCCCTGGGGGTGGAGGTGCGCCTGACCCGCTCGGACGTGCACAAGGGCCATCCGGACTACTACCAGGACATCGCCGAGGCGCTGGCCAGGACCACGCCGAACTCGGTGTTCATCAACCAGTTCGAGAACCCGGCCAATCCGGCCGCCCACCAGCAGCACACGGGCCCGGAGATCTGGTCCCAGATGGACCAGGACGTCGATGCGGTGGTGGTGGGCGTGGGCTCGGGCGGCACCCTGACCGGGCTCGGCCGCTTCTTCCGCGAGGTCTCGCCCAAGACCAAGATGATCCTGGCCGATCCCGAGGGCTCGGTGCTGGCGCCGCTGGTCGAGACCGGCCATGCGCCCGAGCACGTGGGCTCCTGGGCCATCGAGGGCATCGGCGGCGATGTCGTGCCCAAGAACTGCGACCTGTCGCTGGTTTCGAAGGCCTATGCGATCCCGGACGAGGAGAGCATCGAGGCCGCCCGCGAGCTGTTGCGGATGGAAGGGGTGCTGGCCGGCTCGTCCACGGGGACCCTGCTGGCCGCGGCCCTGCGCTGGTGCCGCGCGCAGACCACGCCCATGCGGGTGGTCACCCTGGCCTGCGACCGCGGGGACAAGTACCTGACCAAGGTCTACAACGACCTCTGGGTGGCGGCCCAGGGCTACACCGACCGCGCGCCCCAGGGCGACGTCTCCGACCTGATCGGCAAGCGCTACGGCGAGGGCGGGGTCGAGACGGTGAGGCCCGAGGACACCCTGCTGACCGCCTACAACCGCATGCGCTCCTCCGACATCAGCCAGCTGCCGGTGGTGGAGGGGGCGAAGCTGGTGGGCATCGTCGACGAGAGCGACATCCTGAGCGCGGTCGAGGGCCACGCGGCCGGCCGGGCCGGCGGCTTCGCCTGCGAGGTCCGGACGGCGATGACCACCCAGCTGCACACCCTGGACTCCCACGCGCCGCTGAAGGACCTGAAGCCGATTTTCGACCGCAACGAGGTGGCGGTGGTGATGGACGGCGAGGAGTTCCTGGGCGTCATCACCCGCGTGGACCTGATCAACCACCTGAGGCTCGCCGGCGGATGACCGACACCCCATCCAACCGCCTGCGCTTCTCCACCCGCGCGGTGCATGCGGGCCAGTCGCCCGATCCCACCACCGGGGCGGTGATGACGCCGATCTACGCCAACTCGACCTACGCCCAGTCCAGCCCCGGCGTGCACAAGGGCTTCGAGTACGCCCGCTCGCAGAACCCCACCCGCTTCGCCTTCGAGCGCTGCGTCGCCGACCTGGAGAGCGGCCAGGCGGCCTTCGCCTTCGCCTCCGGGCTGGCGGCCGAGGCGACGGTGCTGGAGCTGCTGTCGGCCGGCGACCACCTGATCGCCTCGGAGGACCTCTACGGCGGCTCGTTCCGGCTGTTCGACAAGGTGCGCCGGCGCACCATGGGGCTGGAGGTCGATTTCCTGGACCTGCGCGACCTGGAGGCGGTGGAGGCCGCGGTGCGGCCCGGGACCCGGATGCTGTGGGTCGAGACCCCCACCAACCCGACCCTGCGGCTGGCCGACCTGGAGGCCCTGGCCCGGATCGCCAAGGCCCACGGCCTGATCTCGGTGGCCGACAACACTTTCGCCAGCCCCTATGTGCAGCGGCCGCTGGAGCACGGGATCGACATCGTGGTGCACTCCACCACCAAGTACCTGAACGGCCACTCCGACATGATCGGCGGCCTGGCGATCACCGCCCGGCCCGACCTCGCCGACCAGCTGAGGTTCCTGCAGAACGCGGTGGGCGCCATCTCCGGGCCGTTCGACAGCTTCTTGGCCCTGCGCGGGGTCAAGACCCTGGCGCTGCGCATGGAGCGCCACTGCGCCAGCGCCCTGAAGATCGCCCGCTGGCTGGAGGGCCGCAGGGACGTCCGCGCGGTGAGCTATCCGGGGCTGGAAAGCCATCCCCAGCACGACCTCGCCCAGCGCCAGATGACCGGCGGCTTCGGCGGCATGATCGCCGTGGAGCTGGACCGCGACCTGGAAGGGACCCGCCGGTTCCTGGAGCGCGTGCGGCTGTTCACCCTGGCCGAGAGCCTGGGCGGGGTGGAGAGCCTGGTGGAGCATCCGGCGATCATGACCCACGCCTCGATCCCGCCCGAGCAAAGGGCCGAGATCGGCATCTCCGAGTCCTTCGTGCGGCTGTCGGTGGGGATCGAGGATGCGGACGACCTGATCCAGGACCTCGACCAGGCGCTGGGCGGCTGAGCCTCGCTCCCACTTGTCCTCCCGGACGGAGCGCCGCGCCAGCGGGCGGAGATCCGGGATCGGTCCCGGACGCCGGCGCGCGCGGCGATCCCGGACAGCCGCTGGCGCGGCTTGCGGGATGACAAGGAAGGCGGATCAGGCGCTGGGGGCCGTCACCCCTACTTCGCCAGCCGCCCGTCCTCCAGGGCCTCGGGCTCGAAGGGGAACACCACGTCCGGGTCGGGCTTTTCCACGTCCTCGCGGATGTCCCTGGGCGCCACGCGGTGCAGCAGGTCGCGGATCAGGTTCACGCGGCCGGCCTTCTTGTGGTCGTTGCGCACGCAGATCCAGGGCGCCTCGGCGGTATGGGTGCGCGTCAGCATCTCGTTGCGCGCCTTGGAATAGGCCTTCCACTTCTGCTGGGCGACGCCGTCCAGGTCGGAGACCTTGAGCTGCTTCAAGGGGTCGGTGCGGCGGGCGTCCAGGCGGTCGGCCTGCTCGGCCTTGGAGATGTCCAGCCAGTACTTCACCAGCCGGATCTCGGCCTCGATCAGCATGCGCTCGAATTCGGGCGCGTCGCGGATGAACTGCTCCTGCTGGGCGGGGGTGGAGAAGTGCATGACCTTCTCGACGCCAGCGCGGTTGTACCAGGAGCGGTTGAACACCACGATCTCGCCCGCCGCCGGCAGGTGGACGACGTAGCGCTGGAAGTACCACTGGCTGTCCTGGCGGTCCGACGGCTTGGGCAGGGCGACCACCCGCGTGTTGCGGGGCGACAGGAATTCGGTGATCCGCTTGATCGTGCCGTCCTTGCCGGCGGCGTCGCGGCCCTCCAGCACCACCAGCACCTTCTCTCCGGACGCCATGGCGGTGGCCTGCCATCGCACCAGGGCGACCTGCAGGTGATGAAGGTCCTTCTTGTAATCCAGAGGCCTGGCCATACGGTGCTGTCCGGTTTGCGAGCTGGTGTGGGGAATTATGGGGTCCGGGCCGGACACGCGCACCAAGGAACTGGTGCAACAAGCCGAACGCGCATTGCAGAGCCGGGATGCACGCGCCGCGCTCGGACTGTTGCGCGAGGCCGAGTCCCTGGCGCCGGAGGACGCCGGGATCAAGATGCAGCTGGCCCTGGCGCTCAGGGCGGCGGGGGATTTCCCGGGCGCGCTCGAGGCGGTCGAGGGCGCCCTGGCGCTGGACCCCTATCTGCTGCTGGCGCTGCTCTCCAAGGGCTGGCTCCTGGAAAAGCTCGGCCGTGCGCGCGAGGCGGCGATCGCCTATCGCAACGCCCTGAAGATCGCCCCGCCCGACGAGCGCCTGGCCGCCGGGCTGAAGGCGCCGGTCGAGCGCGCGCGCGAGGCGGTCAGGGCCGACGCCGACCAGGCCCAGGCCTTCGTCGAGGACCGGCTGCGGGCGGTGCGCGCCCGCCACGCCGGCGAGGACCTCAGCCGCTTCGACATGAGCCTGGACGTCTTCCTGCGCGGCAAGAAGGTCTACGCGCCCGAGCCGGCGCTGCTGCACTACCCGATGCTGCCGGCCTGGCAGTTCTTCGACCGGCGCCACTTCCCCTGGCTGGAGCGGCTGGAGGCGGCCACCGACATGATCCGCGAGGAGCTCGTGGTGGTGATGCGGGACGACCTGGAGCAGATGCAGCCCTACATCCAGTATCCGCCGGGCGTGCCGGTGAACCAGTGGGTCGAGCTGAACCACTCCCCGCGCTGGAACAGCTACTTCCTCTGGAAGGACGGGGCCAAGGACGAGGCCCATTGCGCCCGCTGCCCGGGGACCTCCGCGCTCCTGGACAGCCTGCCGCTGCTGCGCCAGCCGGGGTTCGGCCCCACGGCGGTCTTCTCGGTGCTGGCGCCGCGGACCCGCATCCCGCCCCACAACGGATCGGCCAACACCCGCTGCCTGGCGCACCTGCCGCTGATCCTGCCCGGGCCGGCCAGGTTCCGCGTGGGCAACGAGACGCGCGAGTGGAAGCTGGGCGAGGCCTGGGTGTTCGACGACACCATCGAGCACGAGGCCTGGAACGACGCCGACCAGACCCGGGTGATCCTGATCCTCGACGTCTGGAACCCCTACCTCACCGAAGCCGAGCGCGAGCTGGTCTCGGTGATGATGGCGGCCAAGAACGAGTTCACGGCGCGGGGGTGAGGGGCGCCCTGCGGCCGTTGACTCTCCAGCGCCATGAGAACAAAGTGAGAACAAGGACGTTCTCACCCCATGCCTTTCGACGCCATCATCCATGACATCCCCTCCCCCCTCGAGGGGGAGGGAAGGATTCCCGCGCCTCATCTCGGCCTGGAGGAGGCGGCCGCGGCCGAGCCGCGCGACTGGGGCGCGGCGGCCGCCTTCGCCCTCTGGCGCGCGGGCGGGGCGGACGACCCACGGCCGCTGGCGCTGGTGACGGTCAAGGCCTGGCGCGCCGAGCGGGGCGGCTTTTCCGCCCGGGGTCTGGCCGCCCTGGGGATCGATCCCCAGGGCGTGATCCAGGTGCGGGCCGAGCGCGAGACCGAGGCCCTGTGGGCGCTGGAGGAGGCGCTGAAGTCCGGCGCGGTGAGGGGGGCGATCGGGACGGTGGAGCAGGCCTCGCTGGTGGCCACCCGCCGGCTCGACTTCGCCGCCCGCGAGGGCCGGGCGACCGGGGTGGTGCTGCGCATCTGCGGCACGGGCGACCTCAGCGCCGCGCGGCTGCGCTGGCGGCTTGGGGCCAGGCCCTCCGCGCCGCATCCGTTCGACCCCAGGGCCCCGGGGGACGCGCGCCTGAAGGCCGAGCTGGTCCGCCGCCGCGACGGGCCGCTGGGCGCCTGGGATCTGGAGCA
>JANWHQ010000103.1 GCA_025450315.1 Caulobacteraceae bacterium
CAGCGCCCGCCGGCCTGGGCGGCGCCCTCGAACACCACCACGCGCTCGCCCCGCCCGGCCAGGGCCACGGCGGCCGAGAGGCCCGCGAGCCCCGCGCCGATGACATAGACGGTGCGGCTCAACCCAGAAGCCCGTGGCGCACGAGGATCCACAGGAGCTCGGCCTTGGCCAGCTTCACCCGTCCGCGTGGCGGCCCCCAGCCGGCGGCCTCGGTGCGGTCCAGGATGCGGCCATAGACCTTGCCCATCAGCCTGGGCGCGGCCAGCCGGCCGCGCGGGCGGGCGGCCATCACGGCCTCGGCGGCGAGGTAGTGGCGGCGGGCCTCGGCGGCCAGGGCGCGGGCGGCGATGTCGACGCGGGGGTCGGCGACCACGGCCACGGGATCGGATCCCGCGATCCCGGCCTCGTCCAGGAGCTCGCGCGGCAGGTAGAGGCGGCCCATGCCGGCGTCCTCGTCCAGGTCGCGCAGGATGTTGGTGAGCTGCAGCGCGCGGCCGAGGTGCAGGGCCAGGGCCAGGCCGGGCTCCTCGTCCATGCCGAAGATGCGCACCGACAAGCGCCCCACCGCGCTGGCCACCCGGTCGCAATAGAGGTCGAGCTTGGCCATGGAGGGCGCGCGGATGTCCTCGTCCGCGTCCATCTGCATGCCGTCGATCACCGCCAGGAAGTCGGCCTTGCGAAGGCCGAACCGGCGGACCGGCTCGGCCAGCAGGGCGGCGCGGCCGGGCTCGCCGCCGGCGTAGAGCGCCTCGATGTCGGCCCGCCAGGCGTCCAGCGCGGCGCGGCGCTCGGACCGCTCGCCCTGAAGATCGTCGGCGATGTCGTCGACCTGGCGGCAGAAGCCGTAGATGGCGCACCTGGCCTCGCGCTCGGCTTTGGGGAGCACCCGCATGCCGGCGTAGAAGGAGCTGCCCGAGGCCTGGGTCGCCTCGGCCGTGGCGTGGGCGGCGGCGCTCATGCGGCGCTCCGGGCGAGCCGCGCGGCCTCGGCCCGGCCGCGGCCGGTGATCCGGTCGACCAGGGCCACCAGCGCCAGGCCGGCCACGTCCCACGGCCGGTGGCGCACCCGCTGGCTCAGCGGATCGCGCTGGATCAGCCCGCGGGTCAGATCCTCGGCCAGGCGCTGGATCAGGGCCACCTCATAGGCCAGCCGGCCGTCCCTTATGCCGGCGGCGAAGGGGCGCGAACGGTCCAGCAGCTCTTCGGTGCGCCGGGCCAGGGTGACGATCACGTCCCTGAGCGCGGGCGGCGCCTTGGGCTCGGCCAGCATGGCGACGCGGGCGCCGGCGCTGGCCAGTTCCGTCTCGGGCAGATAGACGCGGCCCAGGTCGGCGTAGTCCTTGGCGCAGTCCTGCAGGTGGTTGATCACCTGCAGCGCGCCGCACAGGGCGTCGTTGGCCGGCCACAGCGCCGGGCTCTCGCCGTGGACGTCCAGCACGAAGCGGCCGACCGGGCTGGCCGAATAGCGGCAATAGTCCATCAGTTCGTCCCAGTCGGCGTAGCGGTCCTGCCGCGCGTCCTGGGTGAAGGCCCTGAGCAGGTCCAGGCCGTGGGCGGGCGACAGCCTGCGCTCGTCCAGCACCCGCCGCAGCGCCAGGGCCTCGGGGTTCTCGTCGCGCTCGCCGGCCAGGGTGGCGCGCATGGCCTCCAGCAGCACCAGCTTCTCGTCCGGCGAGAGGCTCGCGTGGTCGGCCACGTCGTCGGCGACGCGGGCGAAGCGGTAGAAGGTCAGGATCGGCGCCCGGTGCTCGGGCTTCAGGATGAAGGACGCGACCGGGAAGTTCTCGTCCTTGTGGCCCTTGCCGGTCTGGAAGGCGGCGGCGTCGCTCATGCCTGTCCCGCCCCGTCGGCTGAAATCGGGTCGGCCGGCCCGATTTCAGTCGACCCACCTTTTGTTGGCGCGGAGCGGATACGATCCGTGGGTGCCTGGGCGCGGCCCTTCCACATGCCGCCCCTGCCGCGCCAGACGTCCAGCGCCGACTGCAGGGTGAACAGGCTGTAGAGCGCCCCGATCAGCGGCAGGGCCGCCCCCCAGAGGGGCGAGCGGCGATAGATGCGCAGCATCGGCTGGAACGAGATCGCCATCAGCAGCCAGGCCAGGGCGCCGGCGTCCCGCGCCAGGCCGTGGCCGAACAGGGCCAGCAGCGGCGCCGCCAGATAGGTCAGCACCATGCCGATCAGGGTCCCGGCCAGGACCAGGGGCGAATAGCCGAGCTGGGCGTAGGCGGAGCGGGAGATCATCCGGCCGATCTGGCCGATGGTGACATAGGGCCTGAGGCTCTCCGCCCGCGTGGCCAGGCCCAGCCAGATCGGGCCCTGGGCCTTCAGCCTCCGGGCCAGGGCGCAGTCGTCGATGATCTCTGTACGGACGGACGCGACGCCGCCCGCCCGCTCCAGGGCGGCCCGGTTCACCAGCATGCAGCCGCCGGCGCCGGCGGCGACCTTGCCCGCCGCGTCGTTCACCCAGGCGAAGGGGAACAGCATCTGGAAGAAGAAGACGAAGGCCGGGATCAGCAGCCGCTCGGGCCAGGTCCGGCAGTGCAGCTTCACCATCAGGGCCGTGAGCTTCAGCCCGCGGTGCTCGGCGCGGGCGACCAGCCGGCGAAGGCCGTCCGGCGCGTGGCCGATGTCGGCGTCGGTCAGCCAGACATAGCCGGGGGCCTGGGCCGCGGTGGCGCGGGCGACGCCCTGGGACAGGGCCCAGAGCTTTCCCGTCCAGCCCGGCGGCAGGGGCGCGCCCCGGATCACGTCCAGGCGGGCTTCGGCGCCGAGCCCGCGGGCCGTCGCCAGCGCGGCCTCGGCGGTGCCGTCCGTACTCTGATCGTCGACCAGGATCACCCGGAACGGCCCCGGATAGTCCTGGCCCAGCAGGCTGCCGACCGATCCGGCGATGACGTCGGCCTCGTCGCGGGCCGGAACCACGGCGGTCACCGCGGGCCAGGCGGCGGGCGCGGGAGCCTCGTCCCGGTCGTCGCGTTCGCGCGCCAGCCAGAACCCGCCCCGGGCCAGGAGCAGGTAGAGCCAGATGCCGAGCGCCACAACGCCGATCGCGGTCGCGAACATGCTCAAAGATAGCCTTCCTGCCGGAACCAGGCGAGGGCGTCGGCCAGGGCCTCGGCATAGGGGCGGGCGCGGTAGCCCAGCTCGCGCTCGGCCTTGGCGGAGCTGAAGAACATCCGGTGACGCGACATCTTGAGGGCGTCGGCGGTGAGGAACGGCTCCTTGCCGGTGAGCCGGGCGATGGCCTCGGCCGCATGGGCCAGGGGGTAGAGCGGCCCGCGCGGCAGGTTGAGGGTCGGCGGCTTGCGGCCGGTCAGCCGCGCGATCTCGGCCAGCATCTCGCGCAGCGACACGTCCTGGCCGCCCAGAATGTAGCGCTCGCCGATCCGGCCCTTGCCCAGCGCCAGCCAATGGCCCTCGGCGACGTCGTCCACGTGCACCAGGTTCAGGCCGGTGTCGACGAAGGCGGGCATGCGGCCGGAGGCGGCCTCGACGATGATCCGGCCGGTGGGCGTGGGGCGCACGTCGCGCGGGCCGATGGGGGTGGAGGGGCCCACGATCACCGCCGGCAGCTTCCGCTCGGCGACCAGGGCTTCCACCAGCCGCTCGGCGACCACCTTGCTGCGCTTGTAGGCCCCGATGGCCTCGGCTTCGCTCAGCGGCGCGGTCTCGTCGGCGGGGACGGACTTCAGGCTCAGGGTGGCGACGCTCGAGGTGTAGACCACCCGCTCCACGCCCTCGGCCAGGGCCGCCTGCATCACCGCCGCCGTCCCCTCGCGGTTGTTGCGGACGATCTCCTCCGGGTCCCTGGCCCACAGTCGGTAGTCGGCGGCCACGTGGAACAGCCAGCGCGCGCCCTGCATTGCCCGGGCCATGTCCGAGGCGCTGCGCATGTCGCCAGGCACCACCTCGGCGTTCAGGCCCTCCAGGTTGCGTCGGGGGCTCTCGGCGCGGGCCAGCGCCCGCACGGCCACGCCCTTGGCCTCGAGCGCCCGCGCGACGGCCGAGCCGACGAAGCCCGTGGCGCCGGTGACCAGGGCGATGTCCGGGGATTTGGCCAAGCGGTTGTCTAGAGCTCGATCGGCGGGCCGGACGGCGCGCTGGCGCTGGCGGGCGGAGACGGCGCCGCGAGGAAATAGGCCGCGTCGGGGCCGGAATCGGGGTTGGCGATGGCGACCTCGGCGGCGGAAGGGGCGGCGACGCCCGGGTCGGTGGCGGCCGGGGCCCTGGCGGCGGGCGCGGGCCCAGGCGTGGGCGCGGCGGGCGCAGGGTCGGCGCCCGGGTCGTCGAAGTCGGGCAGGTCCTCGATCGAGACCGGCTTGCCGCCGCGGATGTCGGCCTGCCGCTCCTGCGTGTAGAGCGAGCGCAGGGTGGCGTAGCTGTCGGCGCCCATCGACTGGATCTGCTGCAGATCGGCCTCGGCGTTGGCCCGCTGGTCCAGGCCCCCGATCACCGCGATGCCGACCAGCACGTCGCCGCGGTCGTGGTAGTGGATGCGGCCCAGGGGGTCGGAATAGAAGTCGACGCCCGTGCCCAGCAGGTCGCGCAGGTTGCTCGGCCCGATCAGCGGCAGGAAGATATAGGGCCCCGGTGCGATCCCGTAGCGGCCTAGGGTGGTCCCGAAACCGTTGTCGTGGTGCGGCAGGCCCATCTTGGTGGCCGGATCGAACAGCCCGCCGATGCCGGCCGTGGCGTCGGTCAGGAAGCGGCCGAGCGTGGTCGCGGCCCGCTTGATCCTGAGCTGCAGCACGTCGTTGCCGAACACCACCGGCTCGCCGAGCTCGGTGACGAAGTTGTGCAGGGACTGACGGATCCAGCCGGTGGTGGCGTGCGAGTAGCCCAGCGCCAGGGGCCTCAGGATGGCGTGATCGAGTCCCTGGTGGATGGCGTAGAAGCGTCGGTTCAGGCCTTCGAACGGATCCTCGACGGTCAGGGCGTTGGAGGCGATCGGGGCCGCATGAGGCGTGGGCCGGGGCCTCACCACCTCGGCGCGGGCGGCGGCGGCGAAGGTCCAGGCGACGACCGCGGTGACCGCGATCAGTCTCCAGACGGCGCTGCTGTGGGGCCTTCTGGCCTGCACTCCCGCTCTCCTGCGCCGCGTCGTCCGCCGACGAATCCGTGCGCGCTTGACACTCGAATGACCCGCCGAGGTCAAGCCCTGGCGCCTCATCCGGGCGAAGGTGAGGCGAATCCGCTATCTTGCCAAAGGCTGCTTGCGCAGCTTGAAGGCGCGCCAAAGGCGGTTTCCCCCCGATGATCCTCTCGCTCCTGGGCGACGCCGCGCTGGTCGCAGGCCTGATCGGGTCGCTCTACGCGGTGGCCGCGGGGATCTTCGCCGGCCGGCTGGCGCGCACCCCGCCGCCGGGCCTCGCCGGGGAGGCGCCCGCCCTCACCCTGCTGAAGCCGCTCTGCGGCGACGAGCCGGGGCTGAAGGCCAATCTGGAGAGCTTCCTTCGCCAGCACTATCGGGGCTCGGTCCAGCTGGTCTGCGGGGTGCAGGACGCCGCCGATCCCGCCCTGGCCGCCGTCGAGGCGCTGCGCCGCGACCATCCGGACGCCGACATCACCCTGGTGGTCGACCCCAGGATCCACGGCGCCAACCGCAAGGTCTCCAACCTGATCAACATGCTCGCCGCCGCCAGGCACGAGGTGCTGGTGCTCAGCGACGCCGACATCGCCGTGCGCCCCGACTATCTGGCCCGGCTCGCCGCCGCCCTGGTCCAGCCGGGCGTGGGCGCGGTCACCTGCTACTACCGGGGCGTGGCGCGCGCGGGGGGCGCCTCGGTGCTCGCCGCCATGGGCGTCAGCTACGGCTTCATGCCCAATGTGATCCTCGGGGTGGCCCTGGGCCTGGCCAAGCCGTGCATGGGCTCGACCATCGCCCTTCGGCGAGGGACGCTGGACGAGATCGGCGGGCTGGAGGCGCTCAGCGACGTGCTGATGGACGACTACGACATCGGCCGGGCGGTGCGGGCGCGGGGATACCGCGTCGCGCTTCCCGCGTTCCTGGTGGATCACGGCTGCTCGGAGGCTGGTCTTGCGGAGCTGGCGGCCCACGAGATGCGATGGGCCGTGACCGTGCGCATGATCGATCCGGCCGGACATGTCGGCAGTCTCGTCACCCACGCCCTGGCCTGGGCGCTGATCGGGACCGCGCTCACCGGCGGGACCCCGGCGGGCTGGGCGGTCATCGTCCTTGCCCTGGCGTCCCGGCTCTGGCTGAAGTCCCGCATCGACCGCGCCGCGGGGTCAAGCTCGGGCCCGGCCTTAGTTCTGCCCCTGCGCGACATCATGTCGTTCGCGATCTTTATCGGCTCTCTCTTCGCGCGTGCAGTATATTGGCGTGGAGAGCGGTTTCGTGTTTCTTCCGGCCGCACCATGTCTCCGGCTTAGCTTAGGACCCCGCCATGCTCCGGACCCTGTTCCTTCAGGCGCCCTCCTTCGACGGTTTCGACGGCGGCGCCGGCTCGCGCTACCAGGCCAAGCGGGAGATCCGCTCGTTCTGGTATCCGACCTGGCTGGCCCAGCCCGCGGCGCTGGTGGAGAAGTCCAAGCTGGTCGACGCCCCGCCGCACGGCCAGAGCCTGGCCGACGTGGTGGCCATGGCCAAGGATTTCGACCTGGTGGTCGTCCACACCTCGGCGCCGTCGTTCAAGTCGGACGTGAAGACCATCGAGGCGCTGAAGGCGGCCAACCCGAACATGAAGGCCGGCCTGATCGGGGCCA
Source organism: Caulobacteraceae bacterium (assembly GCA_025450315.1). Taxonomy (GTDB): domain Bacteria; phylum Pseudomonadota; class Alphaproteobacteria; order Caulobacterales; family Caulobacteraceae; genus JANWHQ01. Next base: position 6,726 of record JANWHQ010000103.1, read on the forward strand.
AGGTCGCGGTGCAGCCCGAGCGCAGCCTGATCGAAGCCCCGGCGGTGGACTTCGTCGCCCGCAATGAGTTCGACTTCACCATCAAGGACGTCGCCGACGACGTCCCGTGGTCGAAGATCGCCGGTCTCAGCTGGCGCAACGCCAAGGGCGCCTTGGTCCACAACCCCGACCGCCCGATCCTGGAAGAGATGGACAACCTGCCGTGGGTCACCCCGGTCTACCAGCGCGACCTGGAGATCGAGAAGTACTTCATCGGCTATCTGAAGCACCCCTACATCTCGATCTATACGGGCCGGGGCTGCAAGTCGCGCTGCACCTTCTGCCTGTGGCCCCAGACCGTGGGCGGCCACCGCTACCGCACCCGCAGCGTCCAGCACGTGATCGAGGAGATCGCCTGGGCCAAGAAGGCCTTCCCGCAGGTGAAGGAGTTCTTCTTCGACGACGACACCTTCACCGACGACCTGCCGCGGGCCGAGGCCATCGCCAAGGAGCTGGGCAAGCTCGGCGTCACCTGGTCGTGCAACGCCAAGGCCAATGTGCCGCGCCGGAGCCTGGAGAAGTTCAAGAAGAACGGCCTGCGCCTGCTGCTGGTCGGCTACGAGACCGGCAACCAGCAGATCCTGTTCAACATCAAGAAGGGCATGCGCATCGAGGTGGCCGAGAAGTTCACCAAGGATTGCCATGACCTCGGCATCGCCATCCACGGCACCTTCATCCTGGGGCTGCCGGGCGAGACCCGCGAGACCATCCAGCAGACGGTGGCCTGGGCCGCCAAGATCAATCCGCACACCATCCAGGTGTCGCTGGCCGCGCCCTATCCGGGCACCTTCCTCTACAACCAGGCGGTCCAGAACGGCTGGCTCGACGCCGAGCACGCCGAGCTGGTGGACGAGCACGGCATCCAGATCGCCCCGCTGCACTACCCGCACCTGAGCCACGAGGAGATCTTCGACTCGGTGGAGACCTTCTATAAGCGCTTCTACTTCCGGGCCGGGAAGATCGCCTCGATCGTCGGCGAGATGGCCACCAGCCCCGACATGATGAAGCGGCGCCTGCGCGAGGGCGTGGAGTTCTTCCAGTTCCTGAAGGACCGCAAGGAAATCGCCGCGTGACAGCCCATGCGTCCGCTTCCGGGCTGATCCTCAGCCTGCCGGACCTGTCGACCGAGGCCTGGCCGGCGCCGCCGGAGGGCAAGCGGTTCCGGCTGGGGAGCGAGGCGCACAAGCGGCTGTTCTGCCGGACGCTGCTGGACACCTACGATCCCTACCGCCCGGCGATCATCGACTGGCCCGAGCTGGGTGCGGACGCGCTGCGCCGGCTGACCAGCCTGCCGATCTGGGACATCGCCGTGGCCACCGAGGGCCGCGCCATGCGGCGGGTGAAGTCCTACGCCGAGATGCTGGACGACGAGCTCCTGAAGAAGGCGGTCGAGCTGAACGCCTACGAGGAGGGCCGCCACAAGCTGGTGCTGTCCAACCTGGTGCAGGCCTACGGCATCAGGCTCGAGCCCGAGCCCGTCTACCATTCGCCCAAGGACCCGGAATGGTCGTTCCTGGTCACCGGCTTCTCGGAATGCATCGACAGCTTCTTCGCCTTCGGCCTGTTCGAGACGGCCAGGCGCTCGGGCTTCTTCCCCGAGGAGCTGGTCGAGACCTTCGAGCCGGTGATCGCCGAGGAAGGCCGCCACATCCTGTTCTTCGTGAACTGGGTGGCCTGGCATCGCCGCAACATGCCCCTCTGGCGGCGGCCCTGGTTCGAGCTGAAGGTCTGGGCGGTGTGGGTCTTCCTGGCGCTGGAGCGGATGTCGCTGGCCAAGGACCTGGAAGGCGGCTCGGCCGAGAACCAGGACAACAACTTCACCGTCTCCGGCGCCGGGCAGCTGGGCATCGACATCGACGTGGCCGACCTGATGGACCTGTGCCTGGCCGAGAACGACCGGCGCCTGGGCAAGTACGACGCCCGCCTGGTGCGGCCCAACTTCGTGCCCCGCATGGTCCGCCTGGCCCGCCGCACCTTTCTGAAGCCGGCGAAGAAGGCGGCCTAGCGGCGCCCCGAAATGTCATCTCCCTTTACCGTCATTCGCGGGCTCGTCCCGCGAACCTATGAACACTGGAATCGAACGGTGATCATGGGTGGCCGGGACAAGCCCGGCCATGACGGTCGATGATAAGTCGCATGACCGACCGCGCCCTGATCGTCACCGCCGACGACTTCGGCCTGTCGCTCGCCGTCAACGAGGCGGTCGAGGAGGCCCATCGAAAGGGCGTGCTCACCTCGGCCAGCCTGGTGGTCACCGGCGAGGCGGCGGCCGACGCGGTCCGGCGCGCCAGGAAGATGCCCCGGCTCGGGGTCGGGCTGCACCTGGCGCTGCTGGACGCGCCCTCGGCGCTGAAGGCGGCCGAGATCCCCGACCTGCTGGAGCCGGGCCACGACTACCTCGGCAGCCGCGCGGCGGTGACCGGGGCCAGGATCGCCATGGTCAGGCATGTGCGTGAGCAGGCGCGGGCCGAGATGCACGCCCAGTTCGCCCTCTATCGCAAGACCGGCCTGGAGCTCGATCACGTCGACGGCCACTGGCACTTCCACATGCATCCGACCGTGGTCGGGATCCTGATCCACGACCTGGCCTCCCCGTTCGGGATCAAGGCGGTGCGGGTGCCCCGCGAGCCGGCCGGGCCCTCCTCGCGCGCCGCCGGGACGGGCGCGCTCCGGCGCTGGGGAACCGCCCTGGCCAACGGCCCGCTCTGGGCGGCGCTGCGCCTCAGGCTACGGCGCGCCGGCATCGGCTCCAACGACTGGTTCTTCGGCCTCAACGACACCGGCGCGGTCACCCGCGAACGGCTGCTGGGCTTCGTCGCCGAGCTGCCCCCGGGCGTCAGCGAGATCGGCCTGCATCCGGCCTCGGCCCCCCTGGAGGGCCCGTTCGCGCCGCCGGCCCGCTACCGCCCCACCGAGGAGCTGGCCGCCCTCACCGATCCGGAGGTGATCGAGGCCTGCCGCCAGGTGCGGCTGGGGCGTTTCGCCGACCTCGTGAGTCCGCCCTCGTGATCCGCCGGTTCGGCGCGACGATCGTCTTCCTGGCCGGCGTCGCCCTGGCCGCGGCCCTGGCGGTGCACGCCGGCCTGAAACCCACCGCGCACGCCATCGAGGCGGTGGGCTGGACGGGCCTGTTCCAGGTCTGCGCCCTGCAGCTGGTCTCGGTCTTCCTCTGCGCGGCGGCCTGGTGGTCGGTGACCAGCACAGCGCCGTTTGCGGCCTGCTTCCTCTCGCGCTGGATCCGCGACGGCGCCTCCAACCTGCTGGGCTTCATCCCGGCCATCGGCGAGAGCATCAGCGCCCGCGCGCTGGCGGTGCTGGGCGGCGGCGGGGCCGGCGCGGCGGCGGCCGTGACCATTGTCGACGTGGCCGTCGAGGCCCTGTCCCAGGCCCTCTACACCCTGATCGCCTTCGCCTTGCTGTTCCACCATCTGGGCGCCGGCCACACCTTGAGGTGGGAGCTGATCGTCGCCGCCAGCCTGCTGCCGATCCTGCTGATGTTCGCCATCAGCGTGAGCCCGCGCGCCTTGGGCGCTGGCCAGAAGCTGGGCGAGAAGGTCGGCCGCCTGTTCGGGGCGCGGCCCGGCGCGGGCTTCGACCTCGCCAAGGCGGTGGAGGCGATCTACCGCAAGCCGCTCCGGATCGGCGCGGCCCTCGTGCTGCACACCGTCGCCTGGACCACCGGCGCGGTGCAGATCTGGCTGATCGGCCGGGCCGTCGGCGCGCCGATCAGCCTTTGGGACGGCCTCGCCCTGCACGGCCTGGTCTGCGCCGCCCGCAGCGCGGCCTTCCTGGTGCCCTGGGCGGCCGGGGTGCAGGAGGGCGGGTTTCTTCTGGTGGGCGCGGTCCTGCACCTCAGCCCGGCTGCCGCCATCGCCATGTCGCTGGTGCTGCGCGGCCGCGACGTGGTGCTGGGCGCGCCGGCGATCCTGCTCTGGTATGGCGCAGAGGCGCGGCGCAGCCTGGCGCGGCGGTCTTCCTGATCGGACGAGCGAGATCGGGGTCGAAAGCTACGACCCCGCCCGCCGGCAGGTCAGGCTGCGCAGGTGCAGGCGGCAGCTCGCCACCACCTTGTCGTCGAGGTCGCGGAAGTCGCCGGTCCAGTCGGCGCCGTGGCGCTCCAGGAGCAGGTAGCCGTAGCGCTCGAAGGCGAAGCCCTGGGCGTCCATGCCGTCGATCGAGGTCCGGCCGGCCAGGATCTTGGGGCTGTCGGCCGGCTCGCCGACGTCGCCGCCGGTGCCGGCGACGAGCTGGGCCGGCCGCCGCGGGCCGAAGTCGTAGGCGGCGAAATGGTGGATGTGGCCCGAGACGATCATCTGCACGCCCGCGAGCTTGCGCCCGCGCACGGCCGCCTGCTCGGTCCGGTTCAGGCCCACCTCGACCGGCCCCAGCGGGCCCAGCCGCGCCACCGGCGTCAGGCCCCAGATCGGGCGGTGGGTGACGATCCAGCCCCTGCCGCTGTCGAGCTCGGCTCCGAAGGCGTCGAGCTGGCGGGCGAAGCCCTTCACCAGGCCCGCCGGCGCGGCGGTGTCGGAGGTGTCGGCGCTGTCCAGCACATAGAGGCTGGTATCGCCCATCTTCACCCGGAAGGGCGCGCTCTGGCTCGGGCAGGTCGCGGGCCGGGGCGCCTGGTCCAGCAGCCGGAACCAGCCGGGGCCGCCGCGCGCACAGGCCTCGTGGTTGCCGCGCGCGAAGACCCAGGGGGCCCGGTCCAGCAGGGGCGCGGCCGGGGCGAAGAAGTCCGCGTCCCAGGCGTTCCAGTTGTCGCCATAGGCGCTGCCGGCGCAACCGGTGTCGCCG
>JANWHQ010000104.1 GCA_025450315.1 Caulobacteraceae bacterium
CCGGCCCGGAACGGCCCGGATAATGTCTACGCCGGTTAGAGATGTCGCGCCGGGCGCCAGATAGAAATGTCACCACGGGCGAGGTGAGGGGAGCGGGCGGGCGCGGAGCCCTTCAACCGCGCAGAGCCCGACCGCTGCCCTCCGCACCAGCCGGTCAGCTTCGTCCTTTGTTTTCCGAGTGCGCCGTCAGGCGCGCGAGGCACGTAGGATGCGCGCCGACATCGGACCGTTCGAAGTCCGAGAAGGTGCGGTTTGTGGACTTTGATAGCGCGGCGTGAAGTGCCAAGTTCGCCTCCATGCTCACTCTAACAATTGCCCGCTTCGATGCTGATCCAGACGTGGTCACTAATATCCTCGGATTGGTGCCAACATCAGTTGCAAGGCGTGGTGAGCCCAGGCCGAGCGGGCGGCTGCATGATTTCAACATGTGGCATCTGGAATTGCATGCAGCGCCACTCGTCGATGGCCGTGAGCACGCGAACGCAGTCGGCACGCTGATTGATCAACTCAAAGGACGCGAACACCGCTTTGCGGAGCTCGCCAAGACGATCAGGCCCGCAAGTATATCGATCTACGGTGGCTTCTACGTCTCAGACGAACAGCAGGGTGTTTGGCTCGACCCTGACCAAATGGCGGTCCTGGCGGCGTGCGGCATTGGCTGGGGCCTCGATCTATTCGAGGCAACGATGCTGAGCTGAACGCTTCGACGGTCAAACCTGGAAATTACACCGGTATCGAAACCAGCCGTTCAGGGCAGGGAGGAGTCAACCGACGCTGAACATGTGCCTGGTCTGATCACGCCGTTTCGGGCCCTTGCTGGTGCGCATGCCGGGCGGCTGGGTCTGCTGGTCTTGGCGGATCAAGGCGAGGAGGCCGCCGAGCCGCTTGTTCTCCAGCACCGCCGTCTCGTTGACGCGCCGCAGTCTGTCGAAGGTCCGATAGGGCATGCTGCGGCCCTTGTAGCGGACCTCCAGTCGCCCATCGGGGAAGTCCACGACCTCGACTCTTTGGCCGATCGCAGCCTGGGCGAACTCTGACGGCTCGATCATGAAGAGGATGTTGTCGTACTGGAGGGTCAGCGACTGCGACAATGTCCGCTCAGCGCGCCAGGTGAAGGCCTCGTCAAGCCGATCTCGCGGCTGCATGGGCCGGTGCAGATCCTTGTCGTTGAACGGCGCCTTGGCGAAGCGGGCGTTGTAGTCGGCCATGAAGGCCGGCAGGAAGGCGTTGCCATCCTCCATGGTGCTGACGCCGGCGAGCCGCAGTTCCTTCACGAGGCGGTCCTGCAGGGTCTTGTTGGCGCGCTCGACGCGGCCCTTGGCCTGGCTGGAGTTGGCGCAGATGATCTCGATGCTGAGCGCCTTCAGAGCGCGGCCGAACTGGGTCATGCCGTCGCCGTGCAGGCCGCTGGGCTTGTTGACCCGGAACACCGCGTGCTTGTCGGTGTAGAAGGCGACCGGCTTGCCGTGCTGCTCCAGATACCGCTGGGTCGCATTGAAATAGGCGAAGGTCGACTCCGACTGCACGAACTGCAGGTGCATCAACTGGCTGGTGGCGTCGTCGATGAAGACGAGCAGGGTGCATTGCGGGCCGCGATCCTCGAACCACCAGTGCTCCGATCCGTCGACCTGGACCAGCTCGCCGACGCACTCCCGCCGGTAGCGCGGCTGATAGACCCTGCCACGGCGCTTCACGCGATCCGCCCAGAGGCCGGCGTCGAGCATCCACAGCCGCAGCGTCTCGCGACCAACGGTGATGCCGTGGACCTCGCGCAGCTTCTCAGCGGCCAGCGTCGGCCCGAAGTCCGCGTAGCGCGCCTTGATCAGCTCCAGGGCCTGAGCCTTGATCTCGGTCGGCGTCTGCCGGTTGCTGGCCCGGCCGCGCTTCTTGGAGATGAGAGCCGTCGCGCCTTGCTCCTGGTAGGCCTTCGACAGCCGCAGGACCTGGCGGCGCTCCAAGCCCATCAACTCGCTGGCCGCCGAAACCGTCAGCCGTCCGGCCGTCAGATCACGCAGGATCTCGACTCGGCTAAGCTCCTTGTCGCTCATGAAGTGCAACGCCACTTTGGAGGACCTCCCACGCAAAATGAGGGAGGGTGCCATCTCTAACTGGCACGCCGGTGACATTACTAACTGGCGGCTACAGATATTGCGCGTCTAAGGCATATTATCAGAAATAATTAATGATCGCATTTCAGACGAAGGCCATTTGTCGCAAACATCCTGCTCTGGACGTCCTAGGGTCGATGTCCATCGAGCGTGAGCGCGCAAAGGAGCAGACATGGCCAGGTTCATGGCGATCTACACGGGCGACTCCAGCGCCGGCCGGGCCCCGCCCGACCAGCAGATGATCGCGGCCGGCATGGCGGCTTGGCAGGACTGGGGCAAACGGTACGCCGATCAGATCGTCGAATTCGGCGGGCCGCTCGGCAAGACCAAGCGCGTGAACGCCGGCGGCGTCTCCGACGCCAGCAACAACTTGGCCGCCTACGTCATCGTCGAGGCGGACTCGCACGAGGCTGCCGCCCGGATGTTCGAGGGTCATCCGCATTTCACCATCTTCCCGGGCGACGGCGTGGATGTCATGCCCTGCCTGCCGGTCCCGGGCGCCTGAGACGGCGTCAGGCCGGCAGCCTAAGCTCGCCGTCGGCGATCCGGCGCAGCGTGTCGACCAGAAGGCCTGGCTCAAGGGCCCTGACGCGCGCCTCGATGTCGTCGACGGTGTCGCCGGGCAGCACCGCCGTCCGGACCTGGGAGATGATCGGCCCGGTGTCGTATTCGCGCTCGACCAGATGCACCGTGGCGCCGGTCACCGTATCACCCGAGGCGCGCACCGCTTCATGGACGTGGCGTCCATAGAGCCCCGCGCCGCCATGGCGCGGCAGAAGAGCCGGATGGATGTTGAGCACGCGCCCGGCGAAACGGCTGAGCGTCTGCGGGCCCAAGGGGCGCATGTAGCCGGACAGCACCACCAGCCCTGCCCCCGCCTCCGTTAACCTCTCGGCGATCTCCCGGTCGGCGGCCTCGGGGCCGCCGGCGCTGGCGGCACTGATGTGGCGCCACGGCAGGCCCGCGGCCTCGGCGGCGGCCGCGGCGGCGCAGCCTGGGTTGTTGGTGATCAGTATCCGGGCCTCGGCATCCAGTTCGCCCGCGGCGATGGCGGCCAGCACCGCGCGCATTCCCGAGCCGCCGTGGGAGGCGAGGAATCCCAGTTTAAGCTTTGGACGAACTGGCATTTTCGTCCATCCATGGAACCTCGAACGTCATGCCGTCGTAGGCGGGTATGACGCCGTCCGGCAGGCTCCTGGCCAGCGCCTCATAGTCCAGGTCCTGGTGCATGTTGGTCAGGATGGCGCGCCTGGGCTTCAGCCGCTCGATCCATTCCAGCGCCATGTCCAGATGGGCGTGGGTCGGATGCGGCATCAGTCTCAGGGCGTCGACGATCCAGACCTCCAGATCTTCCAGCATTGCGACAGAGTTGTCCGGCAAGCCCACGATATCACTGGAATAAGCCACAGCTCCCAGGCGGTAGCCGACCGAGCGGATGGCGCCGTGGTCCTGGTCGAAGGTCAGCACCGGGATCGCCCCCGACGGCCCCTGGATTTCCCAGGGCTGGCCATGAGGCGGCAAGAGGTGAAGGTCGCAGATCGGCGGATAGCCCCCTTCCCCCTCGAACACATAGGCGAAGCGCCGCGTCAGGCCGGACCGTGTGGCGGCGTCCATGTAGCAGGGGGTGCGGCGGCGGTGATGGATCCAGAAGGCGCGCAGGTCGTCGATGCCGTGGGTCTGGTCGGCGTGGTCGTGGGTATAGAGCACCGCATCCATGCGCACCGCCCCCGCGGCGGCGGCCTGCTGGCGGAACTCCGGCGAGGTATCGATCACCACCGTAGTCTCGGGCTCGCCAGGCGCGTCCGCCTTGCGACGGACCAGCATCGAGCAGCGGGTGCGCCGGTTCTTCGGCTCGGACGGGTCGCAGGCCCCCCAGGCGCCGTCGGCGCGCGGCACGCCGGCCGACGAGCCGCAGCCCAGGATGGTGAACTGCAACACCGCACCGTTCATGGCCTGGGGACCCGGTCGAACAGGGCGAAAAACGCCTCCTCGGTGCGCGCTTCGGCCTCATCCAGCGTCCAACCGCGGATTTCCGCAAGCTTGGCCAGGATGTGGGGCAGGAAGGCCGGCTCGTTGCGGCGCCCGCGCATCGGCACGGGCGCCAGATACGGGCAGTCGGTCTCGAGGATGATGCGCTGGGCGGGCATGTCGCGGATCACCGCCCGCACCTCCTCGGCCGCCTTGAAGGTGGCGATGCCCGAAACCGAGAACCAGGCGCCCAGGGCCGCGGTCCGCCGCGCGAGCTCCGCGCCCGAAGTGTAGCAGTGCATGAGCAGCTTGAACGGCGCGCGGGCGTGCTCGTCCTCGAGAATCTGGCCCATCACCTCGTCCGCCTCGCGGGTGTGCACCACCAGAGGCAGGCCGGTGCGCCGGGCGGCCTCGATGTGGGCGCGGAACACCTGGGCCTGGATGTCGCGCGGGCTCAGGTCGTAGTGGAAATCCAGCCCGGTCTCGCCGATGCCGACGACCTTGGGGCGGCTGGCCAGCTCGCACAGCACATCGGCCGCAAGCCCCGGATCTTCCTTGGCGTCATGGGGATGCGCGCCGACCGTGCACCAGATGTCTGGGTGCGCCATGGCCACCGCATGAACCGCCTCGAAGGACGAGACCTTGTCGCAGATGGTCACCATCAGGCCGACCCCGGCCTCGCGGGCGCGGGCGATGACGTCTTCGCGGTCGGCCTCGAACTGCGGCGCGTGCAGGTTGACGTGGCTGTCGATCAGCATGGCGGGCTGTGGTTGACGCTCACGCCCGCGCCGCCTCGCGAAGGGCGCCGACGGCGGTCCAGAAGGCGTCCTGGCGGTCGAGGTTCAGGCCCTCGGCCTCGCCCGGCAGGTTGACGAGTTGGTCCCAGGCGTCGAGCCACGGCTCGGGCCGCCCGGCTCCGTCCTTGCCGGCGGTCTCCTCGACCATGGTCTTCACGTGCTCGGCCAGCCGCTCGAACAACAGTTCGAAACGGCGCGCGCCCTCCTGGCCCCGGAACTCGCCTGCGAGGGCCAGCAGCGCGGCCTCGTCCGACTGGGGCAGCTGGCGCAGCAGCTCCAGAGCCGCCCGGTCGACCTCCAGCGCGCCGGCCTCGGCCAGCGCCAGGGCCCGGCCCGGCGAGCCCTTGGCCATGACCGCGATGCGGCCGGCCTCCTCGACGCCCAGACCGGAGCGGGCCTCGAGGAATTCTGCGACGTCGACGTCCGGCCAGGGCCGGAACAGCAGCCGGCGGCAGCGCGAACGGATGGTGGGCAGGAGGCGCCCCGGCGCGTGGCAGACGAGCAGCAGGACGCCCCGCGCGGGCGGTTCCTCCAGGGTCTTCAGGACGGCGTTGGCGGCGTTGACGTTGAGGTCGTCGGCCGCGTCGATGATGGCCACCCGCCAAGGCGACAGCGCCGGCGCCTTGGAGAAGAACTCCGGCAGGCGGCGGGCCTCGTCGACGGGGATGTTGCGCCGGGCCTTGCCGTCCACAACCTCGCGCTCCAGCACCAAAAGGTCGGGATGCGAGCGGGCGATCACCTGGCGGCTGACGGGATCGGAGGGATCGGAGCCGATCAGCCCGTGGGAAGCGTCGGGCTTCGCGCCCAGCAGCCGGCGGGCAGCGCGATAGGCGAAGGTGGCCTTGCCGACGCCTTCCGGCCCTACCAAGAGCCAGGCGTGGTGCATCCGGCCCCGCTCCAGCGCCTCCAGCCAGCCGCGCTCGGCCGTCTCGGCGCCCTTGAGGTCGAACACTTCGCGGGGATGGGGAATCTCCAGCGCGTCGGCCATCAGGCGGAGACCCCGAGGCGCGCCTGCATGGCGCTCCAGATACTGGCCGCCACCTCGTCGGGCGGCGGCTCGGCGTCGATCAGGAAGCAGCGCAGTGGTTCGCTGGCGGCGATCTGCAGAAAGGCCGTGCGCAACCTTTGGTGAAAGCCCCCGTCGCGGGCCTCGATGCGGTCCAGGGCGGTGCGCGCCCCGGCGCGCTGCAGGCCGATCTCGACCGGCACATCGAGCACCAGGGTGAGATCGGGCAGGTCGTCGCCCACCACGTGCTTTTCCAGCGCCGCGATCAGGCCTTCGGGCGCGCCGCCGCCGGCGCCCTGATAGGCGCGGGTGGAATCCAGGAACCGGTCCGAGATCACCCAGGCGCCCCTGGCCAGGGCCGGCCGGATAGTCTTCTCCAGATGGTCGCGCCGGGCCGCGTACATCAGGAGAGTCTCGCTGAGCGCCGACCAGCGCTCCTCGCCGCCCTGCAACAGCAGCCCGCGCAAAGTCTCCGCGCCTTCCGAGCCTCCGGGCTCGCGGGTCGAGACCACCTCGCGGCCGAGGGCGCGCAACCGCTCGGCCAGCCGCCGGGCCTGGGTGGATTTACCCGTCCCCTCCCCGCCTTCCAGGGTGATGAATCGTCCGCGCGGCACGAGCGGCAGATTGGGCCTTTCGCCCGGGGGCGCAAGCGCGGGAGGCGGTGTTCAGAACAGCTGGGCGGCGTCCCGGTCGTCCGGCGCGGCCTCGGCCAGCTCGATCTGGTCGGACTGCGCCAACGGCGCGGGCCCCAGGAGTTTGACCCGCACGCGGGTCGTCCCCGCGCGGGTGAAGCCCAGCTTTTCGGCCGCGGCCCTGGAGAGATCGATGATGCGGCCGTCGGCATAGGGACCGCGGTCGTTCACCCGCACCCTCACCTTGCGGCCATTCTGGAGGTTGGTCACCTCGACCTCGCAGGGCAGCGGCAGGGTCTTGTGGGCAGCGGTCATCAGCCCCGGATCGTACCACTCGCCGGTCGCGGTCTTTCGGGTGTGGGAAGGATAGCTGTACCAGGAGGCTACCCCCTTGGCGTCGTAGCTGCGATAGGCCTCTGGGGTGTAGCGGCGGCCATTGACCTCGTAGGGACGCAAATTGGCGGTGCGGTAAGGTCCCGCGCCGCCGCCAGGACCGGACGCGCAGGCGCCAAGCGCGGAAGCGGCCGCCAAGCTCGCCAGCAGCGACAGTGATCGTACGGCTGGAGGCACGGCCCGCCCCATCCCCTGGAACTCGCCGGCGATCGTGCGCCCTATGGATTTGCGCCAGGGTTAAGCAGGATGGTTAAGACGCTGGCTTGCCGCCCTCGTCGGCTTCCAGGCGAACCACGCAGCGCACGGCTTCCCAGAGCTCCAAGGTCCGCCCGTCGCGGTGGCTTTCCGCCGCCGCCAACGCCTCGGCGTCGTCGGCGCATTCGAGGCTGACCGCGTGGCGGATGTGGTCGTGAGGGTCCAGGAAATACAGCCGGTAATGTGTCACGCGCCGCGCCCCCGTGGCGAAGGCGCCCCAGCGCCCATTGGCCCAACGTCGCCGGCTCCCAGCCAAGCTTCACTGTAGACCCGGTCCGCGCGCATGTCTGTCGGCTAGCCGACCAGCGGCGATCGGCTCAGGCGACGCAGGCTGCGGCGATCAGGGGTGCGAGGCGCGAGGCCATGAGAGCCTGTCCAGCCTCGTCCTGGATCAGGTCCTGGCGGACCTCGAGCTCCAGATAGTCCAGGGCCCGTCCCTTGGCGTGGCGCGGGATGGTGTAGTCGACGCCGTCCATGGCGTAAGGCTGGTTGTCGCCGACCACCAGATCGACCTCCCCGGCCAGCGCCCGGAGCATCCGGTCGGAGACGGCCGAATCGTGAGCGTGCAGCACGCCGACGTGCCAGGGTCGGGCCAAACCACCCATCTCGGGCGTGAAGCTGTGGATCGAGACCAGCGTCGCCGCCGCTTGCCGGCCGTCGAGCGCCGCGGCGATGGCGGCGTGATAGGGCTGGTGGATCTCCTCGATCCGGCTCCGCAGCGCCGCGTGGCCGAGACCGGTGTTGCCGGGGATGAGGCTGCCATCCGAGATCTCGGGCGCCACATCGGGACTGGACGGATCGCGGTTGCAGTCGGCCACCAGCCGCGAATAGGCCTGCAGAACGAGCTCCGCGCCGATCAGATCGGCCAGGCCACGGGCGAGTCCGGCCGCGCCGATGTCCCAGGCGATGTGGCGCTCGAGGTCTGCGACGCCGAGTCCCAGATCGCCAAGGCGGCGCGGAATCCGCCGTCCGGCGTGATCGCAAATCAGCACAAGCGGCGCGCGGGCGCCTGAATTGTGGACGATCACCGGCGAAGGATCGTCTGGCGACAGACAGCGACTCGCCGCTCCCTCCTGTTGGGCATTCATGGGGCGGAGGCGGTACAGATGCTTCGGGTCAGGCACATCACTCGCTATCGCTACGCTCGTCCGGTCCGTTTTGGCGAGCACCGTCTCATGCTCCGGCCTCGCGAGGATCCCGACCAGACACTGGTGTTCGAACGGCTAAGGATCACGCCGGAGCCGGGGCGAATCGAGCTCCAGCGCGACGGTCACGGCAATTTCCTGGGAATCGCCGAATTCGACAGCTCCTGGGACGAGCTCTGCTTCGACAGCGAGATCCTGGTGGCCCGCGGGGCCGAGGCGCTGCCGCCGATCCCGCCCTTGCCGGGCCTGTGGCCCTTCCCGCTGGGCGCGACCGCCGAGGAACGCGATCCAGCAGCCTGGGCGCGCCGGTTCATGGCGCTGAGCCACGGCGAGGTCTTGCCGGCGCTGGCGGCGATGAACGCCCAGGTCCGTCGCGACTTCACCTATCGCCGGCGGCTCGAGCGTGGCGTGCAGACGCCCGACGAGACCCTGAGCCTGCGGTCCGGGGCCTGCCGGGATTTCGCGGTGTTGCTGGTGACGGCCGCGCGCTCGCTGGGCCTCAGGGCCCGCTTCGTCTCCGGATATGTGCATTGCCCCGAGCCAGCCGGCGGACCCCGCCGTCTTGGCGGCGGCCACACCCACGCCTGGACCCAGGTGCTGACGCCCGAGGCTGGCTGGGTCGACTTCGATCCCACCTCAGGGAGGGTCGGCGCCGAGGGGCTGATCCGCGTCGCTGTCGCCGACGATCCGGCCGACGCCCTGCCGATCCAGGGCGTCTACCTCGGCGCGGCTGCCGATTTTCTGCACATGCACGTGGAGGTCTCGGTCGAATCCGAGGCGCCCGCATCCAATTCGGCGGTCCCGTTCGAACCTTCACAATTGTGGGGCGTTGCCTGACGAGGCCGGACGTTCCGGCCGGGGAGACCTGAATGCTCATCCGCGCCGGCTACGAAATCGCCTTCGACTGCCCCGCGCCCACGCCGATGATCCTGATGCTCAGCGTGCGGCCCGAGCGCCTGCACGACCTGGTCACTCCCCAGGCGATCGAGACCGCGTCGGGCGTCCCGCTACGGGCCTATCGCGACGGCTTCGGCAACGCCTGTCACCGGCTGATCGCGCCGCAAGGCCGGGTGAGCTTCAGCGCCGATTTCCTGATCAAGGACAGCGGCCTGCCCGACGAGTTTGCGCCCCTGGCCATCCAGCACCCGGTCGACGAGTTGCCCGACGACACCCTCGTCTATCTGCTGGGCAGCCGTTATTGCGAGACCGATGCGCTGGGCGACCTCGCCTGGTCGCTATTCGGTCAGGTCCAGCCGGGCTGGCCGCGCGTGCAGACCATCGTCGACTATGTGCATGACCGGCTGAGCTTCGGTTATGAAAACGCCCGCGCCACGCGCACCGCCCAGGAAGCCCACGCCGAACGGGTCGGCGTCTGCCGCGACTTCGCTCACCTTGCCATCGCCCTGTGCCGCTGCCTGAACATCCCGGCCCGCTATTGCACTGGCTATCTGGGAGATATCGGCGTGCCGGCCCTGCCCGCGCCCATGGACTTCTCGGCCTGGTTCGAGGTCTTCCTGGGCGGCCGCTGGCGAACCTTCGACGCCCGCCACAACCACCCGCGCATCGGCCGTATCCCGATGGCTCGCGGACGCGACGCCACCGATGCCGCGATCACCACCGCCTTCGGCCGGGCCGACCTGGCCACCTTCAAGGTGATCACCGAGGAAGTCGTGGAAGCCGACCAATCCGAAGCAGACGCCTCGCGGTGGCGCAGCGGGCCGCGCCATGAGCAACAGCGGACCGGCGTCGCGGGCTGAGGCCGTAACCCCGGACGGCGGGTGCGGTTCTCCGATGAGACCATCGGAAGGACCTTCGTCATGCGCGAACAGACCGGCGGCCGATCCGCGCCGCCCGCCGAACAGTCCGATCCTCCGGCCAAGCCGAAGGCGCGCCTCAAGGGCGCTCCGCTGGACGGGGTGACCGCCGACAACCCCGCCCATCCCCAGGCAGGGTCCTCCGGCAGGCCGCCTCGTCCCGCGCGTCAGCGCCCGGTCAGATCCGGCCGAGCAGGATCAGGATGATGATGATCACCAGGATCAGGCCCAGGCCGCCGGAGGGGAAATAGCCCCACGAGCGGCTGTAACCCCAACGGGGCAGCGCGCCGATCAGGGCCAGGATCAGGATGATGATCAGGATGGTGCCCAGCATGGCGGGTCCTCTTCAGAGCTCGCACAAGCGCGGGCGCGGCCATAACGGACGTTCAACCCTCGCAGTTCCGCCGTTCCTTCCGGGCCGGGATTTGATTAGACCGCCTGCATGAGGGCGCGCGGGCCGGTGTCCGCACAGAAAGCTTGGAGGGGCGCGTGACGGGCAAGTCTGTCGAGGATCCGGTCTGGGACGACCGCGTGGTTTGGAACGTGTGGCTGTCGGCCAACTGGATGCCGACCGTGGCGGCAGCCGACGAGGTGCATCTGTTCGAGGCGCTGGAGACGGGCGGGCCGGCCTCGGCCGAGGAGCTGGCCGAGCGCTCGGGTCTGAACCTGCACGCGCTGAAGGGCGTGCTGCCCATGCTGGCTTCGTTGGGCTTTCTGAAGGTGCACCTGGGCCGCTACCAGCCGACCGAGCCGGCGCGCCTTTATCTGCTGCACGACAGCCCCTTCTACTGGGGGCATGCCTTCAGCTTCCACCGGACCCACACCAACACCCAGCGCTATGTCACGGCGCTCAAGGCGGAAATGGTCGACAACAAGGGCCGTCCGGTGGAGGCCTGGGAGACCGGCCAGCTCAGCGCCGAGATGGCGCGGCCGATCACCGCCTTCATGAACAGCCATTCCATGCCCGCCGCCGTGGGGGTCGCCCGCCATGGCGACTTCGAGGGGGTGACGCGGCTGCTGGACGTGGGCGGCGGCTCGGGCTGCTTCTCCATCGCCCTGGCCAGGCGCCATCCGGCCCTGCGCTGCACGGTCATGGAGTTGCCTGCGGTTTGTGAGCTGGCCAGCGAATACGTCGCCGAGGCCGGCCTCTCGGGCCGAGTCGACACCGTCACGGTCGACATGTTCCGCCAAGCCTGGCCCAAGGGTTATGACGCGATCTTCATGTCCAACATCGTCCATGACTGGGACCTGGAGACCAACGCCCAGCTGTTCCGCAGCTCGTTCGAGGCCCTGCCCTCGGGCGGGCGGATCTATCTGCACGAGATGCTGATCGCCGACGACGGCTCGGGACCCATCGCCTCGGCGGCCTATTCGATGCTGATGCTGGCCGGAACCAAAGGACGCCAGTACAGCGCCGGAGAGCTGCAGCGTCTGTTGCAGGACGCCGGCTTCTCGGACTTCCGGGTCCAGGACACCTACGGCCACTTCTCGCTGGTGATCGCGACCAAGCGCTGATGTCCAACCTCATCCCGCCCGCCGACGTCGACGCCATCAAAGCCCAGATCGAGGCGGCGCCGGGGATGGCGCGGCTGCGCGAGGTTCTGGGCGCAGAGGCGGACGCCAGTCCCGAGACCCTGCGCGCGGTGCTGGACGAGGCGTCGAAGTTCTCGGCCGCCTGGCTGGCCCCGCTCAATCCGGTGATGGACCGGAAGGGCTGCCGTCTCGAAGGCGGCCGGGTGCGGACGGCGCCCGGACATGCCGAGGCCTGGAACGCCTATGTCGAGGCGGGCTGGCCGGGGATCGACCAGCCCCCTGGGCTCGGCGGCGCCGGGCTGCCCCTGGTGGCGCTTGCGGCCTGTACGGAGATCTTCGATCGGGGATCGGTGGCCTTCGGGATGGCGCCGACCGGTCTCAGGGCCGCCGCGAGGCTGATCGCCGCGCACGCGGACGAGGCCATCAAGGCCGACTGGCTGCCCAGGCTGATCTCCGGCGAGTGGGTGGCCACCATCTGCATTTCCGAGGCCGACGCCGGCTCGGACGCGGGCCGCATCCGCACCCTGGCCGAGCCCGACGGCCGGGGCGGTTGGCGGATCACCGGCGAGAAGATGTGGATCTCCTATGGCGACCACGACCTGGCGCCCCGCATCGGCCATTGCCTCTTGGCGCGGACGCCCGGCGCGGCCCCGGGGGGCGCGGGACTCAGCCTGTTCCTCGTGCCCGACCACATGGACGGCGAGCGCAACGCCATCGTCATCCGGCGGCTGGAGGAAAAGCTCGGCCTGCACGGCTCGCCGACCTGCGCCATGGGCTTCGAGGGAGCGACGGGGTTCCTGATCGGCGTCGAAGGCCGGGGCCTCGCCCAGCTCTTCGCCATGATCGCGCCCATGCGCCTGATGGTGGCGGTCCAAGGCCTGACCATCGCCGCCGGCGCCGCAGACGTGGCCCTGCGCTATGCCGAGGAACGCCGCCAGGGCGGAGCGCCGGACTCCCCGCCCGTCCCCATCGTGGAGCACCCGGACGTCCAGAGGATGCTCGCCAACATGGCGAGCCGCGCGGAGGTCGTGCGCGGCCTGGTGCTGGCGGCCGCCGTCCAGGCCGACTTGGCCAGGCTGGAGCCCGATCCCCAAGCCCGCGCCGAGGCGGCGGCCGTGGCCGGCTGGCTGCTGCCGATCGCCAAGACCTACGCCTCCGAGACCGGCTTCGAGGTGGCCAGCGAAGCCATCCAGGTGCTGGGCGGGGCGGGATACGTGAACGACTGGCCGGTCGAACAGTCGCTGCGCGATTCCCGCGTCTTCGCCATCTTCGAGGGGACCAGCGGGGTGCAGGCGCTCGACCTGCTGCACCGCCGCTTGCGGCGCGAGGAGGGCCGTGGCCTCAAGGCGTTCCTGAGGCTTGCCCGCGCAGATGTGCATGTGGGCGGCGACGGCGCTCCGGGCCTGGCGGCCGTGCTGGACATGCTGGAACGGTCGGCCATGGATCTGGCGAGGGCGCCGGACAGCGACGGCTCGGCCTATGCCCTGCTGCAGCTCGGCGCCCTGGCGGCCACGGGTTGGGCGGCGCTGCGCCTCTCACGGCTGGAGCCTCGGGGCGTGGGCGCCCGTCTGCAGGCCGCGGGGCGCTGGTGGCTGACGGACCTGACGGCCAAGGCCGACCGGCTGCAGGCCGAGATCGCGCTGGGGCCGGCCCGGCTGGAGCTTTTCCAAGCCCTGCGACGCGCCCCGTAGGAACTCCCCCCGCTGCGGGCGTATTGTGCTCGCGGAGGTCGCCTTGGCCAGTCGCAAGCTCAGCACCTATCAGTCGAAGCGCAACTTTGACCTCACCGCCGAGCCATCGGGAGAGGTCGAGGTCAAGCCATCCGAGCGCCTTCGCTTCGTGATCCAGAAGCACGCCGCCACACGCCTGCACTACGACCTCAGGCTCGAATACGACGGGGTGTTCAAGTCCTGGGCGGTGACCCGGGGGCCGTCGCTGGACCCGCACGAGCGTCGCCTGGCGGTGGAGGTCGAGGACCATCCGCTCGACTACGGCGACTTCGAGGGCGCCATCCCCAAGGGTCAGTACGGCGGCGGCTCGGTGATGCTTTGGGACCGCGGCTACTGGAAGCCCGAGGGCGGCTTGAGCATCGCCGCCCAGCTGAAGAAGGGCCACCTGACCGCCGAGTTCGACGGCGAGCGGATGAAGGGCGCCTGGCACCTGGTCCGGCTGGACAAGGACCGCGAGCGCTCCAAGCGCACCAACTGGCTGCTGATCAAGGCCCACGACGGCAAGGAGCGCGAGGGCGACCACGACACGTTCCTCGAAGCCAACGACAGCTCCGTCGCGTCCGGACGCGGGATGAAGGCGATCGCCGAAGGCAAGGGCAATGGACCCAAGCCGTTCATGAGCGTGGGGCACAGGGCCGCGCCCGCCGACGCGGTCTGGCAGTCCAACAGATCCGATCCGCCCGCCGAGGACAAGGCCCCCAAGCGCCACGGCAAGAAGGCCGCCGAGCTGCCCCGGTTCATCGAGCCCCAGCACTGCAAGCTCGTCGACCGGCCGCCTCCCGGCCGCGACTGGGCCCACGAGATCAAGTTCGACGGCTATCGGCTGCAGCTCCGGGTCCAGAAGGGCAAGGGGGAGCTTCGGACCCGCAAGGGCCTGGACTGGACCTCGCGTTTTCCCGAGATCGCCCGGGATGCCGGCAAGCTGCCGGACGGCCTCTACGACGGCGAGGCCGTGGCGCTGGACCAGGACGCCAAGCCCGACTTCGCCGGCCTGCAGGCGGCGCTCTCCAGCGGCAAGACCGGAGGCCTCGTCTTCTACCTGTTCGACGCGCTTTTCGCCGAAGGCGAGGATCTGAGGGCCCTCCCCCTGGTCGACCGCAAGGCGCGGCTGAAGGCGATCCTGGAGGCGGCGCCCGCCTCGCCCCGCCTGCGCTACGTCGAGCACTTCCAGGAGGCCGGCGAGGCGGTGCTGAAGTCGGCCTGCCGCATGCACCTGGAAGGCGTGGTCTCCAAGCGGCTCGACGCGCCCTACCGCTCGGGCCGAGGCGACACCTGGGTCAAGGCCAAGTGCCGGGGGGGTCAGGAGGTGGTGATCGGCGGCTGGACCACCACCGGATCCAACTTCCGCTCGCTGATCGCCGGAGTCTATCGCGACGGCCGGCTGATCCACGTCGGGCGCATCGGCACGGGTTTCGGCCGCGACAAGCTGGAGGCCCTGCTGCCCCGGCTCAAGCAGGCCGAGGCAGACGCCTCGCCGTTCGAAGGGCCCGGCGCGCCGCGCAAGGCCGCGGGCGTGCACTGGACCCGGCCCGACCTGGTCGCCGAGATCGAGTTCGCCGGCTGGACCGGCGACGGCCACATCCGCCAGGCCAGCTTCAAGGCCCTGCGGGAGGACAAGCCTGCCGCGGAAATCTCGGCCGAGGACAAGACCGCCTCGGCGGCCATCGCCAAGGAGGCGAAGGATCCAAAGCCCAATCCGAAGGCGACCGCCGCCGGCTCGGTGGTGCTGGGCGTCAACATCTCCAATCCCGGAAAGGCGCTGTGGCCCGCGCAGGGCGACGAGCCCGCGGTGACCAAGCTGGATCTCGCCCGCTATCTGGAGGCGGTGTCGGGCTGGATGATGCCGCACATCAAAGGCCGGCCCTGCTCGCTAGTCCGCACACCCGACGGCGTGGACGCCAAGGAGCGTTTCTTCCAGCGCCACGGCGGCGTTGGGACCTCGTCCCTGATCACCCTGGTGACCGTGTCGGGGGATCGCAAGCCCTACATCCAGATCGACACGGCCGAGGCCCTGATCGCGGCGGCCCAGAGCGGCTCGACCGAGTTCCACCCCTGGAACTGCCAGCCCGACAGTCCCGATGTCCCCGGTCGGCTGGTGTTCGACCTGGACCCGGCCCCGGGGGTCGAATTCGACGACGTGATCGAAGGCGCGCGCGAGGTGAAGGCGCGGCTGGAGGCGCTGGGACTGGTCGCGTTCTGCAAGACCACCGGCGGCAAGGGCCTGCACGTGGTCACGCCCCTGACCAGGGCCAAGCTCGACTGGCCTACGGCCAAGGCCTTCGCGCGCGAGCTCTGCCAGCGCATGGCCGCCGACAGCCCCGACCGCTATCTGATCAACATGGCCAAGGCCAAACGGACCGGGAAGATCTTCCTCGACTATCTGCGTAACGACCGCATGTCGACGGCGGTGGCCCCGTTGTCGCCACGGGCCCGCCCTGGCGCGCCGGTCTCCATGCCCCTGACCTGGAGTCAGGTCCGCGTGGGCCTGGATCCCATGAGGTTCACCGTCCGCACCGCCGCGCCCCTGATCGCCAAGAGCGACGCCTGGCGGGACTATTTCGACTCCGAACGGCCGCTGGCGGAGGCGATCAAGCGCCTGGAGAAATCGGCCGACAAGGCCGCCTAAGCCCGCTTGCGGGCCGCGGAGGCGGGCTTGCGGCGGGCGGGCTTGTGCTCGGCGCGACTGGAGGTGCGCCGACCGGAGTCGGCGCCCAGACTGCGGCGCAGCTGCTCCATTAGATCCGAAGCGTTGGTGTCCTTGGGCTCGTCGACTTTCACCGAGCCGCCGCGGCCCTTTTCCTTGGCCTCGATGAGCGCCTTCAGGGCCTCTTCGTACCGGTCGGTGAACTGCGAGGGGTCGAACGGGCCTTCCAGCTGGTCGATGATCCTCTCCGCGATCTGGATCATCTTCGGATCGGCCTTCACGCCCGGGATGGAATCGAACACCTGGGCCGGGTCGCGGACCTCGTCGCGGGTGCGCAGGGAATAGGCCGCCATGCCTTCGCCCCTCGGCTCCAGCGCCAGCATCCGCTCGCGCTGGTGCAGCACCAGCCGCCCGATGGCAATGCGGTCCTGGCGGCTCATCGCCTCGCGGATCACCGCGAAGGCCTCGGCCGCCATCTTGCCGTCGGGGGCCAGGTAATAGGGGTCGTTCCAGTAGAGCCGGTCGATCTCGTCCAGCGCCACGAAGCGCTCGATGTCGATGGTGCGGGTGGACTCCAGCTTGACCGAGTCGATCTCGTCCTGGCTGACCACCACATAGCGGCCCTTCTCGACCTCGTAGCCCTTGACGATGTCGGCGCGCTCCACCGGGCCGGTTTCCGGATCGGTGGGGATCATGCGGATGCGGTTGTGGGTCGACTTGTGCAGCATGTTGAAGTGCACGTCGCCACGCGGCGAGATGGCGGTGTAGAGGGCGACCGGGCAGGTCACCAGCGACAGGCGAAGGTGACCCTGCCAGGTGGGACGGATGGCCATGCTCGATCTCCGGGACGATGTTGGCGGATCAACGCCGCGACGCTCCGATTCGTTCAGGCCTCTGGCATGAGCGGGACCGCGGAAATCCTGGTGGACGCCCGCGGGCACCGTTGCCCGACCCCGACGCTGCGGCTTCAGAAGGCGATGAGAGAGGCCCGGCCCGGCCAGCGCATCCGGCTGCTGGCCGACGACCCCCTGGCGCGGATCGACGTGCCCCACTTCCTGCAAAGCCACGGCGGACGGCTGATCGACAGCTCGGCCGAGGACGGGGTGCTCAGCTTCCTCATCGAGATGCCCGTCTGACCGCAACGTCGCGCCGGGCGAGGGCCAGGATTTCCATTTCGGTCGCCACGGCCCCGCCATAGAACACCGCGTTCACGTTCCACGACAGCCAGACCAGGAAGATCACCACCCCGCTGATCGAGCCGTAGGTGGCGCCGAAATGGGCGATCTGCTGGACATAGTAGGCGCCGGCCCAGGATGACAGCAGGACGAGGCCCGAGGCGACCACGCCGCCCGCCGCGGAGGCGCGCCAGGGCGTGGGATCTGAGCTCATGGCGAAGCGGTAGGTCAGGGTAAGGCCCAGCACGAGGCCCAGGCTCGCCCAGGTCCATTCGCTGAAGATCCAGGAATGCGGCGTCAGCGGCAGGTAGAACGAGGTGACCGCCACCCTCACAGCCAGGAACGCCGCCGACACCAGACCGATCAGGGCGAAGCCGGCCACCGCCACCACCAGGGCCAGGATGTTGAAGCCGACGATGCCGCGGGGGCGGTCCTCGTCGTGGATCAGCTGCAGCCCGGCCAGCAGGGCCTTCACACCCCGGTGCGAAGCGTAGAGCGCCACCACCACGGCGAAGGCGCTCTGGGCGCTGACCACCCGGATCGGGGCGTGGGCGATGCGCTCGAGTTCGGCCTCGAAGATCGCCTGGGGGCCCGGCGGCATCAGCCGCGAGAGCGCCTCGGCCTGGGCCGCCGCCAGATGCGGGGTCAGCATCATGCTGTAGACCCCTATCAGGATGGCCAGGGCCGGGAAGATCGCCAGCAGGGCGTAGAAGCAGACTCCGCCGACATAGAGCGCCGCGCTGCGGGTCTGGCTGCGCCGCCACGCGCGGCCGGCCACCCTCAGCGCTCCCAGGGCCCAGTGGGTCGGGTCGTAATCGAGCTCGGTCAGCCACCGCCAGTCCATCCGGCCGCCCCCTTAGCGTCTTCCGGGGGCCACGCGAAGCACCCTGTCAGACCAAGACTAGACGTCGCTCGCCGTGGCGCCTGCCTCTGTTATTGTGCGGCGGCCCGAATCTCCGGGCTTTGCGAGTCGAGGGATGGGCCGTTGCCGGTGGACGCCCGCGTTCTGATCGTCGCGCGCGACGACGGTCTCGCCGGACCGCTCGGCCGCGGCCTGGACCAGCTGGGGTGGCGCACCATCACGGCGCGTGGTCCCTATGCGGCCCTGGCCGCCATGGGCGATCTCGCCATGGAAGCGGCGATCGTCGACCTGAAGAGCTGCGGCGACGACGGGGCCAGCATCGCCCAGCGCCTGAAGGCCGCCGCCCTGCCCCGTCGCCTGCCGGTGATGGCCATCGGCGATCCCACGCCCGACCAGCTGGGCCAGGAGGCCTTCGACCTGACCCTGGCGCCCCCGGCCTATCCCGTGCAGGTCGCCCTGAGGCTCGAGGCCTTGCTGCGCACCGCCGTATCGGAGGAGGAGTTCGAGCTCCGCACCGAGACTTTCGCCGACAAGGGCCGGCGGCTGGACCTTCCGGAGGACCGCGGCCACGGCTTCAAGGTGCTGGCGGTCGGTGAGCCGGCGCCGCAGTTCCTGGCCCTGTCCAATGCGCTGGGCCGCGGCGGCGCGGAGGTGGTGGGCGCCTTCACCGCCTATACCGCCTTCGACTACCTGCACGAGCGCGCGTTCGACGCGGTGATCCTGTGGGGCGGAGAGAACCAGTCCGAGGCCCTGTCGATCGCCGCGGGCATGCGGCGCAACACCCGCCTCTATCACCTGCCCGCCCGGCTCTATCGCAAGGAAGGTTCGCAGGTCACCCACAGCGCAGCCTTTGTGAAAGGCGTCTCCGACGTGGCCTCCCCC
>JANWHQ010000105.1 GCA_025450315.1 Caulobacteraceae bacterium
CCCCCCAAAGACTCTTTCCGCCTCGAAAAGCTGATCCGTCGCGCGATGCTGAGAGTCCAGCGCGGACCCCCTCCCCCTGAAGGGAGAGGGGATGCGTAATGGTCTTTCAGAGAGATACTTCAGCGCCTCGGGGAAGAATTCTCCGGCGACGGGTTCATCGGCGGGCCGTCCTTCTGCCAGTGGGGGCGGGCGCCCGTCAGCATGGCGTCCAGGTCGTCGGGCAGCTCCAGGTAGCGCCCCGAGAGGCCGTCGTAGCGGCCCGAGGCCAGGTCGACGCAGCGCTGGGCGCAGCGCTCCAGGTCGCCCGAGGCGTTGGGATTGGCCGACTGGGCCTTCAGCCGCTCGACCATGCCGGGCAGCCAGCGCTGGGCGGCCGGATCGTGCATGGTCTCGTTGGCCAGGTTGGTGAAGACGAAGCCCGGATCGATGGCGAAGGCCGAGACGCCGTGCTCGCGGTTCTCCAGCGCCACCTCCTCGGCCAGGCGGCTCTGGGCGATCTTGCCGGTGCAATAGGCGGACATGTAGGCCGCCGCCATGCGGGCGGCGAGCGCCGAGACCAGGATGATCCGGCCGGACCTGCGGGCGATCATCCCGGGCAGGATCTCGTTCAGGAACAGCACCGGGGCCCGGATGTGCACCGCCTGGGCCGCCCACCAGCGGTCCGGATCGATCTCCGACAGGGGGCCGAAGGGCCCGGGCACGCCGGCGTTGTTGACCAACAGGGTGATGGGGCCGAGGCGGCTGTCGGCGGACATCACGGCCTGGGCCACGTCCTCGCGGCTGGTGACGTCGGCGGGGACGGCGATCGCCTTGCCGCCGGCCTCGGTGATCTCCGAGACGGCGAGGTCGAGCTGGTCCGGGCTGCGCGACACCAGGGCGACGGCCGCGCCCTCCCGGGCCAGCCTTTGCGCGATGGCCTTGCCGAAGCCCCGCCCCGCGCCGGTGACGATCGCGACCTGCCCCTCCAGAATCCCCGCCATGTCCTGTCTTTCCCCTTGTTGTCAGTAGCTTCGCGCGGTCTTGAGCGGCCGGGCCGCCACCCCGCCGTCGGCGGCCGGCGCCTGGCTGAACCACGCCTTGGCGACGCCCACGTGCATGCGGCCGATGGCGCCGATCTCGCAGTCCATCACGTCGCCCGGCCGCACCTGCGAAACCCCCTCGGGCGTCCCGGTGTAGATCAGGTCGCCCGGGTGCAAGGTGTAGAAGCTCGAGGCGTATTCGATCAGCGCCTGCACGTCGTAGATCAGCTGGCGGGTGTTGGCGCTCTGGCGCAGCTCGCCGTTCACCCGCAGCGACAGGTCCAGCCCGTTCGGGTCGGGGATCTCGTCCGCCGTGACGATCCAGGGACCCAGCACCGCGTAGGTGTCGGCCGACTTGCGGAACACCGGCCATTCGGGCCCGCGCACGGTCATGTCCAGGCCGATGGCGTAGCCGAACACGTGATCGAGGGCGCGCTCGCGGGAGACCTGGCTGGCCTCGCGGCCGATCACCGCCACCAGCTCGACCTCGTGGTCGCTGCGCCGCTCGGGAAAGCGCAGGCGAACCTCCTCGGACGGCCCGATCAGGGCGCTGGAGGCCTTGAGGAACAGGCCGTGCTCCTTCAGGTCGGCGAAGCTGCGGCCAAAGCCGATGCCCTGGTCGGCATGGGCTTCCTCGATGTGGGCGCGGTAGTTGATCGGCGCGCCGATGATCTTGCCGGGACTGGCGACGGGGCTCTCCAGCCGCACGTCGCCCAGCGGCGTCTTCGGGCTGCCGGCGGCCCGGACGGCCAGCTCGGCGCCCATCTCCACCGCCTGGCGGACGATCCAGTCGCCGGGCGCCGCCGGCCAGGGCGGGGTGCGGTCGAAGAGGTCGGTGACCTCAACCAGATGCTCGCCCAGCACCAGGCCCAGGTGGTCGTGGTCGAATCGGCAGAGCTTCATGCGCCGCGCTCTTCGCGCCAGAGCCCGAGGGCCTCGTAGACCGGCCGGTCGGAGAAGGCGAAGAGCACGCTCTCCTCCACGGCCTCCAGCTCGACGTCGGTCCAGCCGGGCAGGACGATAAGGTCGCGGGGGCCGAGCTCGAAGGCCTCGCCGCCGACCACCGCGCGCACCCGGCCCTCGACCAGGGTCGCCACTGCCCCGTCGATCGAGCGGTAGGGCCGGCTCCGGAAGCCATTGGGCAGGAGCGTCAGCGTCGGCCCGAGGGTCGGCATGGCCCAGCCACCGTCCGGCCGCAGGTACCTCAGCACATGGCCGCGCCAGGGATCGACGTCGTGGCTGGCCGCCAGGGCGTGCAGAGCCTCGCGGGTGCGCTCGTAGGGCCAGGCGAAGGCGCGCGAGCCTTTGGAATCGATGGGCGCAAGGGCGGCGGCGCCGAGCTCGTCGCGGAACCCGGCGCGGAGGAACCCGACCAGGGGCACGTCCAGCCCGTCCAGCCAGATCACCGGCTCCTGGCCGCCGCCGTGCTCGTGCCAGGTCATGGCCGGGGTGACGATGAAGTCGCCGGGCGACATCCAGGCGCGCTCGCCGTCGACGGCGGTGTAGGCGCCCTGGCCCTCCATCACGAACCTGAGCGCCGACTGGCTGTGCCGGTGCGCCGGCGCGACCTCGCCCGGCAGGATCAGCTGCAGCCCGGCGTAGAGGGTGTCGGTGGCCTGCAACGCGCCCGGCAGCCCCGGATTGGCCAGCACCACCACCCGCCGCTCGGCCTCCTCGGCGGTGATCCGCCGGCCGGCTTCGAGCAGATGCCGGCGCGCCTCGCCATAGGCCCAGTGATGCGGGCGCGCCCGCGGCGCAGGTTCGCGCGGCGCGAGCGCGGCAAGGCTCTCCCACAGGGGCGCCAAGGCCGCCTGCTCCAGCCTTTGGTAGTACCCGGTCATCCCGGCTCCGGTGCCGGAAGCCTCCGCGCTGTCTGCGCCCGCCATGGCGTCTCCTCGAGCCCGCATAGTCCCGGCGGCCGGGGCGGCGTCAACGCGCAAGTTGGCAGGCGACCTGATCGATGGCGCGGGTCAGGGCGGAGAGATCATCGGGCGAGATGGTAAACGCAGGCGTTAAATATATCGTCCGCCCGAACGGCCGGATCCACACGCCTGCCTCGGCGAAACGGGCTTTCAGGGCCACAAGGTCGGGCGGCCTCTCCAGCTCCACCACCCCGATCGCCCCCTTGACCCTCACGTCGCACACGCCCGGCCGGCCGCGGCAGATCGACAGCCCGGCCTCGAGCTGGCGGGCGATGGCGCGCACCTGGTCCAGCCGGGGCTCGGTCTCGAACAGGTCGAGCGAGGCGTTGGCCGCCGCGCAGCCCAGGGGATTGGCCATGTAGGTCGGGCCGTGCATCAGCGCGTGGCCCGGATCGTCCGACCAGAAGGCGGCGGCGACCTCGGCGCTGGCGACGGTGGCGGCCAGGGGCAGGGTCCCGCCGGTCAGGCCCTTGCCGAGGGTGACGATGTCGGGCCGCACGCCCGCCTGCTCGAAGGCGAACATCGAGCCGGTGCGCCCGAAGCCGGTGAAGATCTCGTCGAAGATCAGGTAGAGTCCGTGCCGGTCGGCGGCGGCGCGCAGCCGCCGCAGCACCTCGGGCGCATGGAAGATCATGCCGCCCGCGCCCTGCACCAGCGGCTCGACCATGATCCCCGCCAGCTCGCGGGCGTGGGCCTCCAGGAAGACCTCCAGCGCCGTGGTCGTGGCCTCGTCCCGCGGCAGGTCGAGGACCGGGTGCTCGGGCAGGGCGCCGGCGAACAGGGCGTGCATCCCCTCGTCCGGATCGCAGACCGCCATCGTGGCGAAGGTGTCGCCGTGGTAGCCGCCCCTGAAGGCCAGGAGCCGGGTGCGGCCGCGCTCGCCCCGGTTCAGCCAGGCCTGGACGGCCATCTTCATGGCCACCTCGACCGCCACCGAGCCGGAGTCCGAGAAGAACACCCGCTCGAACGGCGCGCCCAGAAGCTCGACCAGCCGCCGCGCCAGGGTCAGGGCCGGCTCGTGCGCGAGCCCGCCGAACATCACGTGCGGCATCAGCTGCAGCTGGCGCTCCACCGCCTCGCGGATGTGGGGGTGGCCGTAGCCGTGGCACGCGGTCCACCAGGAGCCGATGCCGTCGACCAGCTCGCGCCCGTCGGCCAGCACCAGCCGCGAGCCATGCGCCGCCACGATCGCCAGCGGATCGGGCTCGGTCTTCATCTGGGCGTAGGGCCGCCAGACGTGGCCGAGGCCCCGGGCGTACCAGTCGGGTTGGCTTCCCATGCCGCGCGGCCTACACCGCACCCCGCAAATGTCCAGGTTCGACGCCGACTTCGAGGAGGCCCTCGGCCGGGCCGCGGCCGCCAATCGCCGGCGCGTGCTCAGGCCGATCGAGCCTCTGGACCGCGGCCGGGTGCGGCTGGACGGCCGCGAGCTGATCGATTTCTCCTCCAACGACTACCTCGGCCTCTCGCGCCATCCGGCCCTGATCGAGCGCTCGCGCGAATGGGCGTCGCGCTGGGGCGCCGGTGCCGGCGCCTCGCGGCTGGTGCGCGGGACGTTCGAGGCCCACGCCGACGTCGAGGCCAAGCTGGCCGCGCTGAAAGGGGCGCAGGCGTCCCTGCTGTTCGCCTCGGGCTGGCAGGCCAATGCGTCGGTGCTGCCGGCCCTGTTCGCGGCCGGCGAGCCGCCCGCGCTGGTCTTCGCCGACCGGCTGGTCCACGCCAGCCTGCACCACGGCTGCCAGGCGGCGGGCGTGCGGCAGATCCGCTTCCGCCACAACGATCTCGACCACCTGGAGCGCCTCCTGACCGAGCGCGAGGGCGAGCCCGGCCGGCGGTTCATCCTGACCGAGAGCGTGTTCAGCATGGACGGCGACCAGGTGGACCTGGAGCGGCTGACCGCCATCGCCGAGCGCTGGGACGCCTTCCTCTATCTGGACGAGGCCCACGCCACCGGCGTGATGGGCCCCAGGGGCATGGGGCTGTCGGCCGCCGTCCCCGGCCGCGTCGACCTGGCCATGGGCACCTTCTCCAAGGCGATGGGGAGCTTCGGGGCCTATGTGGCCGGCTCGCGCGCGCTGATCGACTATCTGATCAACGCCTGCTCGGGCTTCGTCTTCACCACCGCCCCGCCGCCCGCGGTGCTGGGCGCCATCGACGCGGCCCTGGACCTTGTGCCCGGGATGGACGCCGAGCGCGCGCATCTGCGGCGGCTGTCCGGACGGCTGCGGGCCGGCCTCGCCGAAGCCGGGATCGACACCCTGGCCTCCGCCACCCAGATCGTGCCGGCCGTCGTCGGCGAGGAGGCCGGCGCCCTGGAGGCGGCCCGCCGCCTGGAAGCGGGGGGCCTGCTGGCCGTCGCCATCCGCCCCCCCACCGTGCCCAAGGGCTCCAGCCGCCTGCGCATCGCCCTTTCGGCCGCCCATGCCGAGGCGGACGTCGAGCAGCTGATCGCGGCGGCCAGGGCCGCCTGGCCCGCGAGGTAGCCGGCGTGAACGAGCACTCCGCCCGCCTCAGGCAGGCCTTCGACGCCGCCGCCGACACCTATGACGCGGCCGCCCCGGTGCAGCGGGCGGTGGCCGGGCGGCTGGCCGACCGGATCGCGGCCCTGCCCCTGCCGCCCCGGCCAAGGATCCTGGCGATCGGCTGCGGCACGGGCTTGCTCACCCAGGCCCTGCGCGCACGGATCGGAGAGGCGGACTGGCTGGTCACCGATCTTTCGCCCCGGATGCTGGACGCCTGCCGCGCGCGCCTGGCCGCGGGCGAGGTGGAGTTCCGGGTCATGGACGGCGAGCGGCCGGCGCTGGAGGCAGGCCGGCGGTTCGAGCTGATCTGCTCGAGCCTGGCGGTGCAATGGTTCGAGGCGCTGGGCCCCGCACTGGCGCGGCTGGCGGACCTGCTGGCGCCCGGGGGCTGGCTCGCCTTTTCCACCCTGGCGGCGGGGACGCTGGAGGATTGGCGCCGCGCCCACGCCGAGCTCGGCCTCGCCTGCGGCGGACCCGCCTATCCGAGCGCAGAGGCCCTGGCCGGCATGCTGGGACCGCGCGGGCGGATCGAGATTGAGACGGTGGTCCAGGCCCATGCCGACGCCCGCGCCTTCCTGGGCGACCTGAAGGCCATCGGCGCCGGCTCGCCCGCCAGCGGCCGCCGGCCGCTGGCGCCGGGCGAGCTGAAGCGGGTGATGCGGCGGTTCGACCAGGCCGGCGCCTCGGCCCGCTACGACGTGGCCTATGGCACGCTGCGCCGGCGCCCCCGGCGCGCGGCGGGCGTCTTCGTCACCGGCACGGACACCGGCGTCGGCAAGACGGTGGTCTCGGCCTGCCTGGTGAAGGCCTGGGGAGCGGACTATTTCAAGCCGGTCCAGACGGGCCTGGCCGAGGAGGCCGGCGACACCGCGACCGTCGCCGACCTGACGGGCGCAGAGCCCGCGCGCCTGCACGCGCCGGTCCACGCCTTCGCCCCCCCGGTCTCGCCGGACCTGGCCGCCAAGGAGGCCGGCGTCGCCATCCGCCTGGACGATGTCCAGCTGCCCGACAGCCCGCGCCCCATCGTGGTCGAGGGCGCCGGCGGGGCGCTGGTCCCGCTGAGCGACCAGGCGACCATGCTGGACCTGATGGTCCGGCTGGACCTGCCGGTGGTGCTGGTCGCGGCCGACCGGCTGGGGGCCATCAACCAGACCCTGCTGACCCTGGAAGCCCTGAGGGCGCGCGGGCTGGAGGTGCTGGGCGTGGTGCTGACCGGGCGGGCCTTCGCCGACAACCGCGCGGCCATCGCGCGCCACGGCGGCGCGCGCATCCTGGCCGAACTGCCGTTCAGCGACCGCATCGACGCCGACCAGGTCGCCGCCTGGGCGGGGCGCCTTCCGCCTCTCGACGACCGCCTTCTTCAACCCGCCCATCCGGACCCGGAGGCGGGGACGAGCGGGTGATCTGTCGAGCCTGTCGACGCGCCCGAGGCTTTGCGGTTACGGTCAGGGCGGCTGACAATCAGAACAGGCCGGGGAGGCTGGTATGGGCAGGAATATCGTCTGGGGCGCGGCGGCGGCCGCCTTGAGCCTGGCCGCGGCGGGCGGCGTGGGGACCGAGCCGGCCAGGGCCGATCCGATCCCGATCGGGATCGACTGCGACCGCGCCTGCCTGCAGGACATGGTCGACCAGACCCTGGCCGCCATGGTCGCCCACGACGCCCATCGCCTGCCGCTGGCGCCGGACATCCGCTACACCGAGGACGGTCAGCAGCTGGCGCTGAACGACGGCTTCTGGGGCACCGCCACCGGCCAGGGCGTCTACAAGCACTACTTCCTCGACCCGCGCACCGAGCAGGCCGCCTTCTTCGGGGTGATGAAGGAGAACGGCGCCAACAACGTCATCATCGCCATGCGGATCAAGCTGGAAGGCCGCAAGATCTCCGAGATCGAGACGGTCTTCTCGCGCACCGGCCTGGGCACCGCCGGGCCGAACGGCGCGGCCACCCTCGAGGCCATGGGCAAGCCCGATCCGGTCTGGCTGAACGACAATCCGGACCACGCCTCGCGCGAGGACATCATCCGCACCTCCAACAAATATTTCACCGCGCTGGAGAACGACGACGGCAAGGGGGACTATTCGTTCTTCGCCGACGACTGCTGGCGTTTCGAGAACGGCATGCAGACCACCTCCGGGCCCCACCCGGCCCCGCCGCGGGCGCCGCCGCCCGCCGCCGCACCGCCCGCCGGAGGCGCCGCCCCGGCGCCGCGGCCGGGCCCCAGCCCGATGTCGCTGAGCTGCAAGGGCGGCTTCCAGACCGGCACGCTGCAGGTGGTGACCCGCATCCGCGACCGCCGCTTCCCGGTGGTCGACGAGGAGAAGGGCGTGGCCTTCGCCTTCGGCTTCTTCGACCACAACGCCCAGCAGCACGACTTCGTGCTGGCCGACGGCAGCCACATGCACGGCGGCCTGCAGGCGCCCTTCACCTGGGAGATCGCCGAGGCCTTCCGCATCGACCAGGGCAAGATCAAGGTCGTGGAAGCGGTGATCAACAACGTCCCCTACGGCATGAAGGCCGGCTGGGACGGGCATTGACCCAGAGCCTCCCCCGCGCGGCGGGGGAGGACAGGATCACCACCCCGACTTCATGCCGTAGGGCACGGTGTTCAGCACCGCCTCGACACGCATGATCTTGCCGTCCTGGATCTTGAACAGCTCGAACAGCTCGAAGGCGAAGGGCGCGTCGAACGGCGGCGGCACGTGCAGGTTGGAGCCGTCGGTCAGCTTCACGTCCTTGATCCGCCCGTTGTGGTCGAAGAAGGCGATGGCCAGCACCAGCCCCTTCTCCTGGTCGACGATCGGATAGCGCCGCTCGCGCACGTGGCTGATGAAGGGCGAGAAGTGGGTGGCGAACTGCTCGCCGCAGGTCATCCGGCTCATGCCCGCAGGCGCGTCGGGGTTGCCCGAGGTGACCATGCCGTTCTCGATCCGCTGGCAGTGGGGATCGAAGGGCGTGAGGGTCTCGGTGGCGTGCTCCAGGCCCTCGAAATAGGAGTCGGCGATGGCCACCATCTCTTGCCTGCTGCGGCGCTGGGCCGGCGGCACGTCCTCGTAGAAGATCGGCTTCTCGGTCATCACCGGCGCCTTGCCGCCCCCCGGGCCGCCCCCCAGCGACTGGCGGGCGACCTGGGTCTCGATCTGGCTGATCCTGGTCCCCGACTGGATGTGCAGGCGGATGCCGATGATGTCCTGCCGCCCGCTCTCGGTCACCGTGCCGAAGAACCCGGCCTCCTGGGTCTCGGGATCGACGAAATAGAGCTTGTAGGCGCCCTGCGCCTGGATCGTGCCCCAGAGGCCGTCGCCGAGCTTAAGCTCCTGGCCGTTCTCGGTGAACTTCACGTCGCGGATCACCGGCAGGCTCGCCGGATCGTGCGCCACCATGGCGGCAATGTAGCGGTCGATGAAGCCCTTAAGGCAGGCCCGCTCGCAGGTGGGCGGGACGATGGTGGCCGGCTGGGCCGGGGCCGAGCTCCAGCCCGCCAGCAATCCCAGGGCGGCGGCCAGCGCCGCAAGCGTCTTCCTGTTCATCGGACGTCCTCACCCCGGGTCTCGGGCCCCCTGATGCTCGGCGCTAGCTTAGGCGAGCGCGCGCCGCTTACAATGCCGATCGAACTCTCGAGGATCGCCATGGACGCCGACCACGCGCTTGCGACGCCCGAGCTGGTTCTGCCCCGGCGGCTCGACCTCTACTACGGCGGCGCCTGGCGGCCGGCGCTGTCGGGCCGCAGGGCCGAGAGCCGCAATCCGGGCTCGGGCGAGGTGCTGGGCCAGGTGGCCGAAGCAGGCCCCGAAGACATCGACGCAGCGGTCGCGGCGGCGACGGCGGGATTCGCCGTCTGGCGCGACACCGCGCCGCTCGAGCGCGCGCGGGTGCTGCGCGAGCTGGCCCGCCGGCTGCGCGCCCATGGCCGCGAGCTGGCCATGCTGGACGCGGCCGACTGCGGCAATCCGGCGCGCGAGATGATCGCCGACGCCGAGGCCGGCGCCGCCCAGCTCGACTTCTTCGCCGGCCTGGTCACCGAGATGAAGGGCGCCTCGATCCCCATGGGTCCGGGGGTGGTGAACTTCTCGGTGCGCGAACCCCTGGGCGTGGTCGCCCGCATCCTGCCCTTCAACCATCCGCTGCTGTTCTGCGCGGGCAAGGCCGGGGCGATCCTGGCGGCCGGCAACGCCCTGATCGTCAAGCCGCCCGACCAGGCGCCGCTCTCGGCCCTGAGGCTCACCGAACTGGCCGAGGACCTGTTCCCGCCGGGCGTCTGGAACGTGGTTCCGGCGAGCCGCGAGGCCTCCCGGCATCTGGCCGGCCATCCGGGCGTGGCCAAGGTCGCCCTGGTGGGCAGCGTTCCGGCCGGGCGGGCGGTGATGCGCGCCGCCGCCGAGACGCTGAAGCCGGTGCTGCTCGAGCTCGGCGGCAAGAACGCCCTGATCGTCTTCCCCGACGCCGACCCGGGCGAGGCTGCAGAGGCGGTGGTGGCCGGGATGAACTTCGCCTGGTGCGGCCAGTCCTGCGGCTCGACCAGCCGGGCCTTCCTGCACGCCGACATCCATGACGCGGTGCTGGAGCGCGTCGCCGCGGCCGCCGCCCGCTTCCGGCCCGGATCGCCCACCGATCCGGAGACCACCATGGGCGCCCTGGCCAGCCGGGCCCAGTACGAGCGGACGCTGCGCTACATCGAGGCGGGGCGGGCAGAGGGCGCGCGGCTGGTGGCCGGCGGGGCGCCGCCCGAGGACCCCAGGCTGAAGGACGGCTTCTTCATCGAGCCCACCATCTTCGCCGAGGTGACGCCGGCAATGACCATCGCCCGCGAGGAGATCTTCGGACCAGTGCTGTCGGTGCTGAGATGGTCCGACTGGGAGCGCATGATCGAGGCGGTGAACGGCGTCGAATACGGCCTGACCTGTTCGATCTGGACCAACGATCTCGACCTCGCCCACCGCACCGCCGGCCGGGTGCAGGCCGGATTCGTCTGGGTGAACGAGGTCGGCAGGCATTTCCTCGGCGCGCCCTTCGGGGGCTTCAAGCAATCGGGGCTGGGACGGGAGGAGTGCCTGGACGAGCTCCTGGCCTTCACCCAGGAGAAGAACATCCACATCCGGCTGAGGCGGCGGTGAGCCTGCGCTTTCCCGACACCGCGACCTTCACCGGCTTCAACGCGCCGGTGCGGATCGAAGGGGAGATCCGCGACCTGGAGGTCGAGGGCGAGATCCCCTCCGGTCTGGAGGGGAGCTTCTATCGCTGCGGACCGGACTTCCGCTTCCCGCCGCGGCTGGGCGACGACATCAACCACAACGGCGACGGGGTGGTGTCGGCCTTCCGCTTCGAGGGCGGCCGCGTGCATTTCGCCATGCGCTTCGTGCGGACGGAGAAGTACGCGGCCGAGGACGCCGCCGGCCGGGGGCTGATCGGGCTCTACCGCAATCCGTTCACCGACGACCCGCTGCTGGCGGGCAGGGACCGGACGCTGGCCAACACCAACGTCGTGCTCCACGCGGGGCGCCTCCTGGCCATGAAGGAGGACGGCCTGCCCTATGCGCTGGATCCAGTGACGCTGGACACCCTGGGCCGCTGCGACTTCGGCGGCCGGCTGCAGAGCCAGACCTTCACCGCCCATCCCAAGATCGATCCCGAGACCCAGGAGATGATCGGCTTCGGATATGAGGCGGACGGCCTCGCGGGCCGGCAGATGGCGCTGCAGGTGATCGGCGCCGACGGCGTCCTGGTCCGCGAGGAGATGTTCGAGGCGCCCTACGTCAGCTTCCAGCACGATTTCGCGGTGACCGAGCGCCACATCGTCTTCGCCCTGATGCCCGCCACCACCAGCCTGGAGCGGCTGAAGGCGGGCCAGACCCACTGGGTGTTCGATCCGTCCCTGCCGGTGAAGGTCGGCATCATGCCGCGCGACGGAAGCGTGACCGACCTGCGCTGGTTCTCCGCCCCCGGCCGCGGGCTTGGACATGTGCTGAACGCCGTCTCGGACGGCGAGGAGGTGCGGCTCGACATCTTCGTTTCCGAGCGCTGCCAGTTCCCCTTCATCCCCAACGCCGACGGCGCCGGCTTCGACCGCGCCGCCTCCACCCCGCGCCTGGCGCGCTGGCGCTTCGACCTTAGCGCCAATTCCGACGGCTTCGAGGAGGAGGTGCTGTTCCCCGACTTCATGGAGATGCCGCGCACCGACGATCGCTATCAGACCAGGCCCTACCGGTATGGCTGGTGCGCGGTGATCGATCCGCAGCGACCGATCGCCACCGCCGGCACGCTCGGACCCGGCTGGAACACCCTGGTGCGGGTCGACATGGCCGCGCGCCGCCAGGACCGCTGGTGGGTGGGCGAGAACGCCGCCTGCCAGGAGCCGCAATTCGTCCCCCGCCGGCCCGGCGCGGCCGAGGGCGACGGCTGGCTGCTCTGCATGCTCACGCGGCTCGCCCCGCAGGGCTATGGGAGCGAACTCGTCATCCTGGACGCCGAACGGATCGCCGAGGGCCCCATCGCGCGGGTGCGCGCGCCGATCCGCCTGCGCGGCGCCATCCACGGAAACTGGGCCCCACGCCCGGCGCCAGAAGGGAAAGCCGCATGACCACAGAGCTGCCGCCGGACCTGCAGCCGATCAAGCTGCAGCACATGGAGCCGTGTTTCGAATATGCATTCCAGACGCGGGTGCTGACCGGCTACGTCCACTCGATCGAATACGGCCTGGGGCGGCGGCTGATGGTCAGCTGCGAAGGCGGCGACATCGATGGCCCGAAGCTGAAGGGCCGCATCCTGCCCGGCGGCAACGAATGGCCGACCTACCGGCCCGACGGGGTGGGGATGGTCGACGCCCGCTACACCTTCGAGACCCACGACGGGGTCTTCATCAACATCCGCAACATCGGCTACCGCTGGGGCCCCCCGGGCGTGATCGAGCGCGTCAACGCGCTGGAGGAATTCGTCGATCCCGAGACCTACTACATGCGCACGACGCCGATCTTCGAGGCCCCGCCCGGGCCTTACGAATGGCTGGCCCGCCACTGTTTCGTGGGCCTGGGGGAACGCCAGAAGGAATGCCTGTTCATGCGCTACTACATGGTGCTGTGAGGCGGCCCGCATGACCAAGCTTCAGCTTTCCATCGCCATCGGCGACTACGACCGGGTGCGGCCCATCGAGGATGGCCGGGCGCGTATCGACGGCTGCGAGCCGGTGGTCATGCACCTGGAGCCGGAGGAGGTGTTCTTCCGCGCCTTCCGCCAGGAGGCGTTCGACGTCTGCGAGCTGTCGCTGTCGACCTTCGCGATCCGCGCCGCCGCCGGCGATTGCCCCTATGTGGGCGTGCCGGTGTTCCCCTCGCGCAGCTTCCGCCACACCGCCATCTACATCCGCACCGACCGGGGCATCAAAGGTCCCAAGGACCTGAAGGGGCGCCGCATCGGCACGCCCGAATACCAGCTGACGGCCAACGTCTGGGCCCGCGCGATCCTGCTGGACGACCATGGCGTCGATCCCTCCCACATCCGCTGGGTGCAGGGCGGCCAGGAGGAGCCGGGCCGGATCGAGAAGGCCGGCTTCCAGCTGCCGGACGGCGTGCATCTGGAGCCCGCGCCCGAGGGCAAGACCCTGTCGGGCATGCTGGAGGCCGGCGAGATCGACGGCCTGATCGCCCCCCGGGCCCCGTCCTGCTTCAAGCGCGGCGCGGCCAATGTCGGCTGGCTGTTCCCCGATCCCCATGCCGCGGCCGCCGACTGGTATCGGCGCACCGGGATCTTCCCGATCATGCATTTGCTGGGCGTGAAGCGGACGCTGGTGGAGCGCCATCCCTGGCTGCCGATGGCCCTCTTCAAGGCCTTCGACCAGGCCAAGCGGCTGACCCTGGAGGCCCTGTTCGATCCGGCCGCGCCGATGGTGACCCTGCCGTTCCTGGACGAGCACCTGCGCGTCGTGCGCGACCTGATGGGCGACGACTACTGGCCCTACGGCCTGGAGCCCAACCGCCAGGGGCTGGAGACCTTCCTCGAGCACCACCACCGCCAAGGCCTCTCGCCGCGCAAGCTGGCGGCGGACGAGCTGTTCGACCCGTCGGTGAGCGAGCGGTTCAGGGTCTGACGGTGTCTTGCCATCATCGGAACCGCCGTGCTTTTTGCGGCGCGGCTTAGGGAGAGCTCATCAATGGCGAAGATCATGGTCACCATCGCGCCGACCGGCGGGATGTCGATGAAGACCGCGAACCCGGCCCTGCCGACCCAGCCGGACGAGATCGCCGACGACGTGTTCAAGTGCTGGAAGGCCGGCGCCGCCATCACCGCCATCCACGCGCGCCGCCCAGACGACCAGGCGACCTGCAACGCCGACATCTACCGCGCCATCAATTCCAAGATCCGCGAGCGCGGCTCGGACATCATCCTCAACAACTCCACCGGCGGCGGCAATTCCGGCGACATGCTGGTCGAGCGGCCCGACGGGCTGTGGGAATCCAACTTCGAGGAGCGGCTCAAGGGCTGCGACGGCGGCGCCGAGATGTGCACCTTCGACGGGGTGACGGTGGTCGACACCGTGGGCCACCCCAAGGAGGTGGTGGTTATCACCCCGCCCAGCCGCTGCGAGACCCTGGTCAAGCGCATCCTGGAGAAGGGGGCCAAGCCCGAGTGGGAGGTGTTCTCGCCCGAGCACATCCTGCAGGACGTCACCCGGCTGATCCAGAAGGGCTACGACAAGCCGCCCTACTATGTGAACCTGGTGCTGGGCGGCGAAAAGGGCTTCCAGGGCGCCATGCCCTATTCGATGGAGATACTTTCCTTCATGGTGAAGTGTCTGCCGCCCCAGTCGATCTGGTGCGTCTCGGGCATCGGCCCGGCCCAGCTGCCGGCCACCACCCAGGCGATCCTGATGGGCGGCCATGTGCGGGTGGGGCTGGAGGACAACCACTATTACGGCGCCGGCCAGAAGACCAACAACCTGGCCCTAGTCGAACGGCAGGTGCGGATCCTGCGCGAACTGGGCCACGAGCCCATGTCGGCCGGCGAGGCCCGCGACGTGCTGGGCCTGACGCCGGTGCGGCTGAACTAGGTCGCCATGCCGGTAGATCCGCAACTGCAGGCCATGCTGGACGCCATGCAGGCGATCGGCTGGCCGAAGCTGGGCTCCCTGCCCGCCGCCGAGCTGCGGGCCATCCCGAGACCCCGGCCGCCGGTGGTCACCGAGGTGCGCTCGGTCGGCGACGCCGCCTTGCCGGGACCGGCCGGCGACATCCCGATCCGCATATATCGTCCGTCCGAACGGCCGGCGGGCGTGATCGTCTATTACCACGGCGGCGGATGGACCATCGGCGACCTGGATACCGCCGACGCCGCCCTTCGGCTGATCGCCAACCAGACCGGCTGCACGGTGGTCTCGGTCGACTACCGCTTGGCGCCGGAGAACCCGTTCCCGGCCGCGGTGGAAGACGCCATGGCGGCCGTCGCCTGGGCGGCGGACCATCTGGGCGAGCTCGCCGCCCCCGAGGCGCCCCTGATGGTCATGGGCGACAGCGCCGGGGCGAACCTGTCGGCCGTGGTCTGCCTTCTGGCGCGCGACGCCGGCGGCCCGAAGATCGATCTGCAGATCCTGGTCTATCCGGCCACCGAAGGGGACGTCGACGCCCCGTCCATGTCCGCCTTCGAGCCCCCGTTCCTGGACCGGCAGGACATGGTCTGGTTCTACGACCAGTACGCGCCGCCCGAGCACCGCCGCGACCCGCGCCTCGCCCCGGCCCGGGCGGCCAGCCACGCCGGCCTGCCGGACGCGGTCCTCGTCACCGCCGAACTGGACCTGCTGACGGCCGAAGGCGAGGCCTACGCGCACACCCTGGAGCAAGGCGGGGCGACGGTCGTCCGGCTGCACTACGAGGGCGCCATCCACGGCTTCTTCACCATGGCCGCCCATCTCGACCTCGGCCGGCGCGCCATCGACGACGTCTGCCGGGCGATCGTCGGGCATATTTCGAAGACCTGATTTCCCCTCTCCCCCTCAGGGGGAGAGGCGAGTTCAATGCGGCAGGCCCAGCTCCTTGCGGGCCTCGCCCGGGGTGGCGGGCCGTGAGCCCAGCCGCTCGACCAGCTCCACCGCCTGGACGACCATGGCGGCGTTGGTCGGGGCCTGGCGGCCCTTGCCGAGGTAGGTGGAGTCCTCGAAGCCGGTGCGGACGTTGCCGCCCAGGATGATCGACTGGGCGGCCATGGGCCAGGTGTGGCGGCTGATGCCGAAGCCCTGCCAGACCGCGCCCGGCGGCAGGTTGTTCTTGCAGTAGATCATCGCCTCGGGCGTGGCGTGCACGCCGTACTTGGTGCCCATCACGATGGAGTACATGCCAGGCCCGTCCAGCGCCCCCTCGGCAATCAGGTCCTCGGCGAACACCAGGTCGCCGGTGTCGAAGCACTCGATCTCGGGCTTGATCCCGCAATCGCGGAAGATCTCGCCCATCTGGCGCATCATCTTCGTCGTGTTGATGGCGACGCCGCCGTTGAACTGCATGGTGCAGATGTCGAGCGTGGCCAACTCGGGCCTCAGCGCCTGGATGTGCTCGGTGCGCCGGTCGGCGGTCATCATGTTGGTGCCGGGGCCGGGCATGGCCGGGTCCTCGTCCGACTGGCGCCAGCCGCAGCCCGGCCCCGTGGTCAGGTTGATGATCAGCTCGTTGTTCTTCTGGCGGATGCGGTTGTAGACCTCGGTGTAGTCGTCCAGGTCCGTCGAGGGTCGGCCGTCGGGCTTCCTCACATGCACGTGTATGATCGAGGCGCCGGCTTCGCCCGCCTCGAGCGCGGCGTTGGCCACTTCCTCGTTGGATTTCGGGAAGCCCGGGTGGTTGGGCGCCGGGGAGGCGCCGGTGACCGCGCAGGTGATGATGACCTTGTCCTTGACCGCCATGGCGTCTCCTCTTCGGGGCCTGGGGCCCTCGTGTCCTGCCACCCTCTTGGCCGCCATCGTCCCCGGCGGGCCGGTGGAGTCAATCAGAGCCCGGTCAGCGCCTCGCTGAGCGCCCAGAGCCTGCGCCGCGCGGCGGCGTCCGCGGCCTGGGGGTTGGGATGGCCGGGGTGGAACTGGTTGTAGAAGCCGCCGGTCTCGCCGGCGTGCTCGGGCGCGAAGGCCATTTCGAAGGTCGCCCGCGCGCCGTCCTCGACCTTGCTCTGGGGCGTCAGGCCCTGGCCCACCACCATGTTGGTGTTCATGAAGGTGCCGGGGTGCAGCGACATCACCGTGACGCCCGAGCCCTTCAGCTCTTCCGCCAGGTCGATGGTGAACATGATCTGGGCCAGCTTGGATTGGCAGTAGCCCTGCATCCCCGAATAGCTGCGGGTCAGCTGCACATCCTCGAAGTCGATCGGGGCCTGGCCGAGCGAGGAGACGTTGACGATCCGGGAGGGGGCGGCGGCCATGATCAGGGGCAGCAGCAGCCGGGTCAGCAGGAAAGGGGCGAGATAGTTTACCTGGAAGTGAAGTTCCACGCCCGCGGCATTCTCTGCGCGGGGCTTTTCGCCGGCCCGGAGGATGCCCGCGTTGTTGAGCAGCACGTCGAGCCGCCGGCGCTTTGCGGCCACCTCGGCGGCCAGCGTCCGGACCTCGTCCAGCAATTCCAGATCGGCGAGATAGAGCTCCGCGTCCCCGCGACCCGCCCGCCTCACCTCTTCCAGCACGGGCTCGCCCTTGGCGCGGCTGCGCCCATGCAGCAGCACCGTGGCGCCGGCCGCGGCGGCCTTGAGCGCCACCGCCTTGCCCAGGCCGTCGGTCGAGCCGGTGATCAGGACTGTCTTGCCTTCGAGGTCCATGTCCATGCTCCCTTGTCATCCCGGAAAGCCGCGCCGGCGGCTTATCCGGGACCGCCGCAAGCGCCAGCGTCTGCCCGGTCCCGGCTCTCCGCCCCACGGGCTCCGGCCGGGATGACAACCGGGATACTTGACGCCGTCAAATGAGTCTGGGCGCCTCCGCGGTCTTGATCCTATAGTTGGGCCGAGGGCCGCTCAGAGAGCCACGGTGGAGGACGCCATGTCGAAGGCTCTGTACGCCAATCTCGACGGAACCGCCTACGGGCGGCCGCCGGCGCATCCCAATGATCTCCTGACCCGGGTGGGCCCCGGCGCGCCCTGCGGCGAATATATGCGCCGGTTCTGGCAGCCCGTCCTGGCCTGCGAACATGTGACGAGCCGCCCGCGCGAGATCCGCATCCTGGGCGAGGACCTGCTGGTGTTCCGCGACGGCTCGGGGCGTCCGGGTCTGCTCTATCCGCGCTGCATGCACCGGGGCACGACCCTGCTCTACGGCCACGTCGAGCCGGACGGGATCCGCTGCTGCTACCACGG
>JANWHQ010000106.1 GCA_025450315.1 Caulobacteraceae bacterium
AACAGGGGGGGCCCTGCTCCCCCCTAAGAACTGCCACTGACTCTGGGATGTGGGCCCGCCCGGCGGCGGGGGCGGGGGGCCGGGCCCGTAGGCTCGGAAAGGCCTGGAGGCCTTAGTTGCCGGCGGGCGCGGTGCGCTTGCCGGCGTGCGAATCCGGCGCGCCGAAGCGCTCGCGGTTGGCGCGGGTGTCGGGCACCGGGCCGTTGGTGACGATCTGGGCGCCGGTGTTCGGGTCGGTCTGCGGGACGCCGACGTTGTAGCCGGACGTGTCGGGGGCGGCCGCGGCCGGGGCCGAAGCGGCGGCGTTGGAGTCGGCCTGAGCGGGCGCAGCCTGATCGGCGTTGGTCTGGTTCTGCGCCGAAGCGGCGCCGGCGATCGCCGAGGCGGCGATCAGCGCGACGGCGGCGGTGGAAATCTTGAGGAACATGGGGGCGGTCCTTTCCGGTCCAGGTTGGACGCAGCAAAGACGCCGGACGGCCGAAAGGGTTGCGTCTGATCACGGCTTCGTGATCTCGAACAATTCGAAGGATATACTGTATTCACCAAACTCCACTGCAGATTTCCTCCAGACACCACAGAAATCACAGGCACTGGCCGGGCGGGTCCGGGGGTGAATCGGGCGGCTTGCCGCGACCGCTCTTCCGCGGGGGCGATCGCCTGGCCGGACCTGAACGGATGGCCGCGCGGCCCGGCGGCGGACCCTGAGGCGGCCGTACCGCCCAGGGATTAGGCGCCTCGCCGGAACGGCGCCCATGAATCGGGCTCTGGAGGGCAAAACCGTGACCTCGGCCTGGCGGATTGTGCGTCGCCTCCTACGGCGCCGCTAGCGTCGGGAACGCCGAACGGGGGCCTCCATCCAGTCCGCCGCCGCACTTGGCGATCCATGAACCAGAGAGCGCGCGCCAGGGCAGCGCGCGGGAGCCAGCGCATGAAACTGATCATTGCGATCATCAAGCCCTTCAAGCTCGACGACGTGCGCGAAGCGCTCGCCGGCGCGGGTGTCGAGGGGCTGACGATCTCGGAAGTGAAGGGCTACGGCCGCCAGAAGGGGCAGACCGAGATCTATCGGGGGGCCGAATACCAGGTGGTGTTCGTCCCCAAGCTGAAACTGGAAGCGGTCGTCGACGACGCCGCCGTGTCCAAGGCGGTCGCCGCGATCCGCGGCTCGGCCAACACCGGCAAGATCGGCGACGGCAAGGTCTTCGTCGTCAACGTCGAAGACGCCGTGCGCATCCGTACGGGCGAAACGGGCGCCGCGGCGCTTTGAACATCATCGGGAAACCAGGGGATCTCCGAATGAAAAGTACAGGACTAAAGAGGCTGGCGGGCATCATGCTCGCGGCCCTCATCGTCGGGGGACCCATGGTCGCCCCGGCCATCGCTCAAGTCGCCTCCTCGGCGCCCGCGGCCAGCGCCGCGCCGGCGGCGAGCGCGGCGCCCGCCAGCGACGCCAGCTCCGCTCCGGCTTCCGCCGCTCCGGCCAGCTCCGCCCCCGCGGCGGCGGCCACGCCGCCGGTGAAGCTCGACAGCGGCGACACCGCCTGGATGCTCACCTCGACGGCCCTCGTGCTGATGATGACCATCCCGGGCCTGGCGCTGTTCTACGGCGGCATGGTCCGCAAGAAGAACGTGCTGGACACCCTCGCCCAGTCCTTCGTCATCACCTGTCTGGTGACGGTGCTCTGGATGATCGTGGGCTACTCGCTGGCCTTCACGACCAATCCCGACGCCGGCATCAACAAGTGGATCGGCGCCTGGTCTGGCCCGGCGTCGAGGGTGCTGATGAAGGGATCCATCGGAGGGGTGAGCTCGCTCGCCGCCACGATCCCCGAGTCGGTGTTCATGTGCTTCCAGATGACCTTCGCGATCATCACCCCGGCCCTGATCTGCGGCTCCTTCGCCGAGCGGATGAAGTTCTCGGGCATGATCCTGTTCATGTCGCTGTGGCTGCTGTGCGTCTACTGCCCGATCGCCCACTGGGTCTGGGGCGGCGGCTTCCTCGGCGCGGGCGGCGTGCTGGACTTCGCCGGCGGCACCGTGGTGCACATCAACGCGGGCGTCGCGGGCCTGGTCACCGCCCTGGTCCTCGGCAAGC
This sequence comes from Caulobacteraceae bacterium, assembly GCA_025450315.1. Lineage (GTDB taxonomy): Bacteria > Pseudomonadota > Alphaproteobacteria > Caulobacterales > Caulobacteraceae > JANWHQ01. The sequence continues at coordinate 2,096 of JANWHQ010000106.1, forward strand.
GCAAGGGTCTCGGCCACGAGAACATGGCCCCGCACAACCTGGTGCTGACCATGATCGGCGCCAGCTTGCTCTGGGTCGGCTGGTTCGGCTTCAACGCCGGTTCGGCCGTGACCTCCAGCGCCCTGGCCGGTTCGGCCTTCATGAACACCCAGGTCGCGACCGCCACGGCGGCCCTGGCCTGGATGGTCGTGGAATGGATCGAGCGCAAGAAGCCGACCCTGCTCGGCCTCTGCTCGGGCGCGGTCGCCGGCCTGGTGGCCATCACCCCGGCTTCCGGCTTCGTGAACCCGGTGGGCTCGCTGATCGTCGGCATCGCCGCCGGCGTGGGCTGCTACGGCGGCGCGGTGTGGGTGAAGAAGATCTTCAAGTACGACGACGCTCTGGACGCCTTCGGCGTGCACGCGGTCGGCGGCTTGATCGGGGCGCTGCTCACCGGCGCCCTGGCCGACGCGGCGGTCAACTCGGCCGGCGCCATGCACAGCGTGCTGACCCAGGCCAAGGGCGTGGTGTGGACCATCGGCTGGACCGCCGTGGGCACCTTCATCATCCTGATGATCTGCAAGTTCACCACCGGCATCCGCGTCTCGGAAGAAGCCGAAGTGGAAGGTCTGGACCTGGCGCTGCACGGCGAGACCGTGCACGACTGATCCTGAGTTTACCCGCCGCGTTCCTGGCGGGTTGTCAGAAGCGTGTTCCCCAATACGCAGGGCGGAGGTCTCGCAAGAGGCCTCCGCTTTGTTCTTTGGATGCGCGGGTTGCAGCCCCCATCCCGGCCTTCGGCCGTACTTCCCCCAGAGGGGAAGATCCAGTTCAGCGCTGACCTAGGATCCTCCCCCTGGCGGAGGGGGACCGCCGAAGGCGGTGGAGGGGGCTTCAGGTCCAGGGACCGCCGAGATTGCACGCCTTCACCCACCAGTGCGGGTGCGCAGCCGCCAGGCGCGCAGCGAGGCTGACTGCCGCATCGTCATCCGCGCAGAGGGCGAAGCAGGCGGAGCCGGATCCGGACATGCGGCCCAGCAGGGTCTCCGGCGCGGCGCGCAGCTCGGCCAGGGCGCCGCCGATCATCGGCTGCAGCCGGACGGCCGGCGTCTCCAGGTCATTGCGGCAGCGGGCGAAGACAGCGGCCGCCTGCGCGGGGGTGATGATCGCGGCCGGCAGCTCGGGCGCATCGGCCGTGGCGCCGGCCGGATCGGCGTCGAAGGCGCGGTAGACCGGTCCGGTGGCGGAATCCGCGGGCGGACGCACCAGCACGGCCGGCAGGGCGCAGAGCGCCGGCGCCGTGCGCAGCCGCTCTCCCCTGCCCTCGGCGATGGACGGCCGCCCCGCCACGCAGGCCGGGATGTCCGAGCCCAGGCCGGCCGCGACCTCCTCCAGCACCGCGTCGTCCAGCGCCAGGGCCAGCGCCTGCCGCACCACCCTGAGGGCCGCCGCCGCGTCCGAGGAGCCGCCGCCCAGGCCGGCGGCGGCCGGCAGCGCCTTGTGCAGCACCAGCTGCAGCGGAGGCTCGCCGACCCCCGCCCTCTCGGCCAGGGCGCGGGCGGCGCGCAGGACCAGGTTGTCGTCGCCCGGCGGCGCGTGGCCGGCCATCGGCCCTTCGACCGTCAAGGCCAGCCGCGGCGCGGGCTCGGCGCTCAGCCGGTCGCCGACGTCGGCGAAGACCATCAGGCTGGAAATGGGGTGGAAGCCGTCCGCCCTCAGGGGGCCGACGTGCAGGAAGAGATTGACCTTGGCCGGAGCGAAAGTCTCCAGGCTCACTTGGCGGCGACCGTCTCGGGCTTGGCCGCGACCGCGTCGACGCCGTCGGGCGAGTCCAGCTTCATCTGGGCGCTGGCCTTGATGCCGGCCGGCGGCTTCATGGTCAGCACCGCGCGCCACTGGAAGCGCGCCTCGTCATGGCGGCCGGCGCGCCAGTAGGCGTCGCCCAGGTGGTCGTTGATCTCGGCGTCCCCGGCGTCCAGCGTCGCCGCCCGCTCCAGAAGGCCCACCGCCTTCTTGTAGTCGCCGAGCCGGTAGTAGGCCCAGCCGAGGGAGTCGACATAGGCGCCCTCGTCCGGCTGAAGCGTCAGGGCCTTCTCGATCAGCTTCAGGCCCTCCTGGATGTGGGTTCCGCGATTTACCCAGGAATAGCCGAGGTAGTTCAGCACCTCCGGCGAATTGGGCTGCATCTCCAGCGCCTTCTTCAGGTCCCGCTCGGCGTCGGGCCACTGGCCCGAGCGCTCCAGCGCCACCCCGCGCATGTAGTAGAGCCGCCATTCGGCCTTGGGGCCGGCGCGGGCGATCACGTCGTCCAGCAGCTTGGCGGACTCGGCGAACCGGTCGTCGGCGCGCATCAGGTCGGCGAGGGTCAGCTTGGCGTCCTGGCTGTCGGGACGCTGCTGCACCGTCTCCTGGGCGAGCTTCATCGCCTGGTCCATGTCGTCGGCCTGATAGCTCCAGGCCAGCCGCGTGCGGGCATCGACATAGTGGCTGGACTTGGGGCCGACCTGGGCGAAGGCCTGGCGGGCGCCCTCCGGATCGTTCAGGCCGTTCAGGGCGTCTCCGACCAGCAGCCAGGCCTCCGACTGGTTCGGATCCAGCCGCAGCGCCAGGCGCAGGTAGATCAGCCCGACCTCCTGCTCCTTGTTGGCCAGCACCACGGCCGCCGGCACCATCAGCGCCTGGGCCGCGCCTTCCCTTATGGTGGGCGGCGGCGGAGGAGCGGCCTTGGCGGCGGCCCGGGCGCGCGCGGCGAGCATGTCCGCATCGTCGGGCGCGATGGCGAGCACCTGGTCGTAGAGGGCGATGGCGTCCTGGCGGCGGCCGCGGCGTTCGAGATAGGGGCCGTAGGCCGCGGCCACCAGCGGCAGGGCCGCGTGGTCGGGCAGCAGCGCCTTGAAGGTGGTCTCCGCGTCGGCGTACCTGTGGGCCCGCTCCATCAGAAGCCCCTGGTCGATCGAGGCGATCATCCGGGTCAGCCGGTCGTCGAGCGCGGGCATGGCCAGCGAGGCCTCGGTGCGGCCGGCCGCCGCCGCGGCCCAGGGCTTCAGCAGCGCCAGCGCCGAGCCGCCACGGCCCAGGTCGCCGGACTTGACCAGCCGCTGATAGGCCTCCTCGCCGCGGCCCTCGGCCAGGGCCTCCACGGTCTGGGCCATCACGCCGAGGATCCTGTCGCCGGAACTGGCGTCGCCGGCCGAGGGCGCCAGGCTGGCGGCGCGCTGCACGTCGCCGGACATCAGGGCTGCGGTCAGCACCCGGTCCTTGAGGTAGAGGGCGTCCGGCTGCTTGTCGGCGGCCCTGGCGAACAGGGCGGTCGCCGCACGGCTGTCGCCGGAATCCAGCGCCGCCTGGCCGGCGAGATAGAGCCCGTAGATCGAGGCGTCCGAATCGCCGGGGGTGATGCTCGCGGTGGCGAGGGGCGCCGAGCCGCTGGGACCGGGCGTGGCGCAGGCTGCGAGCAGCGCAAGCGAAACGGCGGCGAGGACGAGTTGGGACACGCGAACCATGTCCGCCGTCTTCCGATGTTTCTGCGACCTCTTCAAGGCCGGGCGTCGCCGCAGGAGAGCGGCGGACGTCTCGCCGGGCCCGGCAGGCCTCAGTGCTGGGCGTCGGCGGCCGCGGCGGTGAGGTCCAGCCGGGCCTTCCAGGGATCGGGCCCGCCCTTGGGGCCGTGGGGGGTGAAGTCCATGATCCCGTCGGTCGCGGGGTCGTAGCGCGGCCAGCGCGGCAGGCCCGGGCCGTTGGGATCGCCGGTCTTCACGAAATTGGCCCAGTAGGCGTTGGCCGCCCTGGCCGTGGCCTCGTCGGCGGGAGTCAGATCCTTGCCGTACTTGGCCGCCACCGTGTCGAACACATAGGGGATCTCGGTGGCGTGGGGCGCGCCCGGCCACTGCTTGCGCATCGAGGTCGCCACGTAGGAGAAGCGGTACTCGTAGGAGGGCAGGCCCTGGCGGGCGAACTCGGCGGCGGTGAAGCGCGCCGGCTCCTCCATGGTGCGGTCCATGGCGATCCTGGCCCCGACGGCGCGGACGTCGCCGGTGTTCCCGGGGTCGTAGGCCGCCCTGGCCCTGTCGCGGTCGGTGCCGAAGGGCTTCAGGAGGTCGTCCATGGTCTTGGCGCTGGCGAAGCCGATATCCATGCTGTTGGCCCCGATCATCACCGGAACCTTGGCGTTGCGGCCGGCCCGATAGGCGTCGTCGGGGGTCTCGACCACGATCTTGCCGTCCACCAGCGGCCCGCCGGCGTAGGTCCCCGCCGTCGCGCCCATGGAGGCCATGTTCAGGCCGTCGACCAGCTTCTCCTGGGGCAGGGCGCGCAGGGCCGCCAGGGCCTCGGGCCCGTCGCCCTCGATGCCGTTGGCCCGGGCGAAGGCCACGCCGGTCGGCTCGGCCGCCTTGACGGTGCGCGAGCCCAGAAGGCCCCCACGTCCGCCGCCCGACTCGATCACCGCCTTGGAGAACAGGCCCCGGGCCATGGGCGAGGTCAGCAGCATGTGCACCGAGCCGCCGCCGGCGGACTCGCCGAACACCGTCACATTGGCGGGATCGCCGCCGAAGGCCCCGATGTTGCGCTGGACCCACTTCAGGGCCGCGATCTGGTCCATGTAGGCATAGTCGCCGAGCAGGCCCCCGTCGGCGTTCTCCTTGGTCAGGGCCGGATGGGCGAAGAAGCCGAAGCGGCCCAGCCGGTAGTTGAAGCTGACGAAGACGATGCCGCGCCGGGCGAACCGGCTTCCGTCATAGACCGCCGGCGAGGAGCCGCCGTTCACGAAGCCGCCGCCGTAGATCCAGACCATGACCGGCAGCCTGGCGCCCGCCGTGGCCTCGGCCGGCCGCCAGACGTTCAGCACCAGGCAGTCCTCGTCGGGCTTGGTCCCCAGCGGGGCGGCGTCGGACGGGAACGGCAGCTGCATGCAATCGTGGCCGTATTCGGTGGCGGGCCTCACGCCCTGCCAGGCCGGGGCCGGCTGGGGCGCGCGCCAGCGCAGCGGACCCACCGGCGGGGCGGCGAAGGGCACGCCCTTGAACGACAGCACACCGTCCGAGGCCGCGCCGGCCAGAACGCCGGAGTCGATCCTCACCTCGCTCGGGAAAGCCGCCGCCGAGGCGGCCGGCGGCAGGGCGGCCAGAGCCGCGATCAGTAGCCAGGTCTTCATCGGATCCCACCAGACGCCGCCGCAAGGGCGCCGATCATCGCCGGCCTGACATCGCTGTCAAGCTTGTGAGGGGCGTCAGCGGGTCTCGGCGTCGATGAACCGGGTCAGGTCGCGAAAGACCGGCGCCAGCCAGCCGAGCGGGGTTGCGAAGACGCCGATCATCAGCTCGTGGTTCAGCCGGGGATAGGTCCGGGTCTCGACCCGCGCGCCCCTGGCCTTGGCCGCCGCGGCGAGCCTGCGGGTGTTGCCGGGATCGACGTAGCGGTCGTGAAGGTCGGTCCCCAGCCACAGGGGCGCGATCGCCTCGCCGAGATGGTTGATCGGCTGGGTGTCGGGCCGCTGCCCGGGAGGCCCGAAGATCGTCTTCAGCCTTTCAGACTTCAGCGGCAGGAAGTCGTAGGGACCGGCCAGGCCGGCCATGGCCCTGACGTCGCGAGCGGGACTCATGCCGACCGCGCCCAGCCAGCGCGGGTCCAGCGTCAGCATCGCGGCGTTGTAGGCGCCGGCCGAGTGGCCTGCGAGCACCAGCCGCGCGGGATCTCCGCCATACGCCCCGCCGTGGTCGCGCGCCCAACGGACCGCCAGGGCGCTGTCCTGAAGGAAGGCCGGCCAGCGGACCTGCGGATAAACCCGGTAGTCGGGAATCACCGCCACAAAGCCGCGCGAGGCCAAGGCCGCGCCGACGAACCGGTAGTCCTGGCGACGGCCGCTGTCCCAGCTGCCGCCATAGAAGAAGACCACGATCGGCGCCTTGGGGCGCGGCGGCCGGGGCGCATAGACGTCCAGCATCTGGCGCGGATCGGAACCGTAGGCGACATCCCGGACGATCTGGACTCGGGACGTCGGCTCGACCGCGTTGAGCATGCGGATCGGGGCGCAGGCGGCCAGCGCCAGCAGGGGCGCCAGGGCCAAACGCAACGGGCCGCGCCGACGGGCGAGGTGGGGCATGGTCTGGAACTCGCCTCGGTGGGACAATGGGAGATACGGTCCGCCGCAGGATTTGGATGAGCCGATGCATCCGATCGGTCCGGCGGCCGTATAGTGCAGGGGGTGGGCGCCCGGGATCGGAGTTCGGATGCGACCACCTTTGTTGCTGGCGGCCTTTCTGGCCGTGCCCGCCCTGGCCCTGGCCAGCCCGGCCGAGCCGCGCAAGCCGCTGGACCTCGATCGGTTCATGGGCCGCTGGTACGAACTGCTGCGCATCCCCAACTTGGCCGAGTACGGCTGCCACGCCGCGCACCAGGACTGGTCGCGCGTCGGCGACGACCGCTTCATGATCCTGGAGACCTGCCACGGAGACTCCGACGAAGGACCCCAGCGGAAGATCCACACCCCCGCCCGGGAGCTCGACCCGGTCACCCACAACAAGTTCGAGGCGACCTTCTTCGCCGGCCTGATCCACCGGCGCTACTGGGTGCTGGATCACGCCGACGACTACGGCTGGATGATCGCCTGCACCGACGACGGCAAATACGCCTCGGTGATGACCCGCGCGCCGGAGGTTCCCGCCGCCGAACTGGCCGACCTCAAGGCGCGGGCCCGCCGGCTGGGCCTGGAAGCCGGCCGGCTGGTGTTCGTCGGCAAGGGCGCGGACGACTGATCCCGCTTACGGTGGTTGATCCGGTCCACTAATATGCCGGCGTCGGCCAGAGGAGCGTGCGCCATGGAGGTCAATCCGCTGCACCCGGTGTTCGCCGCCGAGCTGGTGGGCGCCGACCTGACCCGGCCGCCGACCCGCGAGCTGGTCGACGTGGTCGAGGACGCCATGGCGCGGTACGGCGTGCTGGTGGTCCGCGGCGCCGAGATCACCGACGCCCAGCAGATCCGGTTCAGCCGCGCCTTCGGCCCCTTGGAGATCCCCAGCCGCCCCGCCGCCGCCCCGGCCGCGCGCATGGCGCCGGAGCTGTTCGCCGCGGGCAATCTCGACAGGGATGGAAACATCGTCCCCTACGACCGCGAGGGGCAGAACCTGTCCAAGGGGGCCGAGCGCTTCCACACCGACAGCTCGTTCCACGCCCTGCCGACCAAGTGGTCGCTGCTGAGAGGCGTGGAGACTCCGCCGCCCAGCGCTGGCGGCGACACCCTGTTCCTGGACGCCCGGGCCGCCTATGACGATCTGTCCCGGGAGATGAAGGACAGGATCGAACACCTTGTCGGCATTCATGATTTCTGGAAGGGCCGCCAGCTCGCTGGGCTGAAGGGCGAGATCACCCCCGAGCAGCGCCGGACCATGCCCTTCCCGGCCGTCGGCCACGCCCTGGTGCGGACCATGCCCTATGGCCGCAAGGCCCTCTACGTCGGCGGCCACTGCGTCGGGATCGAGGGCATGGGCGAGGCCGAGGGCCTGGCCCTGGTCGAGCAGCTCTACGCCCACGCCACCCAGCCCAAGTACATCTACCGACACCATTGGCGGCGCTGGGACATGACCATCTGGGACAACCGCTGCACCATGCACGCGGCCACGCCCCTGCTCAGCGACGACTACCGGCGCGACCTGCGGCGCACGACCATCAACGAATCCGGTCCCGAGACCTCCGCCCTCGAGGCCATGGGCGCGGCGGCGGCCTGAGCCGGCCGCCCGCGGGGCGGCTGACCCGCCCGGCGCCATGCCTCTGGCCCCGGCCTCCTTGGCGTAGTTAAGCTGCCGCCCATGGCATCCGTCACCATCACGGACGTGGCCCGCCGCGCCGGCGTGTCGATGAAGACCGTTTCGCGGGTGATGAACGCCGAACCGCACGTGCGCCAGGAGGTGCGCGAGAAGGTGCTGCACGTCGCCCGGGAGCTGCGCTACCGGCCCAAGGTCTCGGCCCGCAGCCTGGCCGGAGCGCGCTCCTACCAGGTCGGATTCGCGCTGAACGTCGTCAGCCCCTACGCCATGCACGCCCAGCTGGGGGCTCTGAGGGCCTGCCACGACCGCGGCTTCCACCTCGTGGTCGAGCCGATCGATCTTTCCTCGCCCGATCTCGCCTCGGACATGGAGGCCCTGGTCAACGGCCTGGCCATCGACGGCATGATCCTGCTCCCGCCGGTCTGCGACGACGCCGTTGTGCTGGGCGCCTTGGACGAGGCCGGCATTCCCTGCGTGCGCCTCGCCCCGGCCACCGCGCGAGAGCGGGGCCCGATCGTCGAGGTCGACGACGAGGGGGCGGCCCGGATCATCACCGACCACCTGCTGGACCTCGGCCATCGCCGCATCGGCCTGATCCAGGGCCCGCCCAACCACGCCGCCTCGGTCCGCCGCCTGGAGGGTTTCCGCAAGGCCCTGGCCGGCCGGGGGCTGCAGCCCGACCCGGCGCTGATCCAGCCGGGGACCTTCTACTACCGCACGGGCCTGGAGGGGGCCGAGCGCCTGCTGGCCCTGCCGGACCCGCCGACGGCGATCTTCGCCTCCAACGACGAGATGGCCCTGGCGGTCATGGCCAAGGCCCAGGCGCTGGGGCTGCGGGTCCCCGAGGACCTCTCCGTCGCCGGCTTCGACGACATCGCCTCGGCCGGGATGATCTGGCCGGGCCTGACCACCATGCGCCAGCCGATGGCCGACATGGGCGCCGCCGCCGCGGAGATCATCATCTCGCGATCCGGCAAGACCTCGGCCGACGGCCCGGCGGCCCCGCTCCGCTTCGACTGCGAGCTGGTGGTCAGAGGATCGACGGCGCCTCCCCGTTGAGGTCCGGCAGGGGCTCGGCCGACCTTCGCGCCGACCAGCCGAAGGCGGCTATCGCCGCGTAGCAGGCCACCGGAACCATCAGGGCCAGCGCCAGGCTCGTCGCGTCGGCCACCATCCCGCCGATCACGGGCACGATCGCGCCGCCGACGATGGCCATGCAGAGCAGTCCGGAGCCCTGCGGCGTGCGCGACCCCAGCCCCTCGAGCGCCAGGCTGAAGATGGTCGGGAACATGATGGAGTTCATCACTCCCACCGCGATCAGCGCCCAGCCGGCGGACGGCCCGTGGATCGAGGAGGCGATCAGCGCCAGGGTCCCCGCCCCTGTCGCCGCGGCCGCCAGCACCTTGCCGGGCGAGGCCAGGCGCAGGACGCCCGCGCCGATGAAGCGCCCCACCATCGCCCCGCCCCAGTAGAGCGACAGCCGCTCGCCGGCGGTCTGCTGGTCCAGACCCAGGGTGGTGGGCTGCATCAGGAAGCTCACCAGGATGCTGCCGATGGTCACCTCGGCGCCCACGTAGAGGAAGATGGCCATCACCCCGAAGCCCAGCCGGGGGCGCTTCAGGAGGGCGAGGCTGCCCGCGAAGGCCGCGCCCCTGCCCGCCTGCCCCAGCCGCGCCCGCACCGCCCAGAACACCAGGGCCAGCAGCGCCAGCACGACCGCGAGGCCCAGATAGGCGTGGCCGATCACCGCCGCCTCCCGGGCGCGGCCTGCCAGGGCGGCCCGCGGCGCGGCGCCCTTGCCCACCGAGCCCAGGATCAGGCGCGCGCCGATGAAGGGCATGATGGTGGTGCCCAGCGAATTGAACGCCTGGGCGAAGGTCAGGCGGCTGGAGGCCGTGCGCGCCGGCCCCAGCCGGTCGATCAGCGGATTGGCCGCCACCTGCAGGATGGTGATGCCGGCGGCCAGCACAAACAGCGCGCCGAGGAACAGGCCATAGGTCGCCGTCGCCGCGGCCGGGAAGAAGATCGCGCAGCCGACCGCCATGGTCAGCAGTCCCGCCGCCATGCCGCGGCCGTAGCCCAGCTTCGACACCAGCGCGCCAGCCGGCACGGAGGCCACGAAATAGGCGGTGAAGAAGGCGAACTGGACCAGCATCGCCTGGGCGTAGTTGAGCTGGAACAGGCCCTTCAGCTTGGGCACCAGCACGTCGTTCAGGCTGGTCGCCCCGCCCCAGATGAAGAACAGGCTGACCACCAGGATCGCCAGGGCGGATGCGGCGGCCTTGGGGACCTTCGCGCTTGCGCCTGCCACAGAGTCGGTCACGCTTTGGCTCCCCCAGATTGCGCCCCAGCCGGCAGGGACCGTATGAAGCTTGAGACAACGCTGTCAACGAGACCGGGCCGGAGGTCTCCGCCATGACCGGAGCTCCGGGCCGCTGGACCCGCCGCGCCGCCCTGGCCGCCGGATCCGCCGCCCTGGCGGGCGCCGCGGCGCCTGGCGCCCGCGCCGAGGACCTGCCCTGGCGACTGCCCAAGCTGCACGAGGTCAAGGTGCATGGCCATCGCATGGCCTATTATGAGATGGGCGAGAGCAAGAGCCAGCCGCTGGTGCTGGTGCATGGCGCCTCGGGCTCGCCGCCGCTGGAATGGGGCCGGGTGATGACGCCGCTGGCCAGGCAGTTCCGGGTGATCGCCCCCTATCTGATCGGCTTCGGCCCCTCGGACCAGCCCGACCTGGCCTATGACGCCGAGACCTTCGTCGACTACCTGGGGGGGTTCCTGCACGCCCGCGTGGCCGAGGGGGCGATCCTGGCGGGCGAGTCCCTGGGCGGCTGGGTGGTCGCGCACTACGCCGTGCGCCAGGGCGGCCGGACGGCCTGGCGCCAGGACCTGCCGCCGATCTCGCGGCTGGTGATCTGCGACGGTGCGGTGCAGGTGCAGCCGGGCCAGGGCGGCGGCGGGGCCCAGGCCAGCATCAACGATCCCCACACGGCCAGGCGGGCGCACGAGTTCTACGCGTCGCTGCCGGCGGCGGACGATCGCAAGACCACCCAGGCCGCGGGCCCGCATGTGGTCGGCCAGCCGGTCTCGGACGCCCAGCTGAAGGCGATGAAGACCCCGACGCTGGTGATCTGGGGCCGCGAGGACAGGCTGCTGCCGCTGGAGGACGGCCGCCACGTCGCCGCCCAGATTCCCGGCGCGCGCCTGGTGGTGATCGACGACTGCGGCCACATCCCCTCGGCGGAACAGCCCCGCGCCTTCCTGGGCGCGCTCGGCGGCTTCCTGGGGGTGGGCTTGGAGAACCTCTAGGGGAAAGCGCCCGCGGCGCCGGCGCGTCAGTCGTCCTTGTGGAACGCCGTCTCGAAGGCGCGCTCTTCCATCAGCTTGACGTAGCGATCGGCGATGCGGTCGCGGGCGAGGCGCATCTGATCCTTGAGATCTTCCGACAGGCGCTCGATCTGGCCTTCGGTTTCGCCGGGGCGGTCAGGCGTTTCTGGGGGCATGCGGTGACTCAGCACTGGTAGCGCCAGAGAACGACCAGACCCTAAGGCGAGTTCCCGACTTAAGCCGCGAAAATCCCGCCGATCGGCGTCGGGCGAGCTTGGCCAATGCGCGTCGGCCACACCGGGCAGAAGAAAGCCCCCGGCTGGGGGGAGGGGCCGGGGGCTTTCGGCTTGCAGGGGAGCCGGCTCGGGGGAGGGACATTTGGCCGGGCTCCGCATCACAAACGGAGAACGCCGGTCGCCGTTCCAGCTTCAGCATGAACTTCCCGGTTCCGAGCAACCGGAGCCATTTGCCGCCGGGCTCGTTCAGCAGACCGGACAGCATAGGGGCGGTGCGCCATGACCTTGAGCCAGGGCCTGGCCTTCGGCCTTATCGGCGGGACGCTGCTGCTCTTCATCTGGGGGCGGCTGCGCTACGATCTGGTTTCGCTGGCCGCGCTGATGGCGGCCGTGCTCCTCGGGGTCGTCCCCGCGGCGCGGGCCTTCGACGGCTTCAAGAGCGATGTGGTGGTGATCATCGCCGCCGCCCTGGTGGTCAGCTCCGGCTTCGCGCGCAGCGGCGTGGTCGAGCTGGCGATGAAACCTCTGCTGGGCAGGCTCAAGACCGATCGCTCCCAGGTGCCCGTCCTCACCGCCGCCACCGCCGTGCTCTCGATGGCCACCAAGAACGTCGGGGCGCTGGCGATCATGATGCCCGTGGCCCAGCAGTTGTCGCGCCGGACCGGCTCGTCGGTCTCGCGGCTGCTGATGCCCATGGCGACCGCTTCGCTGCTCGGCGGTCTGGTGACCCTGGTCGGCACCTCCACCAACATCATCGTCTCGCAGGTGCGCGAACAGACCCTGGGCAAGCCGTTCAACATGTACGACTTCGCGCCGGTGGGCCTGTGCCTGACCGCGGTGGCGCTGGTGTTCCTGGCCTTCGCCTATCGCCTATTGCCCAAGAACCGCCCCGCGCAGACGCCGCTGGCCGAAACCCTGGCCCAGAACACCTACGTCACCGAGGCCCGCGCGCCGCAGACCTGGAGCCACGGGCCCAAGCGGATCGCCGAGCTGAAAGCCGAGGCCGGCGGCGAGGCGGAGATCACCTGCCTGGTCCGCGGCAGGGAGCGGCGCCTGCGCCCGCACGCCAATACCGTCGTCCGCCCCGGCGACGTGCTGATGCTGGAGGGCGAGGCGGACGTGCTGCACAAGGCCATCGCCGACTGGAAGATGGAGCCGCACCGGGCCGAGAAGCCCCTGGAGAAGCACGAGGCCAAGGAGGATATCCGGTCGATCGAGGCGGTGGTCGGCGCGGAGTCGCCGCTGATCGGCCGCTCGGCCCGCGGCGCGGACCTGCAAAGCCAGTACAACGTCAAGCTCCTGGCCCTGGCGCGGTCCGGCCGGCGGGTCACTCAGCGGCTGCGCACGGCCGCCATCCGCGCCGGCGACGTCCTGGTGCTTCGGGGGCCGGAGTCGGACCTGCCCAAGGCCCTGACCGAGCTGGGCGCCCTGCCGCTCGCCGAACGCACCGTGCGGCTCGGGAGCCGCCGGCCGCTCGTGCTGCCCGTGCTGATCCTCGCCTGCGCCATGGTGGCGGTGGCCTTCAAGCTCATTCCGATCGCCATCGCCTTCACCGCCGCGGCGGTGATGATGGTGCTGACCCGCACCATCTCCATGCGCGACGCTTACGCCTCGCTGGACGGCCCGGTGCTGGTGCTGATCGGCGCCCTGACCCCCGTCAGCGAGGCGCTGCAGCGCACCGGTGGCGCGGACCTGCTGGCGGGGGGGTTCTCGGCCATCTTCGGCCACCTGGCGCCGGAGGTGGTGCTGGGGACCCTGATGCTGGCGGCGATGGTCTGCGCGCCCTTCATGCACAACGCCCCCACCGTGCTGATCATGGGGCCGGTGGCCGTCGGGGTCGCCCATCGGCTCGGACTGTCGCCCGACCCGCTGCTGATGGCGGTGGCGACCGGGGCGGGCTGCGACTTCCTGACGCCGGTCGGACATCAGTGCAACACGATGGTTCTGGGCCCAGGCGGCTATAGGTTCAGCGACTACGCGCGTCTGGGCGCGCCTTTGTCGTGTCTGGTGATCCTGGTCGGGACGCCGCTGATCGCCTTCTTCTGGCCCCTTCACGGGCATTGATCGGACGGCCCAATGGTAGGAACGAGGGGTGGGGCCCAAGCGTTGCCGTCGCATCGTTTTGTGCGAGACTTGCGGGCCCCTCGGTCCGCGGAGGCCTATGCCTGCGGCGACCTGAAATGGTCCGCCGGCGGCGCTCCGCCGTCCAAGGGCGCGCTGGGGAGAGAATGAGCACCAGCCGCCGAGCCACCCTGCTGACGCTGACGGCGCTGCTCGTGCTCGGGAGCGGCGCCGCCAAGGCCGATGGGCCGCTCGAGCTCGCGGTCAAGGCGACCTATCTCTACAAGCTGGCCCCCTTCGTGACCTGGCCGGCTTCGGCCTGGACCGACCCGTCGGCGCCGCTGGTCATCTGCGTCCAGGGCAAGGACCCGTTCGGGCCCGTGCTCGACCGGGCCATCGCCGGCCAGAAGATCGACGGGCGGCCCGTGGTGGTCCGCCGGCTGCCGCACGTCGACTCCTCCTCCGGATGCCAGATCGCCTACATCGGCGGCTCCGACACCCAGCCCGAACCCGCGGCGCTGCACGAGATCGGCAAGGCGCCGGTGCTGACCGTCACCGACCAGGAGCGCGGCGCGGGCGTCGCCGGCGATGTCCACCTGGTGCTGATGGATGGGCGGGTGCGCTTCCTCATCGACAACGGCCAGGCTCAGCAGCAGGGTCTGTCGATCAGCTCCAAGCTGCTCGCCCTGGCGCTGAAGGTGCGTCGTTGAGACAGCGGGCCCGCATCGTGGAACAAATCCGCGCGCGGTGCGTTGACCTCCGCCGTATGGGGGGGAGTCCGACCTGTCCTGGCCTTTGGCCGGCGCGTGCGATGCGCGCCGTGGCGCTGTCGTTTGCGGCGGCGGCGGCCCTGGGGGCCGGCGCGGCGCGGGCCCAGTCGGTGGAGGAGCTGCAGCAGCTCTCGATCAGCGAGCTGGCCAATGTGGACGTCTCCTCGGTGTCCAAGGCGACCCAGCCGCTCAGCGAGGCCCCGGCCTCGATCTACGTCATCACCCACGACGACATCGTCCGCTCGGGCGCGACCTCCCTGCCCGAGATCCTGCGCCTGGCCCCCAACCTGTTCGTGGCCCAGACCAGCGCCAGCAACTATGTGATCACCGCCCGCGGCTTCAGCGGCGGCAGCCTGGCGCAGAGCTTCTCGGACAAGCTCCTGGTGCTGATCGACGGGCGCAGCGTCTACACGCCCATGTTCTCGGGCGTGTACTGGGACATGCAGCAGGTGCTGCCCGAAGACATCGACCGCATCGAAGTGATCTCCGGACCCGGCGCGACCCTCTGGGGCGCCAACGCCGTCAACGGCGTGATCAACATCATCACCAAATCGTCCTTCGAGACCCAGGGCGGCTTCGCCGAGGTCGGCGGCGGCAACCTGGAGCGGCGGGCGAGCCTGCAATACGGCGGCCGGATCAGCCCGGACCTCACCTGGCGGGCCTACGCCACCGGCTTCTACGGCGCCGACACCCTGACCGCGACCGGCGCCCCCGCGCACGACCACTGGACCAACCCCCAGGGCGGCTTCCGCCTGGACTGGACCCCCACGGCCGCCGACAGCCTGACCCTGCAGGGCGACGCCTTCCAGGGCTGGGAGGCCCAGCAGGGCGCCCCCGACCAGGACATCAACGGCCGCAACATCCTGGGCCGCTGGAACCACGTCTCGGCCAACGGCTCGACCCTGCAGGTCCAGGCCTATTACGACCGTGAAGGACGCACCACCGAAGGGGCGGGGAACGGCAGCTTCTGGGTCGACGCCTACGACCTCGACGTCCAGGACGGCTTCGACTGGGGATCGCGCCACAAGCTGGTGATCGGCGGCGGGATCCGGCTGGACGCCTATCGGATCATCGGCACGCCCTCGCTGCAGTTCTCGCCGGACAGCCGCACGCTGGATCTGTCCAACGTCTTCGCCCAGGACACCATCACCCTGACCTCGACCGCGCGCCTCACGGTGGGGCTGAAGCTGGAGGACGATCCCTATTCCGGCGTTCGCCCGCTGCCGGACGTGCGCCTGTCCTGGACGCCCAACGACCGGGTGATGGTCTGGAGCGCGATCTCCCGCGCGATCCGGGCGCCGACCCCCTTCGACCGCGACGTCCGCGAATATGCCGGCCCGACGCTGTTCATCTCCGCCGCCGACTTCCGGCCGGAGACCCTCACCGCCTATGAGGCGGGCGTCAGGCTGCAGCCGACCAGCCGGGCCTCGCTGTCGATCCAGGGCTTCTACAACGTCTACGACAACCTGCGCAGCGTCGACCCGCACCCGGGCGGGTTCCTGCCGCTAACGTGGGGCAACAGCCTGCAGGGCGACAGCTACGGCATGGAGGCCTGGGGCAGCTACCAGGTGCTGCCTTGGTGGCGGATGATGGCGGGCCTGGACCTGTTGTCCGAGCACCTCAAGTACGCACCCGGCGCCCCGGCGCTGCTGCCCGCGGACCAGAACGGCGACGATCCCTCGCGCCAGGCGACGCTGCGCTCGTCGATGAACCTCGGGCCCCACGTCACCTTCGACGCCGACCTGCGCTACGTCGGCGTGCTGCCCGACCCGCACGTGCCCTCCTATGTGGAGCTGAACGGCCGCATCGGCTGGAGGCTCACGCCGCGCCTGGAGCTGGCCGTGGCCGGCTTCAACCTGCTGCACGACCACCACCAGGAATTCCCCGGCCCCGCCGGCCAGGTCCCGCGCAGCGTCTTCGCCGAGCTTCGGACGCGCTTCTGACTCGAGGCCAGCCCTTCTTGGAGCCGCCGATGGACCAGCGGTGGCCGTAGGGGTCCTTGAAGCAGCCGTAGCGGTCGCCCCAGAACTGGTCGGCCAGGGGCATGGTCACCTCGCAGCGGCCGGCCGCCTGGGCCCGGTCCCACCAGGCGTCGGCGTCGCCGACCTGCAGGTGCAAGGTGCTCCCGGCCGGCGGCGGCGCGCCCGAGCTGGAGAAGTCGTCCGACAGCATCACCGAGGCGCCGTTGACGGCCAGGTGGCAGTGCAGCAGCCGCATGCCGTCCTCGGCCGGCATGCGGAACCGTTCCTCGGCCCCGAAGGCGCGTTTGTAGAACTCCGCCGCCTCCGACGCGCGCCCGCCGCCGATGGTGAGATAGGGGGTGACGCCCGCGGACGGGCCCCTTTGCGGCTGATCGGCCATCTCGGCTCTCCTGACTCCTGGTCGAACCCGGGACTAATCGGCCGCGCTTCCCAGCGCCTCGCGCACCTTTCGCGCCAGCTGCTCGACGGTGAACGGCTTGGGCAGGAAGGCGACGCCGGGATCGAGCACGCCATTGCGGACCACCGCATTGCGCGTATAGCCGGTGGTGAACAGCACCTTCAGGCCGGGACGCTGCGCCCTGGCCATCTCGGCCAGCCGGCGGCCGTTGGTCTCTGGCATCACCACGTCGGTGAACAGGAGGCTGACCTTGGGCTGCACCGCCAGGACCTCGAGCGCCTGGGCCGCCCCGGACGCCTGCACGACGGTGTAGCCAAGCTCACGCAGGGCATCGACCGACATGCGTCGCACCTGGTCGTCGTCCTCGACGACCAGGACGATCTCCGCCTCGTGGCCGCGCGGCGGGGCGGGCTCGGCGCCGGCGCCTTCCACCGGCTCGCCCCTCGGCAGCCGGGGCAGATAGAGCTTCACGGCCGTGCCGTGACCGGGCTCGGAATAGATCTTCACGTGCCCGCCGGACTGTTTGACGAAGCCGTAGACCTGGCTGAGGCCGAGGCCGGTCCCCTTGCCCACGCCCTTGGTGGTGTAGAACGGATCGAAGGCCCGCTCGACCACCGCCGGCGGCATGCCGGCGCCGGTGTCGGTGACGCCGATCATCACGTACTGACCCGGCGCGACTTCCGGTTCGACAGCGGCGTAGGCCTCGTCGAGATAGGCGTTGGAGGTCTCGATGGTCAGGAGCCCGCCGTCGGGCATGGCGTCGCGCGCGTTGATGCAGAGGTTCAGGATCGCGCTCTCGAGCTGGTTGGGATCGGCGCTGACCCGCCAGAGGCCGCCGGCCAGAACCGTCTCCATCCGCACGTCCTCCAGCACGGTGCGGCGGAGCAGCTCGGACATGCCGGCGACCAGCTTGTTGGCGTCGAGCGGCTGGGGCTGCAGGGGCTGCTGGCGCGAGAAGGCGAGCAGGCGCGAGGTCAGCTGGGCGGCGGTGTTGGCGCTGTCGATGGCGTTGTCGATGCAGACCCCGAGGCGCGGGTCCTCCGCGCCCGTGAGTCGGCGCCTGGCCAGGTCCAGCGAGCCGATGATGATCGCCAGCATGTTGTTGAAGTCGTGCGCCACCCCGCCGGTGAGCTGGCCCACCGCCTCCATCTTCTGCAGCTGACGCAGCTGGCCCTCCGCCCGTTCGCGCGCGGCCACGTCGGCGACCAGCCGCTCGTGCGTCCGCGAGAGGCTGTCGCTCGCCACGGACAGGGCCCGGATCCGGCGGCGGCCATCGAAGAAGACGAACAGGGCCAGCACGGCGATCGCCGCCGCGCCCAGGCCCAGGCCGGACTGGACGACCATGTCCTGGTTCCGCGCCCGCGCTTCCCGGGCGGCCAGGAGGGACTGCTCGTTGGAGCGCATGGCCGCCACCAGCTGGCGGGCCTCGTCCATCAGGCGCTTGCCCCGCGCCAGGCGCTCCAGGCCCTCGGGCGGCAGCGCGGGCCCGGACGGCGCCGCCGCGCCCAGGCTCTCCTCGATCACGACCTCGCGCGAGCGGACCACGGCGCCCAGGCGGGCGATGAGTTCCTGCTGGCGAGGATTATCGGCCGTCGCACGCCTCAGCTCGGCCATGGCCCGGGGCAGCCTCGGGGCCGCGGCCTGGTAGGGCTGGAGGAAGTCCGGGCGGCGGGTCAGCAGATAGCCGCGCTGCCCCGTCTCGGAGTCCTGGAGCAGCGACAGCACCGCCGTGATGCGGTTCTCGACCTCGAGCGAGTGGTCGACCCAGGCGGCGGTCTGCTGCTGCTGATCGGTGAACCAGACCGCGCCGGCGCAGGCCATGGCGAGCAGCACCAATCCGGCCACCAGGGCCAGCAGGGCCGCATCCGGCCCACGCGTCCCGAGCCCGAGCTCGCCCAAGGCCCGGGGCCGCGCATCGGGAGGATCCGAAGCCCCCGCTTCGCCGTTCATTCCGCCCCGCCGACCAGCCCAGCCATGACTTTCCAGCTGTTTCCAGACTGCGGCAAGACGGCCGCGGATTCGTTAACGATGGGCCTCGCCGGATTTCGGGACTCTACCTAGCATCCCTTGAAGGCCGAGGACGGCCGGGAGACCCAGGATGAAGAACATCGCTGTGATCGCCCGCAAGGGCGGCTCGGGCAAGACCACGGTGGCGGTCAATCTGGCGATCGCGGCGCATCGCCGCGGCTATGCGGTGCAGCTCGCCGACACCGATCCCCAGGGCTCGTCCGCCGAGGTGCTGAAGGCCCGCAAGGGCGAGGGGCCGGCGGTGCTGCAGACGACCGGCGAGGCGCTCCATGCCGCCCGCAACACGGCGAACACCGAGGCCAACCTGCGAATCCTCGACACGCCCGCCGCGGCCGAGGACTCCATCGGCCATGCCATCGCCCTGGCCCAGGTCTCGGTGCTGGTGGTGCGCCCGACCTTCCTGGACCTCGCCGCCACCCTGCAGACCGCCCAGATCCTGCGCCGGCTGCGCCGGCCGGGCCTGATCCTGCTGAACCAGGCGCCGGTCCCGCGCGGCGGGATCGAGCCGCCGGCGGTCAAGCGGGCGCTGGAGGCGCTGAGGCTGATGCAGCTGCCGGTGCTGCCGATGATCCTGCGCTCGCGGGCCGCCTACCAGACGTCCCTGGCGCTGGGCTGCTCGGTGGAGGAGCTGGGCGCCGGCCCGGCCGCCGACGAGATCGCCGAGCTGTGGGATTATCTCGAACGCTTCGCCCTCGGGTCACGGCGGTCGACGGCGGCGGCCTGACGCCGCATGGCCGCCTTGTGATAGCGCTGTCATAGGCTATCATCGGCTCCCCTCGGGAGGGCCGTCATGACGTCCAAGCATCTGGTCGGCGCCGCCTGCGCCGCGATCGTCCTGGGATTGGGCGCGGGCGCCTGGGCGGCCAAGCCGGCGGCCGAGCCCTGGCGGGACGCCAGGCTGTCGCCGGATCGGCGGGCGGACCTGCTGCTCGGCCGCATGTCGCTGGACGAGCAGATCGCCCTGCTGCACGGCCACATGCCGGTGCTGATGAAGACCGCGCCGCCGGGCGTGATCCGGTCGGCGGGCTGGATCCCCGGCCAGCCGCGGTTCGGCATCCCCGCCATCGCCGAGAGCGACGCCAGCCTGGGCGTCGCCAACGCCGGCCGCGGCGACCAGGACGACGCGACCCCCCTGCCCTCGGGCCTGGCCCTGGCCTCGACCTTCAGTCCCGAGCTCGCCTACGCCGGCGGCGCCATGATCGGCAAGGAGGCCCGGCAGAAGGGCTTCAACGTGCTGTTGGCCGGCGGCGCCAACCTGGCCCGCGACCCGCGCAACGGCCGCAACTTCGAATACCTCGGCGAGGACCCGCTGCTGGGCGGCCTGCTGGACGCCGCCGCGATCCGCGGCATCCAGTCCAGCCACGTCGTCTCCACCGCCAAGCACTATGCGCTCAACGACCAGGAGACCGGCCGCCAGGTGCTGAGCGCCCGGATCGGCGAGGCGGCGCTCAGGGAATCCGACCTGCTCGAATTCGAGATCGCCATCAAAGGCGGCCAGCCGGGCGCGGTGATGTGCGCCTACAACCGGCTGAACGGGACCTATGCCTGCGAGGACCCGTTCCTGCTGACCCAGGTGTTGAAGCACGACTGGGGCTATCGGGGCTGGGTGATGTCGGACTGGGGCGCGGTGCATTCCCTGGCCTCGGCCAAGGCTGGCCTGGACCAGGAATCCGGGGCCGAGATCGACAAGCAGGTGTTCTTCGACGCGCCCCTGAAGGCGGCGGTCAGGGAGGGCCGGATCCCCGCCCGCCAGGTCCGCGAGATGGCGCACCGGGTGCTGCGGAGCCTGTTCGCCGAGGGCGTGTACGATCATCCGCCGGCGCCCGGCGGCCTGGATGCCAAGGTCGATTCCCTGGTGGCCGAGCGCGTCGCCGAGCAGGGCGTCGTGCTGCTCAAGAACGAGGGCGGCGTGTTGCCCCTGGCCGCCCGCGCCGGCAAGATCGCGGTGATCGGCGGCCACGCCGACGCCGGGGTGATGTCCGGCGGCGGCTCCTCGCAGGTGATCCCGAGGAACTCCATCAAGATCCCGCCGCCCAGGGGCGCGCCGGCCTGGGGCGGGGGCATCGTCTTCCACCCCTCCGCGCCGCTGGCGGCCATGCGGGCCCGGGCCAGGGGCGAGGTCGCCTTCGCCGACGGCTCGGATCCGAACGTGGCCGCCGCCCTGGCCAAGAGCGCCGACGTGGCGGTGGTCTTCGCAACCCAATGGAACAGCGAGGGCGTGGACGCCCCGCTGCAGCTCACCGGCGGCCAGGACGCGCTGATCGAGGCGGTCGCCGCCGCCAATCGTCACACCGTCGTGGTGCTGGAAACCGGCAACCCGGTGCTGATGCCGTGGATCGACAAGGTCTCAGGCGTGGTCGAGGCCTGGTATCCGGGGGCGCTGGGTGGAGAGGCCATCGCCAAGGTGCTCTATGGCGAGGTCGACGCCTCGGGCCGCCTGCCGATCAGCTTCCCGGCGAGCGAGGACCAGCTGCCCCGCCCCGAGCTGCCGGGGCTGAAGAACGCCCTGCCGGAAGGCCCCGCCACCGCCCGGCCCGAACCGCCGTTCGACGTCGACTATTCCGAGGGCTCGGACGTCGGCTACCGCTGGTACGCAGCCAGGGGGCTGAAGCCGCTGTTCCCGTTCGGCTACGGCCTCTCCTACACGGACTTCCGCTACGGCGGCCTGGAGACCCGCGGCGGTCAGGGGCTGAGCGTCAGCTTCACCCTGACCAACACCGGCCGGCGCGCCGGGATCGAGACGCCCCAGCTCTATCTGGCGAGCGGGCCGCACCGCGCCCAGCAGCGGCTCCTGGCCTTCTCCCGCATCGCCCTGAAGCCCGGCGAAAGCCGCAAGGTGACCCTGGCGGCCGATCCGCGCCTGCTCGCCAGTTGGGACGAGGCGAGCCACCGCTGGAAGCGCGACCCAGGGCGCTATGAGGTCTTCGTCGGCAGGAACGCCGCCGACGCTGAGTTGAAGGGCGATGCGACCCTGACCGCCGCGACGGCGGCGCCTTAGTCACTCGCCCCTTCCCGTTCACCGTCGAACGCAGGCGTGCATGGGTTCGCGGGACAAGCCCGCGAATGACGGTAAAGAATGGAGGCGGGGAAGCGGGGCGAACGATGAGCACGGCGATCGATGCAACCGCGGCTGACGAGCCGCGTCTCACCGCCCGCTACTGGGCCACCTTTGGCCTGATCACCCTGCAGCTGGTCTGCGAGATCTTCGACTTCTTCATCGTCGGCTTCATCGTCTCGGCCGTGGCGCCGGGCTGGAAGCTGTCGTTCGGCCAGACCACCATCATGCTGCTGGCCGCCGGCGTCGGCTCGATCATCGGGGCGGTCAGCCTCGGCCGGCTGGCCGACCGGGTTGGGCGCAAGCCGATCGTGGTGGCCGGGGCCGTCATCTGCGCCGTCGGCGCCGGCGCCCTGGCGCTGGTCCCCGAAGGCGCGTGGGGCCTGTTCGCCCTGATACGGGTCGTGGTCGGGATCGGCTACGGCGGCGCAGGCGCCAGCAACTTCGCCCTGATCGTCGAGCACACGCCCACGCGCTGGCGGACCCTGCTCACCTCGAGCCTCGGCGTCTTCGCCGGCCTGGGCGTGGTCGCGTCTTCGGCGGTCTCGGCGGCGCTGTTCCAGAGCCTGGGCTGGCGAGGGGTGGCGGCGCTCTGCGCCGCGCCCATCGTGGTGGCCATCGCGGTGGCCCTGGTGGTGCAGGAGTCGCCGCGCTGGCTGCGCGCCGCCCGCGCCGGAGGGCCGAAGGTCCCCCTCTCGGAAGCTTGGCGCGATCCGCGCAGGTTCTGGCTGATCGTCATCCTGCAGGTGGGCATGGGTGCGGCCCTGACCGGCGTGCTGCTGTGGGGGCCGACGGTGGTCGGCCAGATGCTGCGCGTCCCGCCCGCCGTGGCCGCCGGCTGGTTCACCGGCGTCACCTTGATGGGGGTGCTGGGCCGGCTGCTGTTCGTGTTCCTGCCGCTCAGGATGGGCCGGGTCGGATCGGGCATGCTGATGGGCTACGGCGGGGGCGCCTGCCTGATCCTGGCGGCCCTGTCGCACGACCTGTTCCTGGGCCCACTGCCGGTGTTCCTGCTGTTCCTCGGGCTTGGAGAGGTGCTCTACGACGGCGGCTATTCCAACGTGAATCCCTATGCGCCCGAGCTCTACCCGACCCGCACGGCCGCGCTCGGGACCGGCGTCGCCTCGGCCGCCGGCGGCGCGGGCAAGATCCTGGGGCCGGTGGCGCTGGGCCTGATCGCCGGGGCCCGCAACCTGGTCAGCCCCAAGGCCACCCAGCACGCGGTCGAGCCGGCCTTCCTGTTCCTGGGCGCCTGCTGCGTGATGGCGGGCCTGGCCTATCACCTGCTGGGCGTGGAGACCCACGGCCGGGCCCTGGCCGACTAGAACACCACCACCGCCTTGCCCACCGCCTCGCGCGCCGCCAGGCGGGCGATGGCGGCCGGGGCCTGGTCCAGGCTCAGGCGCTCGATGATGCGCGGGCGGATGCGGCCCTGGGCGTGCAGCTCGACCACTTCGGCGGCGGCCTCGGCGAACAGCCCGGGCTGCTCGCGCGCCACCGCGCCCCAGGCGACGCCGACCACCTGGCAGCTCTTCAGCAGCACCAGGTTCAGCGGCAGCTGCGGGATGCCGGCGGTGAAGCCGACCACCAGGAGCCGGCCGCCCCACCGCAGCGACCGCAGAGCCGCCTCGGCATAGTCGCCGCCGACCGGGTCGAACACCACGTCCAGCCCGTCGGGGCAGGCGTCCTTGATCAGGGCCGAGAGCGCCCGCCGGCCCTCCCGGTCGAACGGGCCCCGGGGATAGACCAGCGTCCGGTCCGCCCCCGCCTGCCGCGCCGCGGCGGCTTTGTCCGGCGACGAGGCCGCGGCGATCACCTCGGCCCCCAGCACCTTGCCCGCCTCGACCGCCGCCAGGCCCACGCCGCCCGCCGCGCCCAGCACCAGGAGTCGCTCGCCACCCGTCAGCCCGCCTCGCCGCTTCAGCCCGTAGAAAGCCGTGCCGAAGGTCATCAGCAAAGCCGCCGCCTCGTCGAAGGGCGTGGACTGCGGGATCCCGACGCAACGATCGGCCGCCAGCACCAGCTTCTCGGCGAGGCCGCCCAAACCGGGCATGCCGATCACCCGGTCGCCGACCACCAGGGCGGTCACCCCCTCGCCCACCGCATCGATCACGCCAGCGACCTCGGCCCCCGGCGCGAAGGGCCTGGGCGGGCGCACCTGATAGCGGTCCTCGATGATCAGCGCGTCCGGATAGTTGAGCGCGCAGGCGGCCACGGCGATGCGCACCTCCCCCGGCCCCGGCCGGGGCTCGGGAACCTCGGCCAGTTCCAGCGTCCCGGCCGGTCCCGGCGCGCGGCTCAGCAGCGTCTTCATGGCCGCAGAGCACGCCGGCCGCGCGGCCGCGTCAACCGGCTGGCGCTAGCGGGCGCCCACCGACGCCACCCAGTCGACCATGAGCTTCAGGGCGCCGGGATCGATGGTCGTCTCGATGGTCTGGTATTCGTTGACCGAGCCGGTGGTCGCCGGCTGCAGCGTGTGGTTCAGGCCGGGCAGCTCGACCACCTCGGCCTTGGGATCGCCGGCCAGGGCGGCCTTGAGGGCCGGGATGTTCTGGGCCGCCGGGACCTGGCTGTCCTTGTCGCCGACGATGGCCAGCACCGGGATGCGCAGCGCGCGGAGCGCCGGGCCGGGGTCATAGCCGATGAAGGTCCGGTACCAGGGCGAGTTGATCTGGGCGAAGGTCTGGTCGGTCAACGGCGCGGCCCCGGCCTGCTTCATCGCCTGGTCGACCGCCGCCCGCGCGACGGCGGGATCGGAGCTGGACAACAGCGCCTTCAGGACCGCGGCCTGGGCGTCGTGCGCATGGTCGGCCGCGGCGACCGGCGCGCCGGCCGCCA
Organism: Caulobacteraceae bacterium; assembly: GCA_025450315.1. Classification (GTDB taxonomy): domain Bacteria; phylum Pseudomonadota; class Alphaproteobacteria; order Caulobacterales; family Caulobacteraceae; genus JANWHQ01. The sequence goes on from JANWHQ010000106.1 coordinate 26,529, forward strand.
GGACCACCGCTCGCGCCTGGGCGGCCATGAGTTCCGCGCCCGGCACGCCAGGTCCCGCCCACATCACGATGAAGGCCACCGAAGGGTCCTTGCTGGCCACCAGGGACGCGATCATGCCGCCCTCGCTGTGCCCGATCAGGCCGAGGCGGCCCGGGTCGATGTCCTTGCGGCGCTTCAGCCAGCCCAGGCCGGCCTCCACGTCGGTGGCGAAGTCGAAGGAGGTGTCGTTTGGCGAGGCGCCGGTCGAGCCGCCCATCCCCCGATCGTCGACCCTGAGCACCGCCACGCCCCGCCGGGTCAGGGCGTCGGCCAGGACTAGGAACGGCTTGTGCTCGAAAATGGTCTCGTCGCGGTCCTGGGCGCCCGATCCGGTGATCAGCAGCACGGCCGGAAACGGTCCGGGACCCTCGGGCAGGGTCAGGGCGCCGGCCAAGTGGACGCCTGGATGGGCCGGATTGTCGTAGCCGACTTCCTCCTCGCGGTAGGGATAGGGCTTCACCGGCGTCTGGGGCCGGCGCGCGGCGGCGAAGACGCCCCGGCTGAACACGATGGGCGTGCTGACCGGGCCCTGCTTCAGCGCCCCGGCCAGGGTCTTGCCATCGGCCGAGAGGTCGCCCTCGAACACCCCGACCTTGTCGATGGTCACCACCACATGCGCGCCCTGGCGGGTGGTCGTGGCCGCCAGGCCCAGGGCGCCCTGGTCGACGCTGTCGAAGCTCGAGGCGGCCGCGCCCAGATGCAGGGCCAGGCGCAGGCTCACAGGTCCCTGCGCGATGGTGGAGATCCAGTCGCCCGAGGGATCGGACGCCGGCTGGGCCGCGCCGGCGATCGGCGCCGCGGCGAGGACGGCCGCCAGGGCCAGGGCTTTCGGGATCATGGTCATGCCCTCCGGCGCAACGATGCGCCCCTTATGAGCAGAAAGCCTAATTAGGCAATTATCAAAGTTCAAGCGTTTTTCCGGGGCGGAGGCCATCTTCGCCTCCGATCTCGCCAGGACTGGTCTGGAAGGTGCTGCCCTCCGCCCTGTCCTTCACCCTGCTGGGCGGGGTCGAGAGCCTGCTCTCGGCCAAGGTCGCCGAAGCCTGACCGGCCGCCGGCGCCGCTCGAACGTGGAGCTGGTGGCCCAGGGCGTGGCGAAGGTCGCTTCGGCGGTCTTCGGCGGTATCTGCGTAACCGGCACGATCGCCCGGACGGCGACCACATCCGCGCCGGCGCCAAGAGCCCGGTCTGCGGCGTCCTGCACGCCGCCTTCGTACTCCTGTTCATGCTGTTCGCGGCGCCGCTCGCCAGCTACATCCCGCGTGCGACCCCGCCGGCCCTCTTCGTCCTGGGGCGCCGCGCAATTCCCGAGGAAGGCGCCTGAGCCCTGCGCCTATCGCCGGGTGTGGGCCTCCAGGAAGGCGTCGATGCGGGCGTTGGCCGGGTCGCCGTGCGGGTGGCCGATGGCGTTGAAGCCGTGCGGGGCGCCCGGATAGATCGCCAGCTCCGCCTCGTTCCCCGCCGCGATCCAGCGCGAATAGACGAACAGGCTGTCGTCCAGGAACGGGTCCAGGGTGCCGACGCTGAACAGGGCCGGCGGCATCTCCTTCAGGTTGGCGTAGAGCGCCGACATGTCCGGATGGCGGCGCAGCGAGACGTCCGGCGCATACATGTTGGAGCACTGCCTGATGTCTTCGGTGCCGATCAGATAGCGGTTGGCGCCCACCCAGACCTGGCTCGGGGTCATGGAGGTGTCGTAGTTGCCGTAGCTGAGGTTGGCGGCGTTGAAGCCGGTGAAGCCGTGCCTGTCGCGCATGCGCACCAGGGTCGGCACCGCCAGGGTGGCGCCGGCCGACTCTCCGCCGATGGCCAGGGCGTCATCGCCGAACTCGGCCTTCACGTTCTCGGCCAGCCAGGTCGCCGCCGCCTCGGAATCGTCCCAGGCGGCCGGATAGGGATGGGCCGGGGCCAGCCGGTACTCGACGCTGACGCTGGCCAGGCCGGTGGCGTCGGCGATGCGCTCCAGCATGGCGTCGTCCTGATCGGCCGCGCCGAACACCAGCCCTCCGCCGTGCAGGTGCAGGTAGGCGCCGTGGGGATTGCCCGAGGCCGGCGGCACGACGCGCACCTCGACCTCGATCCCGTTGGCCTTGACCTTGCGCACGCTGGCGCGGGCCGACTTGGGCCGGGCGCCGAAGGGGCTGGGGGTCTCGGCCCCCTCCTCCTGGCGCTCGCCGGGGCTCGGCATATTGGCCATGCGGGCCAGGAAGGCCTCGTTGAACGCCTTGACCTCGGGCGCGATCGCTTCGGGCTTGAACAGGGAGGGATCGAACGGGTTGGCGGTCGGCATCATCGGTTCATTCCCATCAGATGGTCAGGTGTTTCAGGCGCGGCCCGACTTCGCTCGCCAGCAGCTCCAGCGAGCGGCGCCAGGCCTCGGGCTGGTCCAGATAGTCGAAGCCCAGGACCAGCAACACGCCAAAGCCGCCGACCTGATCATGCAGCGCCTCGATCTTGCGGGCCACCGTCTCGGGCGAGCCGATCAGCCAGCTGGTGCGGGCCAGGTAGTCGATGGTGACGTCGCTGTCGGGCACGGACGGGTCGTGCTTCAGGAACGGCAGGGCTCCGAAGGCCTGCACGACCTTCAGGCTGTATTCCCGCGTCATCCGACCCATGGCGCCGTCGACCGCCAGCTTCCAGGCTTCCTCGTCGGTGTCGGCGACCAGCACCTCGCGCACCATGCGCCAGTCGGCCCGGTTGGCGGTTCGCCCGGCGGCGGCCGCGCCGGCCTCCACCGCGCTCCAGTGACTGGAGAGATAGGCGGCGTTGAGGTTCAGGCTCATCGGCATGAAGCCGCGCTCGCCGGCCCATTTCAGGGTGTCGGAGGCAGGGGACAGGCCGGCCACGCCGATCGGCGGATGCGGCGCCTGGCGGGGGAACAGGTGGGGGCTGAAGATGCCGTGCTGAGGCTCGGGCCGGCGCACGGTCCAGAACCTGCCCTCATGGGCGAAGGGCTGGGACCGGTCCCAGAGCCCCAGGATGATCTCCAGCGACTCGCGGGTCATGGCGCGGATGTCGCCCGGGCCGACGCCGAACATCGCCTGGTCGGTGGGGATCGAGCTGGCCGCCACCCCGAAGTTCAGCCGGCCTTCGGAGAGGTGATCCAGCATCACCAGCCGGCTGGCCAGGGCGGCCGGATGGTGCATCGGCAAAAGGAACCCGCCGGGGCCCAGGCGAATGTTGCGGGTCTCGGCGAAGCCGCGGACCAGCAGGAGGTCCGGCGCCGGATTGGGCTCCCAGGGCACGGTGTGGTGCTCGCCGACCCAGGCCTCGCCATAGCCCAGCTCGTCCAGCCACTTGATCACCCGCAGGTCGAAGTCGAAGCCCGCCTTCAGATCCCGCTCGGGCGGGTGGGCCGGCATGGCGAAAAGGCCGAACTTCATGGGCGTGTCCTAGCTCCCTGTGGCGCGGCCGTCCGGGCTGTACCGCCCGTTCACCGATGCGGTCGAGCTAGGCGCAGGCCAGAAGCGGGAGTCAACTGACCCGGGTTTCACGAGAGGGAACGGGGGCGAGAGTGCGACGGCGGCCCCGGGCGGCCCACGCCGGACGAGCTTGGGCCGCGGCGCCGGATCGGCCGGAGCCTTAGGTCCGGGCGGGACGCTCGATCATGGCCCAGAGGCGCGGCGCGCGGCGGCCCAGGGACCGCACCTCGCCCGGCCTCAGCGCCTGGGTCTCGATGGTCCGGGCGGTGAGTTCGCCCAGGGCATGAACCGGCTCCAGCCCGCCGACGGGGCTGGAGGCCACAGGGCCCAGCCGGAGCGCGCCGTCGATCGCCCTCCACTCGGCCGCGGCGCGGTCGTCCTGGCCGACCGCGAAGAAGTGGCGCACGGGCGCCGGTTCGTCGGCCAGCTCCACCATCACGCCGATCATCCAACCCCGGGCCATGACCGCATCCCTAACACACCCGCGCCGGGCGCGACCGTGCGCCGATTTCAGGGCATCGTGTCACATGGCGGACCGCCGGGTCACGGCATAGCTTGTTGCTGCCTGCGTTGGCTTACGAAGACACTGAGCGCAGGCGCCTTTCTCCCGACATCGATGACAGCCAGGCCCCTTCGGGGCCGCTCGGGCGCGCACATGCGAAAAACCCCGGCGCTGGGGGGCGGCCGGGGCTTCGCAAGCAACTGGACTGGGACGCTACTGGTACTGGTACGCGTACTGAAACGGGCTACGGCAGCTGGAACAGCGCCATGGCGGCGTAGGGATGCGCCATCGCGAGCTTGTCCAGCCATTGGAAGAAGCGAGTCATGACGGGAACCCCTCTCTTGTGCGGTTGCGAAAGCATATATGTTGCGTCGCACTAAGAGGCAAGGCTCTTGCCCTAAATATTTTCGCATGGTCGAAGTTTCGGAGTTTTCCTCGGTCCAACGGGCCCGCGGGGCGCTCGCCGGCACAGCGGCGTTGAACCGGCCCCGGGCGGGCGGCTAAGTAAGGCGCCGCGCGCACCAGATCAGAACCCGCGCGCCTCGGAGACGCCCAGGAATGCCGGCCTCGATTCCCGCCATCGACGACGACGTGTTCAACCGCGACGCCGTGCTGAACGCCCGCGCCGTCGACGACCGCCTGCGCGAGTTGGCGCCGGTGGTGTGGCTGAACCGCGAGAACATCGCCGTGATGGGCCGCTGGGAGCATGTCTCGGACGGCCTGCGCGAGTGGGAGAACTTCTCCAACACCTCCCGCCCCTGGCACGACCCCAACTCGGTGCGGCCCGAGATCCTGCTGACCGACGACCCGCCTGAGCACACCCGCGTGCGCGCGATCATCGCCACCGCCCTCTCGCCCCGGGCGATGAAGTCGATGGAGGAGCATTTTCACAAGATCGCCGCCGACCAGGTCGACGCCCTGATGGCCAGGGCCGGACAGGAGATCGACGCGGTGGCCGACATCACCGCCCCCTATGTGCACAAGGTGCTGCCCGACATCATCGGCATGCCCGACAAGGGCCGCGAGCAGATGAGCGCCTTCGGCCACGCGGTCTGGGCGACCATGGGGCCGATGAACGAGCTGTTCCAGGAGGCCATGGTCGGCGCCGAGCCCCTCCTGGAATGGGCGGCGTGGGCCTGCTCGCGCGAGCAGCTCGACCCCGACAGCCTGGGCATGCAGATGTACCTGGCCGCCGACCGGGGCGAGATCACCGAGCAGGAAGCGCACCTGCTGGTCATGACCATCCTGTCGGCCGGCGCCGACACCACCGTCATCACCATGGCCAACGCCATCCGCGCCTTCTGCCAGTTCCCCGACCAGTGGAAGGCGCTGCAGGCCGAGCCCAAGCTGCTGCGCAACGCCTTCGACGAGGCCCTGCGCTGGGACTCGCCCTCGCGCATGGCCGGGCGCATCGCCATGAAGGACGTCGAGATCGAGGACTATGTGATCCCGGCCGGCACACGCTGCGGCCTGCTGTTCGCCGCCGCCAACCGCGATCCGCGCAAATGGACCGACCCCGAGCGCTTCGACATCAAGCGCGACCTCAGGGGCCACGTCGGCTGGGGCTACGGCATCCACTCCTGCGTGGGCCGCACCCTGGCCCAGCTCGAGGCCGACGCCCTGCTGGGCGCGCTGATGAAGCGGGTCGACCGCTTCGAGGCCGCCGGCGATCCGCAGTGGTGGATCACCACCATCGGCCACGGCCCGGCCAAGCTGCCGATCCGGTTCTACGCGAGGTGAGCGCCTCGGTGCTCCTCTCCCCTTCAGGGGGAGAGGTCGGGAGAGGGGGTCCAATGATCCTCTCCGCCGCGAAAGCTGATCCGTCGCAGGAGGCTGAAGAGCCGGCGCGGACCCCCGCCCCTGCCCCTCCCCCTGAAGGGAGAGGGGACGCTTTGTCTTGCGGCCCCCGCTGGTTTGGCGCGATCAGGATGCCATGACCGACACCTACGAGATCTACGCCGTCCGCTATGGCCACCATCCGCGCAAGGCGGCCGAGAACTTCATCGGCGGCGACGACCACGAGACCGACATGCCGCTCGACTATTTCGTCTGGGCGATCAAGGGCGGCGCCAAGACCTATGTGCTGGACACCGGCTTCGACCCGCAGGTGGCGCGCCGGCGCGGCCGGATCACCACCCTGCCGATCCAGGAGGGGCTGAGGAGCATCGGCGTCGAGCCGGGTGAGGTCGAGGACGTGATCGTCTCGCACATGCACTACGACCACGCCGGCAACCTCGGCCTGTTCCCGGGCGCCCGCTTCCACATCCAGGACGCCGAGATGGCCTATTGCACCGGCCGGTGCATGTGCCACCCGATCATGCGCTTCCCCTTCGAGGCCCAGGACGTCGAGGCGATGGTCCGCCGGGTGTTCGAGGGCAAGGTGCAGTTCCACGACGGCGACAGCGAGCTGGCGCCCGGGATCACGCTGCACAAGCTGGGCGGCCACACCAAGGGGCTGCAGGTGGTGCGGGTGAACACCGCAAGGGGCCCGGTGGTGCTGGCCTCGGACGCCACCCACCTCTACGCCAACCTCGAGCGCAACCACCCCTTCCCGGTGCTGGCCGACGTGGGCGACTACCTGGAGGGCCTGCAGACCCTCCGGCGGCTCGCGCCGTCGATGGCCCACATCATCCCGGGGCATGACCCCAAGGTGCTGAAGCAGTATCCCCAGGCGCGGCCGGGGCTCGCCGATGTCGTCAGGCTGGACGTCGAGCCCAAGTCATAGTTCAGGTCAGCCAAACTCGAGGCGAACACATGCACATTGGTTTCATCGGTCTCGGCCGCATGGGCGGGCTCATGGCCGGCCGTCTGATCGACGCGGGCCACACCCTGACGGTCATGGATCCCAGCGACGCCGCGGTGAAGACGCTCGCCGACCGCGGGGCGGTGCGGGCCGCCTCCGCCAAGGCGGTCGCCGACGAATGCGAGCTGGTGTTCGCCAGCCTGCCCAGCCCCCAGGTCGTCCAGGACACGGCCCTGGGCTCGAGCGGCGTGATCCACGGCTCGAAGATCAAGACCTTCGTCGACCTCTCGACCACCGGCACGAAGGTGTCCGTCGCCGTCCACGACGGGCTGAAGGCCAAGGGCGTCGCGGCCCTGGACGCGCCGGTCTCGGGCGGGGTGAAGGGCGCGCGCGAGGGCACGCTGGCGATCATGGTCGGCGGGCCCAAGGCCAGCTTCGACCAGTACGAATCCATCATCGCCGTCTTCGGCAAGCTGTTCTTCATGGGCGAGGCGCCGGGCGCAGGCCAGACCATGAAGCTGGTCAACAACCTGATCTCCTGCGCCACCATCGCCGTCACGGCCGAGGGCATGGCCATGGGCGCCCGGGCGGGCCTGGACCCCAAGCTGATGATCGACGTGCTGAACGTCTCGACCGGCGCCTCCAGCGCCACCCGGGACAAGTGGCCCCGCTCGGTGCTGCCCAGGACCTTCGACTACGGCTTCGCCACCGCCCTGGCCTTCAAGGACCTGCGCCTGTGCCTGGAGGAGGCCGAGGCCATGGGGGTGCCGATGGTGGTGGGCTCGTCGGTGCGGCAGTTCATGTCGATCACCAAACAGCTCTACGGCCCGGACTCGGACTTCACCTGCATGGCCAAGACGGCCGAGGTGCTCGCGGCCATCGATGCGGACTGATCGGCCCTTCGACGTCCTGATCTTCGACGCGGGCGGAGTGTTCGTGCCACACGACAACGAGCGCCTGATGGCGCGCCTCGCCAGCCGCTGCGCCATGCCGGACGCCCTGGCGACCATCCGCGCCGACCACGCCGACCCGACGCTCGGCACGGGCGAGACCCCGGTCTCCGAGCTGCACCGGCGCCTGGCGGACGAGCTCGGCTATGAGGCGGACTGGGAGGCGTTCCTGCAGGACTGGAGCTGCCATCTGGAGCTCGACCAGGACATGCTGGACCTGATGACCGCCCTGTCGGCGCACAACCGCGTGGCCGTCTTCTCCAACACCAACGCCGCGCACTGGGCGCGCGTGGCCGAGATGGCCGGCGCCGCCCTGGATCGCTTCGAGCTCTATCTCAGCCACGAGATCGGCGCGGTGAAGCCTGACCTGGCCGCCTTCGCATTGGTGGCCGCGCGCGCCGGGGTCGATCCGGCCCGCTGCCTGTTCGTCGACGACATGGCCGAGAACGTCGAGGCCGCCCGCCGGGCCGGCTTCCAGGCCGAACAGTTCACGGGGCAGTGCGCCCTGGAATCCCTTCTCGAAACCCGCGGCGTCCGCTGGGCCCGCACGACACAGGAGACGACGTCATGAGCCAGGAAATCTACGATCGCGGTCTTGAAATCCGCAAGTCGGTGCTTGGCGCCGAGTACGTGGAGAACGCCCTCAAGAACAAGGACGACTTCACCGGGCCGCTGCAGGACCTGGTTACCGAATACTGCTGGGGCTGGGCCTGGGGGCGCAAGGAGCTCTCCAAGCGCGACCGCAGCCTGATCAACCTGGCCATGATCTCGATCCTGAACCGCCAGCACGAGCTGCGCGTCCACGTGAAGGGCGCCATCCGCAACGGCGTCACCAAGGAGGAGATCCGCGAGGTCCTGCTCCAGGTCGGCATCTACGGCGGCATCCCCTGCGCGGTGGACTCCTTCCGCACCGCCAAGGACGCCCTGGCCGAACTTGATAAAGAGAAGGCCTGATCAGCTTCCCTCCCCCTCAGGGGAGGGACCGAGGGAGGGGGTCCAAAGACGATCTCCCCTGCATGCGGCCGCGCCGCTCGCAGCTGAGATTACCGCGCGGACCCCCACCCCTGCCCCTCCCCCTGAAGGGAGAGGGGACGTTATTGACCGGCCGCGGAGACGAACGCATGCAAAAGCACCAGATGCTGATCGGCGGGCAGTGGCGCGATCCGGCCGGCGGGCAGTGGTTCGCGTCCGAGAACCCGTTCACAGGCCAGGCCTGGGCCGAGGTCCCGCGCGGGGGGGCGGAGGATGTCGACAGGGCGGTGAAGGCCGCCTGGGACGCCTTCCGCGGACCGTGGCGGGCGTTGAGCGCGTCGGCGCGAGGCGCGGTGCTGCGCAGGTTCGGCGACCTGGTGGCCGAGAACGCCGACCGGCTGGCCGAGCTGGAGAGCCGCGACAACGGCAAGCTGATCACCGAGATGCGCGGCCAACTCCGGTACATCCCGCAGTGGTTCTACTACTTCGGGGGCCTGGCCGACAAAATCGAGGGCCGGGTGATCCCGATCGACAAGCCGGGCGTCTTCAACTTCACCCGCGAGGAGCCGCTGGGCGTGGTGGCCGCCATCACGCCCTGGAACTCGCCCCTGATGCTGGCCACCTGGAAGCTGGCCCCGGCGCTGGCGGCCGGGAACACCGTGGTCTGGAAGCCGTCGGAGTTCTCCTCGGTCTCGGCCTTCGCCTTCGGCGAGCTGTTCGAACAGGCCGGATTCCCGCCCGGGGTCGTCAACATCGTCACCGGCTTCGGCTCGGAGATCGGCGAGGCTCTGGTCACCCACCCCAAGGTCGCCAAGGTGGCCTTCACCGGCGGCGACGCCACGGGCCAGCACGTCTATGAACTGGCCGCCCGCGGCATCAAGAAGGTGACGCTGGAGCTGGGCGGCAAGTCGGCCAACGTCGTGTTCGACGACGCCGACATCGACAACGCCGTCAAGGGCGCGGTCTCGGGCATCTTCGCCGCCACCGGCCAGACCTGCATCGCCGGCTCCAGGCTGCTGGTCCAGCGTACGATCCACGACCGGTTCATGGACAAGCTGTTGACGCTGGCCCGCACCGCCCGGATGGGCGACCCGCTGGACGACGCGACCCAGGTCGGGCCGATCACCACCCGGCCGCAATACGACAAGGTGCTGGGCTACATCGAGATCGCCAAGGGCGAAGGCGCGCAGTGCGTGCTGGGCGGCGCCGCCGCGACGCGTCGGGAGTGCGGCGAGGGCTGGTTCGTCGAGCCGACCATCTTCACCGGGGTCACCCCCGCCATGCGCATCGCCCAGGAAGAGGTGTTCGGCCCGGTCCTGTCGGTCATCGCGTTCGACACCGACGACGAGGCGGTCGAGATCGCCAACGACACCCTGTTCGGCCTGGCCGCGGGGGTCTGGACCACCTCGATCAAGCGGGCGCTCAGGATGTCCGAGCGGCTTGAGGCCGGCACGGTCTGGATCAACACCTACCGGGCGGTGAGCTATATGTCCCCGTTCGGCGGCTACAAGCGCTCGGGCCTTGGTCGCGAGAGCGGCCTGACCGCCATCCGCGACTACCTGCAGGAAAAGAGCGTCTGGATCGACACAAACGACGACGTCCCGAACCCGTTCGTGATGCGGTGATCCGGGCGATCGGGCAATCGAAGCGCTTTTTTCTTGCCTGGCGATCGAATAGCTTTCGAAGAATTGGCGCTTTACTTTATTTATACGAATAGACGGAACTATTGTCGCCCGGTCGCGTTGTTGGACCAAGGGAAGGACCCATGTCCTCCCAGGAGATATCCAATAAATGCGAAAGCTGTTCCTGGTCGCCGGCCTCGCCGCTGCGGCCCTCATCCCGTCCCTGGCCTCCGCCCAGCAGACCTGTGAGTCGCAACGCGGCAACCAGGTCGCGGGCACGGTGGTCGGGGCCGGGCTCGGCGCCCTGCTCGGCAGCGCCATCGCCGGACGCGGCGATCACACGACGGGCGCCGTCCTCGGCGGGGTCGGCGGCGCGGTGGTCGGCAATCAGCTGTCCCAGCCCGATCGCGACTGCGCCCACGCCTACGGCTATTACGATCGCAACAGCCAGTGGCACGCCAACGCCGTCGCCCGGGCGGACGCCCGCGGCTACTACGACCGCAACGGCGCCTGGGTCGCCGGCGCGCCGAACGGCTATTACGACCCCTCCGGCGACTGGATCGCGGCGCACACCGACCCCTCCGCCAGCGGCTACACCGACGCCGACGGCCGCTGGGTCCCGGCTTCGGTCAACGGCTACTACAACGACAGGGGCGACTGGGTCGCCGCCGCCAGCGGACACTATGACGCCTCGGGGCGTTGGGTCCGCGGCGAGGCCACCGGCGCCTATGACGCTTCCGGCAACTGGATCCCCGGCGCGCGCGCCGGCCATCGCGACGCCAACGGCGTCTGGGTCGCCGACGCCCAGCCCGGCTACTACGACGCCCAGCATCGTTGGCGCGCCGGCGCCACCTGGGGCTACTACGACGCCGAAGGCCGCTGGATCGCCACCAGCGCCCACCGCTCGCCGGCCGCCTACCAGGACCGCCAGCCCCAGACCTCCATGCACCGCGACCTCTACGAGCGGGAAGCCCGGCTGGAGCAGCGCATCCAGGCCGCCGCCGACAACGGAACCCTGCCCGAGGCCGACGCCCGTCGCGACATGCGCTCCCTGAACGCCATCCGCCGGTCGCAACGGGAGCGGCGCGGCTCCGACGGCCGGCTGTCGCCGGACGACGAGGCCAGGATGCAGGCCCGGGTCGACCGGCTGAGCGACGACCTTCGCCAGTCGATCGGCGACGACCGGGGCTGATGAAGCCGGACTAGCTTTCGGCGCAGGTGACGGCGGGCGACCGCCGCCACCTGCGCCCCACCAACCACTAGGAGGCGAGCATGGGCTTGGAATCCCTGATTATTTTCCTGATCGTGGGCGCGGTCGCCGGATGGCTCGCGGGCCTCATCGTCAAGGGCTACGGCTTCGGCCTTTTCGGCAACATGGTCGTTGGCGTGATCGGCGCGTTCCTGGGCAGCTTCCTGCTGGCCCACTTCCATGTGCTCCATATCGGGGGCCTCGAGGGCGAATTGATCGGCGCCACGATCGGCGCCGTCATTCTGCTGCTGCTCGTCCGCCTTTTGCGACGCGCGGCCTAGGCGACGAGGTTCGGCTCCAAGGAGACCGTCATGAGACGCCTGATCGAGATCGCCGGCGCCGCAGCGGTGCTGCTGACCCTGGCCGCCTGCACCGCCGGCTCGCCCGGGGCCCAGCACGCCGCGAACGGAGGGCTGCTGCTGCAGTTCCTCCTGGGCGTCTGGCACGGGATCATCGCGCCCTTCACCCTCATCGGCGAGGTGCTGAACGACTTCGTGCCCCACCTGTTGCCCTGGTCGGTGCGCTTCTACGAATCCAAGGGAACCGGCGTCCCCTATGACGTCGGATTCTATCTCGGGCTGGTGGGAAGCCCGCTGGCCATCGGGGGCCGCTGGCGGCGGGGATGACGGCTCGCGCCTGCGAGCCCGATACGAAAGGATGCGAGCGGCCAATCGGGCTGTGCTATGCTGTGGCTAGGGTTCGCTCCGACGGAGTGGCCGCGCTTCACAACATTGCAGGCGCCGGGCACGGCTTTCGCGTCGCGAGCCGCCCGGGCCACGAAAGGGCCAGTCATGGCCTCGCTCTCGCTCGTCCATCCCGAAGTCGCCCAAAGCCTGGCCCTCGCACTTGTCGCCTCGTCCAACGCGCCCGCCCTGCTGCTGGACGGCGACCTGAGGCTGATCGCGGCGAGCACCTCGTTCCGCCGCGCGTTCGGCTTCACCTCGGCCGACCTGCGAGGCGTCCGGCTCTTCGACCTGGGCGAGGGCGAATGGAATGCACCCCGGCTTCGTTCGCTGCTCGCCAAGGCGGTCGCCGGCCACAAACAGATCGAACCTTGCGAGATGGATCTCGATCGCGACGGCCTGCCCGGCCGCCGATTGGGTCTGCAAGTCCAGAAACTTGACTACGACGGGGTCGGCATCCGCCTGCTGCTGTCGGTCAACGACCTCACCCAGACGCGCCTGAGCGAGGCGCTCAGCGACGCCCGCCTGCGCGACAAGACGATCCAGCTGCAGGAGCTGCAGCACCGCATCGCCAACAGTCTGCAGATCATCGCCAGTGTGCTCATGCTGAACGCCCGCAAGGAGCATTCCGACGACACCCGGCGCCAGCTCTACGACGCGCACAGCCGGGTGATGTCGGTGGCGGCCCTGCAGCGGCAGCTCGCCGCCTCCGGGCTCGCCGAGGTGGAACTGCGCGCCTACCTCGTCGACCTCTGCCAGAGCATCGCCGCATCGATGATCGACGATCCCGCGCGGCTTTCGCTGACGGTGAGCGCCGACGACAGCATCGCCACGGCCGACATTTCCATGGCCCTGGGCCTGATCGTGACCGAACTGGTGATCAACGCCCTCAAGCACGCCTTTCCGGACGGTCGGCGCGGCGCGATATCGGTGGACTTCCGCTCCAGCCTGTCCGGATGGACGCTGTCGGTCCAGGACGACGGAATCGGCTCGGTGGAAGACCCAGCCGTCGCGCGGGCTCCGGAAACAGGCCTGGGCGCGAACATCGTCCAGGCCCTCGCCCGGCAAATCAAGGCCCGTGTCGAGCTCACCAACCCCCGCGTGGGGACGCTGGTCTCGGTCATCCATGCCGAGGTGCAGTGATTGAATTGGCCCGGCGATAGCCGGCTCTTTATCCGTATCGAATGACGATGTAGCTGCCATTTCAAAATACAGATTCCGCAAATATTATCGAATATTGGGAACCCACGAAGCTTAACCGCGTTCTCGATTCAGATGGCGAAAATCATCGCCGATATCTCCAAGAAAATCGAGGACGACCCCATGAAGGCTCTCATCATGGCCCTGACCGCGTCTGCGCTCGTTGCAGGCGCCGCGGGCTCCGCCAACGCCCAGGACCGCGGCTACGGCCACGACCGCGGCGACCAGCACGCGGGCTGGGCGACCGATCGCGGCTCGGGCCATCAGTGGCGGCGCGGCGAGCGGATGGGCTACAGCGACTGGAACAGCGCCCGGCCCGTCGACTATCGCCGTCACCACCTGCGTCAGCCGCCGCGCGGCTATGAATGGCGCGAGTCCAACGGACGATACGTCATGGCGGCGGTGGCCACCGGCGTGATCGCGTCGATGCTGATCCATAGCGGTCGCTAGTCGAAGGCGCCGCAGCCTGCTGGCCAGGCTGCGGCGCCCTCCGCCGTCGGTAGCTTGAGCGCCCGGGCGTCGGCGCGGCCGGCCGGGTCGAAGCCGCATCGCCGACCAGCCGCACCGCTTCGGCCAGATCGTCGGCAGCGGAGACCAGCACGCGCCATCGGCAATTCCAGCCCCGCGCGCTGCGTCTCGCCGGTCATCTGTTCGCGGCGGCCTTAGATTCGGGGACTGGAATCCCCACTTGCAGGCCGGAGGTTGCGCCCCTCGTCTCCCACGGGGTGCAGGCGCCCACCATAGAGGCGAAAGCCAAGGTCATGAAGTCAGTCGCATATCGTAGCCGCGCCGTGGAGCCACCGAGCGCCTTCCGGCGGTTCGGCGCGGCCTTCCTGGCCGCGCTGGCCGTGGGCGTCACCGCCCTCGGCTATGTCGCCGCCATGTCCCTGTTCCACCTGTGAGCCGCCCGGGAACGGACGGAGGCGGCGCCGCCGTCTTCGAGGTCGCCTTGCGGAACGGCATCTGGCAGGTGGCGCGCGATGGCGAGTTCTTCGGCCATTATCGTGGTCGGGGGGCCGCGGTGGCCGCCGCCCAGGACGCCGCCCGGTTGCCGTTGTCGCGCGCGACGGCCGCCCAGGTGGTCATTTGCGAAGACGACGCCTGAACGACTGCCCGCCAGGCCCGCCGCCTTGGGCCATGGCGCTGCGCAGCGGTCGGCCCTAAGGTGCCCCATGGAAAGCCATTCCGAAGTCGTGCAGCGCTGGCGCTATCTGCGTGATCTGCTGATCGATCAGCTGGCGCGCTTCGAAAGCGGCGCCATGACCATGCACTCGGGCGAGGTCGACGTGAGCCCCGGGGCGATCACCAAGCTGAAGCAGAACATCCTCGACTTCGACACCCTGATCCACAGAAGCGAAGTGCGCGAACCCTAGGGGCGCGGGAGGCTCAGGCGCTGCGGCGAGCCGCCTGGAGCACGGCCCAGGTGTCGGAGCTCGCGACGCTTTCCGATTGCCCGAGGTCCAGCACGCGCGCGTTCGCGCCGTGCGGATTGTCGATCCGGTGGATGTCGTAGCCCACCACGTCCTTCGACGAGCCGCTCAAATGGCCGGCGATGCCTCGGGCGGCGGCGTCGTCTGGAGCCCGGCAGACGTAGCGGGGACCGACCTGGTTGCGATCGCGCCTGATCACCTGGATGGTCCAATAGCCTTCGGCGACGCTCATGCTGGTCCCCTTTCAGGGGATTGGCCGGGATCCGCGCCGTGCGCAGCCGTCCCAGCGCGCTGCGGCTCATCCACCGCACACGCGTCTCAAAGTAGAGACAAAGACAATCTAACAGATCGGGGGCGTGAAATCCCGGATTATAATCCTGACGTGCCCGGATCTATTTTTTCCGGCAAGACGGGGCTGGCTCGAATATCGGGGAAACGGGGCGACAATATTTGCCCGAACGGGCCGATTCCGCCTTGAATTTCGCCTTTCGCGGGCCATCTTGGAAGAGGTCTGGCGCTCGAAGGTGTCGACTGCCAATCCTGGCGGCGACTTGGCGAGCCGCGCTTCCACCGGAGATTCAGCACATGGCCTTTCGTCCCCTTGGCGATCGCGTCCTCGTTCGGCGCATCGAAGAAGAAGCGAAGACCAAGGGCGGGATCATCATCCCCGACACCGCCAAGGAGAAGCCTCAGGAAGGCGAGATCATCGCCGCAGGCCCCGGCGCCCGCGACGAGGACGGCAAGCGCGTCCCGCTCGACGTGAAGGCCGGCGACCGCGTCCTGTTCGGCAAGTGGTCCGGCGCCGAGGTGAAGATCGACGGCGAAGACCTGATCATCATGAAGGAAGCCGACATCCTCGGGATCGTCGACGTTCCCGCCGCTACGGCCAAGGCCGCCTAGGCCCTTCCCCTCCCCCATTTTCCTCTTCCCCGAAAGACAGCCATGACCGCCAAACACGTCTACTTCTCGTCCGACGCCCGCGACCGGATGCTCCGCGGCGTCAACATCCTCGCCAACGCGGTGAAGGTGACCCTGGGCCCCAAGGGCCGCAACGTGGTGATCGAGAAATCCTACGGCGCCCCGCGCTCGACCAAGGACGGCGTCACCGTCGCCAAGGAGATCGAGCTCGAGGACAAGTTCGAGAACCTCGGCGCCCAGCTGATCCGCGAGGTCGCCTCCAAGACCAGCGACAAGGCCGGCGACGGCACCACCACCGCCACCGTCCTGGCCCAGGCCATCGTCGTGGAAGGCTTGAAGTCGGTGGCCGCCGGCATGAGCCCGATGGACCTGAAGCGCGGCGTGGAGAAAGGCGTCCTCGCCGCCGTCGAGGCGATCAAGGCGTCCTCGCGCAAGATCACCACCAATGACGAGATCGCCCAGGTCGGGACCATCTCGGCCAACGGAGACCGGGAGATCGGCGAGATGATCGCCCGCGCCATGGAGAAGGTCGGCAACGAGGGCGTCATCACCGTCGAAGAAGCCAAGACCCTGGAGACCGAGCTCGAAGTGGTCGAAGGCATGCAGTTCGACCGCGGCTACCTGTCGCCCTACTTCATCACCAACGCCGAGAAGATGGAGGTCGATCTCGAAGACCCGCTGATCCTGCTCTCGGAGAAGAAGCTCGGCTCGCTGCAGACCCTGCTGCCCCTGCTGGAAGCGGTGGTGCAGTCCACCCGCCCGCTGCTGATCATCGCCGAGGACATCGAGGGCGAGGCCCTGGCCACCCTGGTGGTCAACAAGCTGCGCGGCGGCCTCCGGGTCGCGGCGGTCAAGGCCCCGGGCTTCGGCGATCGCCGCAAGGCCATGCTGGAAGACCTGGCCATCGTCACCGGCGGCCAGGTCGTTTCCGAAGACCTTGGCGTCAAGCTCGAGAATGTCACCCTCGAGATGCTCGGCAACGCCAAGAGAGTCTC
>JANWHQ010000107.1 GCA_025450315.1 Caulobacteraceae bacterium
CCGGCGGCGCGCACCTGTTCGGCGGCGAGGGCGCGCTGCTGCAGGAGATCGAACGGCGCCTCGCCAGGGCCGGGATCGTCGCCCGCGCCGCCATGGCCGACACCCCCGGCGCCGCCTGGGCGCTCGCCCGCTTCGGCCAGGACCGCCTGGCCGGCGAGGGCCGCACCCGCGAGGCGCTGAAGAGCCTGCCGGTCCAGGCCCTGCGCCTGTCGGAGCGCGCGCTGCGGCTGCTGCACCGGCTTGGCCTGAAGCGCATCGGCGAGCTCTACCCCCTGCCGCGCGCGGGCCTGGCGCGCCGGTTCCGCGGCGAGGAGGGCATGGAGCTGGTCCGCCGCCTGGACCAGGCCCTGGGGATCGAGGCCGAGCCGTTCGAGCCGGTGCGGCCCGAACCGCTCTACCGGGTCTGGCGCGCCTTCGCCGAGCCCATCGTGGACGTCGAGGGGGTGGCCTGGGCCCTGCCGCCCCTGGTGGAGGCCCTGGCCGCCCAGCTGGACCAGGGCGGCAAGGGCGCGCGGCGGCTGGTGCTGACCGCCTTCCGCGTGGACGGCCGCGCCACCTCCATCGAGGCCGGGCTCAGCGCGCCGGCCGCGGCCCCGGCGCACCTGCTCCGCCTGCTCAGGGAGCGGGGGCTGGAGCGGCTCGACCTCGGCTTCGGCGCCGACGCCCTGATGGTCTCCTCGCACAGGTCCGAGGCGGCCCAGGCGCGCCAGGGCGACCTGGAGTCCGGCCAGGCGCGCGGCGGGGCCGAGGCCCTGGCGGCCCTGATCGACCGGCTGGGCGCGCGGCTGGGCGAGGAGGCGGTGCTGCGGCCGGCGCTGCTGAGCAGCCACCTGCCCGAACGCGCCGAGACCTGGGCGCGGGCCGGCCTCCAGGCCGCGCCGGCCGCGGACGCCGCCGAGGAGCGGCCGCGGCCCCTGTTCCTGCTCGACCCGCCCGAGCCGATCCAGACCCTGGCCGGCATGCCCGACACCCCGCCCGCGCAGTTCTGCTGGCGGCGCGTGACCCGCAAGGTCGCCCGGGCCGAGGGGCCCGAGCGGCTGAGCCCCGAATGGTGGCGCGGGCCGGTTCCCGCCCTGGCCGAGCCCGAGGCGCCGCCCGGGACCGAAGAGGACAAGGCCCGGCGCCTGCGCGAGCGAAGCCGGGCGCGGGAGCTCCAGGACGCCCTGCGCACCCGCGACTACTACCGCGTGGAAGACGAGGACGGCCGCCGTTACTGGCTGTTCCGCCAGGGCCTCTACGACCGCGACTCCCAGACCCCCCTGCCCACCTGGTGGCTGCACGGGGTGTTCGCGTGAAGGGAGACGAGCACAATCCTCCCCTCTCCCTTCAGGGGGAGGGGCCGGGGGAGGGGGTCCGCGCCGGACTCTCCGGCCCGAACGACCTCTCCGCGCCAAAGACGAAAGGGATCAGAGCCGCGCGCCGGATGCGGAAAAACCCGACCGCCGCCGAACGGGAGCTCTGGAAGCATCTGCGGAAGGACCGTCTCGCCGGCCTTCATTTCCGTCGCCAGCACCCGATCGGCCCCTACATCGTCGACTTCTGCTGCGTTCCCAAGCGGCTGGTCGTCGAGCTCGACGGCTATTTTCACGCCGATCCTGAAAGAGCCGCCCGCGACGAGACGCGAACAGTCCGGCTCCGCGCGGCCGGCTACCGCGTGCTGCGGTTCCGGAATTCGGAAGATTTCGCGGACGTGCTGGCGGCCATCGCGCAGGCGGCGGGTGTCGGTCCGCAGCTGAACGGGCGGCGCGGACCCCCTCCCCCGACCCCTCCCCCTGAAGGGAGAGGGGAGAAGAGCGTCGACCCTTCGCCATGAACCTCCCCTACGCCGAACTCGATGTGCGGACGAACTTCTGTTTCCTGGAGGGGGCGTCGCATCCTCAGGAGCTGGTGATCCAGGCCAAGGCGCTGGGCCTGGCGGCCCTGGGGGTGGCCGACCGCAACAGCCTGGCCGGCGTGGTGCGGGCCCACGGCGAGGCCAAGCGGCAGGGCTTCCGCTTGCTGCCCGGCTGCCGGCTGCAGTTCACCGACGGCGCCGAGCTGGTCGTCTATCCGAGGGACCGCGACGCCTACGGCCGGCTCTGCCGGCTGCTGTCGGTGGGCAAGAGCGAGATCTCCGACCGCGAGGCCAGCCTGCTCGATCCCCGGCCGGCCCCGGCGCCGGACGAGGACGGCCGCAAGGCCACGCCGATCCCCAAGGGCGAATGCCGGCTCACCTTCGAGCAGGCGGCGGCCCATGGCGAAGGCCTGATCGGCCTGGCCGTGGCGCCGGACCGGCCCGACGCGGCCTTCGAGCGGCGCCTGGCCGCCTGGGCCCGGGCGTGGCCGGACCGGCTCTACCTGGCCGCCGCGCCGCTGCGCCGCGGCGACGACCGCGCCCGCCTGGCCCGCCTGGCCGCCATCGGCGAGCGCGCCGGAGCGCCGATGATCGCCGCCGGCCGGGTGCTCTACCACCACCCCGCGCGCCGGCGGCTGCAGGACGTGCTGACCTGCATCCGCGAGGGGGGCGTCATCGACGAGGCCGGCCGGCGGCTGGAGGCCAACGCCGAGCGCTTCCTGAAGCCTCCCGAGGAGATGGCGCGGCTGTTCCAGGGCCACGAGGACGCCCTGGCGAGGACGCTCGAGGTCGTCCAGGCCTGCCGCTTCTCGCTGGACGACCTGAAGTACGAGTACCCCGACGAGCCCGTGCCCCCCGGCAAGACGCCGCAGCAGCACCTGCGGGACCTCACCATGAAGGGCGCGCGGGCGAAGTGGCCGCAGGGCGTCCCGACGAAGATCGTCAGGACCATCCGCAAGGAGCTGCAGCTGATCCGCACGGTGAAGTACGCCGAGTACTTCCTGACCGTGCACGACATCGTCGCCTGGGCGCGGTCGCGGCCCGACCCGATCCTCTGCCAGGGCCGCGGCTCGGCCGCCAATTCGGTGGTCTGCTACTGCCTGGGCGTCACCTCGGTGAATCCCGAGCACCAGGACGTGCTGTTCGAGCGGTTCATCTCCGAAAAGCGCTCCGAGCCCCCCGACATCGACGTCGATTTCGAGCACGAGCGGCGCGAGGAGGTGATCCAGTACGTCTACGACCGCTACGGCCGCCATCGCGCGGCCATCTGCGCGACGGTGATCTGCTACCGCAAACGCTCGGCCGTCCGCGACGTCGGCAAGGCCCTGGGCCTGACCGAGGACGTCACCTCCGCCCTGGCGAACACCGTCTGGGGATCCTGGGGCGACGGGCTGCAGGACGAGCACGTCCAGGCGGCGGGGCTGAAGCCCGCCGACGGGCGGCTGAAGCTGGCGCTGGAGCTGACCCAGGAGCTGATGGGCTTCCCGCGCCACCTGTCCCAGCACGTTGGCGGCTTCGTCCTGACCCGGCGGCCGCTGGTGGAGACCGTGCCCATCGGCAACGCCGCCATGGAGAAGCGCACCTTCATCGAGTGGGACAAGGACGACATCGACGAGCTGGGGATCATGAAGGTCGACGTGCTGGCCCTGGGCATGCTGACCGCCATCAAGCGGGCCTTCGACATGATCGAGCTGCACTTCGGCGGCGAACGGCTGGAGCTGGACAGCGTGCCGGCCGAGGTCCCGGGCGTCTACGACATGCTCTGCAAGGCCGACTCCGTCGGGGTCTTCCAGGTGGAGAGCCGGGCCCAGATGGCCATGCTGCCGCGCCTCAGGCCCCGCAAGTTCTACGACCTGGTGGTGGAGGTGGCGATCGTCCGCCCGGGACCGATCCAGGGCGACATGGTGCATCCCTACCTGCGGCGGCGGGACGAGCAGCGGCGCAAGGGAGACGCCTTCCGGCTGGAATTCCCCTCGCCCTCGCCCGAGCACGGCGACAAGGACGAACTGCGCAAGGTGCTGGAAAAGACCCTGGGCGTGCCGCTGTTCCAGGAACAGGCGATGCGCATCGCCATGGAGGCGGCGAAGTTCGACGGCGACGAGGCCAACGGCCTGCGCCGGGCCATGGCCACCTTCCGCCACATGGGCACCATCCACGAATACGAGGAGATGATGGTCGGCCGCATGATCGCGCGCGGCTACGACCCCGCGTTCGCCAGGAACTGCTTCAACCAGATCAAGGGCTTCGGCGAATACGGCTTCCCCGAGAGCCATGCGGCGGCCTTCTCGCGGCTGGTCTATGTCTCGGCCTGGCTGAAGTGGCGCCATCCGGAGGTGTTCGCCGCGGCCCTGCTGAACAGCCAGCCGATGGGCTTCTATTCCTCCGCCCAGATCGTCCGCGACGCCCGCGAGCACGCCGTCGAGGCCCGCGCCCCCGACGTCAACTTCAGCGACTGGGACTGCACCCTGGAGCAGATGGCCGGATCTTCCCCCGCTGGGGGAAGTCCCCGCGAAGCGGGGGAAGGAGGCTCGTATCCGCCGCCTTGGCCGTCAGCCCCCTCCGACGCGCCGCGCGGGCCACCTCCCCCAGGGGGAGAGGATCCCCGCGGCCTGAACGGCGTGCACCTGCCCCGGCGGGCCCTGCGGCTGGGGCTGCGCCAGATCGACGGGTTCCGGAAGGAGTGGGCGGAGGCGATCGCCAGGGCCCGCGAGGCCGGCCTGTTCGCCTCCATGGACGAGCTGAAGACCCGCGCCGACCTGCCGACCGGAGCGATGGACGCCCTGGCCGCCGCCGACGCCCTGGGATCGCTGGAGCTGACCCGCCGCCAGGGCCTGTGGGCCGCCCGGGGCCTGCCGTGGACCCGGCCGGCGCCGCTGTTCGTCGCCGCGGGGCTGGAGGAGGCCGACGGCGCCCCGCCGCTCGCCCTGCCGGCGGCGGCGCTCTCGGAGGAGGTGGTGCAGGACTACCAGACCCTCCGGCTGTCCCTGAAGGCGCACCCGGTGCAGTTCCTGCGCGAGCGGCTGGCCGCCCAGGGCGCCGTCGAGGCGCGGCAGGTCGCCGGCATCCCCGACGGCCGGCGCATCCGTTTCGGCGGCGTGGTGCTGGTGCGCCAGCGGCCGGGCTCGTCCAACGGGGTGGTGTTCATGAACATGGAGGACGAGACCGGGATCGTGAACGTGGTGGTCTGGCCCAGGGTGTTCGACGCCTTCCGCCCGGTGGTGATGGGCGCGCGCATGCTGCTGGTCGAAGGCCGCCTGCAGCGGGCCGCCGACGCCGAGGGCGGGGTGATCCACCTGGTGGCCGACGCCCTGATCGACCGCACCTGCGACCTGGCCCTGCTGTCGCAGGCCGAGCCGCCGCTGAAGCCCCCCATGGGCGACGACGCGGCCAGGAGCGGCGGCGATCCGCGCACGCGCCAGGACCGTCACCGTCATCCGCGGGACGTACGGATCCTGCCCCCGTCCCGGGATTTCCATTAGGATGGGGGCTCGACCCCCCAAGGCGAGGCGCCCATGCGACCGATCTTCCTGATGACCGCCCTGACCGCGAGCCTGGCGATGGCCGGCGCGGGCGCCGCCGTCGCCCCGGCCCGGGCCGCTCCCGCCGCGCCCGTCCCTGCGTCCCCGCCGCAGCCGACGGACTAGCCCTTGCCGACCATCGCGGAGGACCAGGCCCAGGCCGTCGCCATGACCGCCAAACTGGCGGCCGTGGACGCCCGCATCGGGGCGGACGAGGCGCGCATCACCCAGCTCAGGGACGCCGAGCTGTCGCAGGAGAACGCCCGCATCCGCGCCATCCGGCCGGCCCTGCCCCTGACCGGTTCCGGCTTCCTGCCCGGCTGGCTGTGAGCGGCCGGCTCGCCACCATCGGCTACGAGCAGTCCACGCTCGACGACGTGATCGGGCGGCTGAGGACGGCGGGCGTCCAGATCGTGATCGACGTCCGGGCCGTGGCCGCCTCGCGCCGGGCCGGCTTCTCCAAGACCGTGCTGGCGGCCAGCCTGAAGGCGGCCGGCATCGACTACCTGCACCTGAGGGGTCTCGGCACCCCCAAGCCCGGACGCCAGGCCGCGCACGCCGGCCGCATCGCCGAGATGCAGGAGATCTACCGCGCCCACCTGGAGGAGCCCGAGGCCCAGGTCCAGCTGGCCCAGGCCTGCGAGGCGGCCGAGGACCGCACCGCGGCCCTGCTCTGCTACGAGGCCGACGCGCCCCGCTGCCACCGCGCCATCGTGGCCGACCTGATCCAGCGCCGCACCGGCTGCGAGGTGGTGGACCTCTAGATCTCGGTTTCCGCGCCCCTGAGGTCGGCGCCGATCATCTTGGCGCCCGCGGTGTCGGCTTCCAGCATGCGGGCGCGCAACAGCCGGGTCCGCGTGAGGTCGGCCTGGCGCAGCTTGGCGCGGGTGAGGTCGGCGCGCACGTAGCGCCCGTCGGCGATGGCGAGGGGCCGCAGGTCGGCCTGCGACAGGTCCGCTCGGGTGAGGTCGGCGCCGACCAGTTTGGCGCCCCTGAGGTCCGCCCCCCTGAGGTTGCAACCCCTGAAGTCGCAGCCCGAGAGGTCGGCGCCCTGCATCTGCGCGCCCTCCAGCGACAGGCCGAAGAAGATGCTGCCCGGCGCGTGCAGGGCGGTCAGCTTGCGCCGCGCCAGGGTCCTCAGTGGCCTGAAGTCGGTAGCCGCCAGCCGGGCCGGCGCGCCCTCCATCCCGTCGCTGGCGCACCAGCTCTGATGGCGGGCCAGGATGTCCTGCAGCGGCTCGTCGTCGATGTAGACGATCGGCGGGGGGGCGGTCAGCACCCCCTCCATGTTGGCGTTGTCCAGGTTGGCGCCGTCGAGGTCCACCTCGCTCAGCACCGCGCGCCTCAGCGAGGCGCCCGACAGGTCGGCCTGGTAGATGTTGGCGCCCGACATGTCCGCGCCGTCCAGCACGGTGCGCACCAGCCGCGCCCGCACCATCCGCGCCCCGGCCAGGATGGCGTCGCGGAAGTCGGTGGCCACGATCAGGCCGTCGCTGTTCTGCACCCCGCTCAGGTTGGTGCCGTCCAGCAGGGCGTAGTCCAGCTCGCCCGGCCGCGCCTCGTGGCGCAGGATGTAGAAGCCCTTGTCGATGTCCTGGACCGCGATCAGGCCCTCGCGCATGTCGCAGTCGCCGAGGTCGGCGCCGGCGAGGTTGGCGCCGCGCAGGCAGGCGCCGCGCAGGTCCGCGCGCTGGAGGTTGGCGCGCCGGAGGTCGGCGTCGCGCAGGTCCGCGCCGAACAGCACGGCGTGCTCGAACCGGGAGTCCGACAGGAAGGCGCCCACCAGCCGCGCGCCGGTCAGCTCGGCCTGGCTGAGGTCGACGCCCTCGAGGGCGAAGTTGGACAGGTCCAGGTGGCTGAGGTTGGCGCGCCGGCCGCCCGGCTGGCCCCGGAGGAAGCGCCCGTGCAGCTCGACGGCCGTCTTGACGGCGCCGAAGTCGGCCGTCCGCAAGAGGTTCTTGGGCCCCGGTTTCTTCGGGGCGATGGTCGTCGCTGCCTTCGGCATGGCCGAAGCTTCGCTTTTGGCGCTTAAGGAATCGTTGGGCGCGGGCCGAAAACGACCCGGACGGTCAGCTTATTTGCTGGCCGCGTCCGAGCCGCCGATCACCGATTGGATCAGGGCGGCGATCTTGTCGGTGGAATCCTTGGCGAAGGCCTGCACCGGCGTGGTGGCCGAAGGCGAAGCCACGGCGGCGGCCATGCGGCCGACGGTCGACTGGGCCACGGTGAAGGCCGCGTTGCGCGCGGCGGAGCCGGCGTTCTCGGCGGCGGTCTTGTAGATGAAGCCGTAGGTCGAATAGGTCGTGGCGCCCAGGTCGCGCAGCGGGTCGTACCAGACCTTGACCTGGGTCCAGTCGCCGGCGGGCGAGACGTCGACCACGGTGACGTTCTGCTCGATCTTGCCGCGGTCGCCGTCGATGGGCGACCAGTTGGCGTGGGTCACCTGGATGATGCGGTCGGTCAGCACCTGGCTCACCACCGCCACGTGGCCCAGCCGCATCTGGCCCTGCGGCTTGAACACCAGCACCGCCCCGGCCTGGGGCGTGTCGCCCTTCAGGTAGTGGCCGGTGGCCTTTTCCCACCAGGTCCAGGCGTCGCCGAAGATCTGGATGCCCGAGAACACCCGCGCGAAAGCCGCGCATTGCCAGTAGGCCTCGGCATGCGCGGCGCCGACGCCCGAAAACGCCAGGGCGAGGCACGCAACCAAGGAACCGACGAGTGTCCTCGCCCGTTGATGCATTTACGGAGTTCCCCCTCCGGTGACCGCTCGGGTGTGACTTAACCCCATCGCACCCAAAGATGAAAAGACTCTTTTTCAGACCGGCGTGATCTTAAGGCCACGCTCGCCCGCCGCTGGGACCCATTCCCGCAGCCGTTCGCGCGCCGGACGTTCGATCAGATGATAGCTGGCGGCGGCCAGAGGAACCACCCCCGAGATCAGCAAGAGCCAAAGTCCAAGCGGCAGGTGCTTGTCGCCCAGGTGGAAGATCGTCGCCGCCCCGTTGCTGAAGACCAGGTCCCACAGGGTGTGGACCATGTAGATCGAGTAGCTGATCTCTCCCAGATACACGAGCACCGGGTGCGACAGGGCCTTGGATCCTGTGCTGGACAGGCTGGCCAGGAACAGGATCATGCCGCCGGCGACCGCCACCAGGGCCGGATCGGGCAGGTTTTCCTGGGCGCCGGCGATCAGTGCGGCGCCGAAAAACAAGGCGCCCAGAAGCGCGGCCGTGCGGCTTTGGACCGCACCGGAGCGCCAGACGAGGTAAAGGGCGCAGCCATAGGCGAAGCACGGCGCGATGCGCAGCGCCCCCCAGGCATAGGTCGCCTGGGTCAGGGGAAAGCCCGCGAACTTCAGGAACAGCGCGTCCAGGCCGAACAGCAGCACCAGCGCCAGGGCCAGGGCCATCTCGGGGCGGTTCCGCAGCTTGATGGTGGCCCAGGCGAAGGCCGGGAAGCTCAGATAGGCGAACCACTCCGCCGAGATCGACCAGGACGGGTGGTTCCAGCCGGACACCGGCGCGAAGCCCCAGGCGTGGACCAGCAAGAGGTTGGGGACCAGCGAGGGCATGGACAGGATGTTCGGGTCGATCGCCCGCCCGGCCACCACCGCCGCCATGCCCAGGACCCCGATGGCCGCCAGGCAGATCAGGTGCAGCGGATAGATCCGCGCCAGCCGCGCCCACAGGAACTTGCCGTAGCGGAAGCGGCCTTCCTCGGCGCTGGGCAGGTAGACGTGGCTGAGGATGAAGCCCGAGAGGATGAAGAACACCTCCACGCCCAGATAGCCCTTGGAGATGATCCCCGGGGTGAAGGCGACGTCCAGCCTCGGCCAGAAGGCGAACAGCACCACCCAGGCCGCGGCGAAGAAGCGGAGGGAGGTGAGGGGCTTCAGATGCTCGGCCGGCATGGCGTTCACGTCTCGAAATGGCGCCGCGGGGTCGACGCTACGCGTCTGCGAGCAATCCTTGCGCCAGAGCCGGTGTTCGAGGTTCGCACACCGGCCCGTGGCAGGCGTCTCGCCCATGGGCGCCTTGGCTGGTATTCAACCCTGGCCGGTTAACATCGGCCTTAGCCGCCCCTCGGAGAGCCCAGATGCGCGACGTCGTCCTCGTCTCCTACGCCCGCACGGGGCTGGCCAAGTCCCAGCGGGGCGGCTTCAACATCACCCATGGCGCGGCCCTGGCCGGCCACGCGATCCAGCACGCGATGGCCAAGGCCGGGATCGATCCGGGCGAGGTCGAGGACGTGGTGCTGGGCTGCGGCATGCCCGAGGGCGCCACCGGCCACAACGTCGCCCGCAACGCCGCCGTCTGGGCCGGCTGCCCGGTCTCGACCGCGGGGGCGACCATCAACCGCTACTGCTCCTCGGGCCTGCAGGCGATCGCCGCGGCCGCCCACTACGTGGCCGAGGAAGCCGCCGACGTCGCCGTCGCCGGAGGGGTGGAGTCCATCTCGCTGGTCCAGCTCGGCGGCCACCTGAACACCTACTTCTTCACCGAAGAGAAGCTGATGCGCGTCCGGCCCGACCTCTGGATGCCGATGATCGAGACCGCCGACATCGTGGCCGAGCGCTATGGCGTCAGCCGCGAGGCGCAGGACGCCTACGCCTTGCAGTCGCAGCAGCGCACCGCCGCGGCCCAGCAGAACGGCTTGTTCAAGGACGAGATCGTCCCGATGGCCACCAGGATGAGGCTGGTCGACAAGGCCACCGGCCAGGAGAGCACGGTCGACTATGTGGTCGACCACGACGAGTGCAACCGGCCGAACACCACGCTGGAGGCGCTGGCCGGCCTGCATCCGGTGCGCGGCGAGGGCCATACGGTGACGGCCGGCAACGCCTCGCAGCTCTCGGACGGCGCCGCGGCCCTGGTGCTGATGGAGGCCAAGACCGCCGAGAAGAAGGGGCTTCAGCCGCTCGGCCGCTTCGCCGGCTTCGCGGTGGCCGGCTGCGCGCCCGACGAGATGGGGATCGGCCCGGTGCTGGCCGTGCCGCGCCTCCTGGAGCGCAAGGGCCTGAAGATCGGCGACATCGACCTGTGGGAGCTGAACGAGGCCTTCGCCAGCCAGACCCTCTACTGCCGCGACAAGCTCGGCCTGGACGACGCCATCCTGAACGTCAACGGCGGCTCGATCTCCATCGGCCACCCCTACGGCATGACTGGCGCGCGCCAGGCCGGGCACGTCCTTCTGGAAGGCAAGCGGCGCGGGGCCAAGAGGGCGGTGGTGACCATGTGCGTCGGCGGCGGCATGGGCGCGGCCGGACTGTTCGAGATCTTCTGATCCGGTGACCGCGGTGATCCGGACCGCCCGTCCCGAGGACGCCCCGTTCCTGGCCTGGTGCATCCTCACCGCCGGCCGGGCGCACTTGGCGCGCGGCTGGTACGACATCTCCCTCGGCCTCGACGACGCCGGCTGCCTCGCCGCCCTGACCCAGCTGGTGTTGACCGAGACGCCCTCGTGGTGGCGCTGGGACCGCTGGCTGGTGGCCGAGGCGGACGGCGCACCGGCCGCCGGGCTGGCCGCCTTCGGCTCGACGGCGTTCGCGACCTCGGAAGCGGCGATGACCGAGGCGCTGTCGGGCCTCGGCTGGACCCTCGAGCAGATCGGCGAGGTCTGGCGGCGTGGGGCCTATGTGTTCAGCTGCACGTCCCAGGCCGGCGACGACCACGAGTCCTGGGTGATCGAGAACGTCGCCTGCCGGCCCGAGCACCGGGGCAAGGGCCTGGTCGCGGCCCTGCTGGCGCGGGCGCTGGAGGTCGGGCGCGCGCAGCGCTTCCCCGACGCCCAGATCTCGTTCGTGATCGGCAACGCAGCGGCCGAGCGGGCCTATGCCCGGGCGGGCTTCCGGCTGGTCGAGGAACGCCGCCACCCCGACTTCCAGGCCGCCGTCGGCACCCCCGGCCTGAAGCGCTTCGGCCAGGCGCTGTAGTCCGCCCACCCCGCCCATCCCCGCGGGAGGCTAGCGGCTCGCGGCCGGGGCGGCGCTGGAGGCGTAAGCGGCCGGGGCCGAGGCGGGGGCGCTGGCCGGCTCGGTGGGGTTGGCGGGGGTGTCGGCGGCCGGGGCGACGGCCGAGCGCTGGTCGGGCCCGCAGGCCGTCAGGGCCGCGGCCGCCAGGACGAGGATGACGAGAGCACGACCCATGGGCGGCCTCCGGCGCCCAAACAGTCTAGCCCGATTGGCGCGCAACGTAAGCTGACACGACTCGCGCGGCCCGGCACTCTCCCTGCCGTGAGTCGGCCGCCTCAATTCACCTTCTACGAATTCTTCGCCGGCGGAGGCATGGCGAGGACCGGGCTGGGGTCCGGCTGGACCTGCCTGTTCGCCAACGACTTCGATGCCGGCAAGGCCGCCGCCTACCGCGACAACTTCGGCGACGACGACCTGGCCCTCGGCGACGTCTGGGACCTCGGCGCCGGCGACCTGCCGGGCCGGGCGGACCTGGCCTGGGCCTCCTCGCCCTGCCAGGACCTCAGCCTCGCCGGCGCGCGCCACGGCCTGGCGGGGGCGCGCTCCTCGGCCTTCTGGGGATTCTGGCGGCTGATCGAGCAGCTCGCCGCCGAGGGCCGCGCGCCCCGCGCGCTCGGCATCGAGAACGTCACCGGCCTGTTGTCCTCGCACGGGGGCGCCGACTTCACGGCGCTTTGCGCGGCCCTGTCGGGGCTCGGCTACCGCTTCGGGGCCCTGGAGATCGACGCGGCGATGTTCACGCCGCAATCGCGGCCGCGCCTGTTCGTGCTGGCGGTGAAGGACACCCAGGCGCCCTCCGGCGGCCCCGGCGGCTTCCACGGGCCGGCGGTGATGAAGGCGTTCGAGCGCCTGCCCGAGGCCCTGAAGGACCGCTGGGTCTGGTGGCGCGTGCCCCCGCCCGCGCGCCGCAACCTCGGCCTCGCCGACCTGCTGGAGCCCGACGAGGACGCGGCCTGGCTGCCCGGGACCCGGACCGAGCGGCTGCTGTCGCTGATGGCCCCCCTGCACCGCGCCAGGCTGGAGGCGCTGCGGCTGACGGGCGGGCGGCACGTCGGCACCGCCTTCCGCCGCACCCGGATCGAGGCCGGCCGGCGCGTCCAGCGCGCCGAGGTCCGCTTCGACGGCATCGCCGGCTGCCTCAGGACCCCCACGGGCGGCTCGTCGCGGCAGTTCGTGGTGGTGGTCGAGGAGGGGCAGGTCCGCGCCCGGCTGCTGACCGCCCGCGAGGCCGCGCGGCTGATGGGCCTGGCGGATGACTACCGGCTGCCCAAGCGGACCACGGCGGCCCTGCACCTGGCCGGCGACGGGGTGGTCGCCCCGGTGGTGCGCCATCTGGCGGCCCATGTGCTGGAGCCGCTGCTCTCGGGCGCCAAGCGCGCGGCGGCCTGAGGCGGGAGGGCGGCTCTGGCCAGGGAGGGGCGGATGACGAACCGGCTGACCCATGCGATGGCCCTGCTGGGCTTGCTGTCCGGCCTGGGGACCCTCTGCCCGACCCCGGGCGCGGCGGCCGCGGCACCCGACTATGCCGATCCCATGAACTGGCTCTGCCGGCCGGGCGGAGCCGACATCTGCTCCAGGCCCCTGACCTCGACGGTGCTCTCGCCCGCCGACGGCGCCCAGACCCGGAAGACCTACCTCCCCGATCCGGCCGCCCCGATCGACTGCTTCTACGTCTATCCCACCGTCTCGCGCGAGCAGACGGCCAACGCCGACATGACCGAGGGCCCCGAGGAGGATCGCGTCGCCCTCGCCCAGTTCGCCCGCTTCGCCGCCAAGTGCCGGACCTACGCGCCGCTCTATCGGCAGAACACCATGGCCGCGCTGCGCGGCGCGGCCCAGGTCGACCCCGGACGGGCCTATGGCGACGTGCGCGCCGCCTGGAAGGCCTATCTGGCCCACGACAACCACGGCCGCGGCGTGGTCCTGATCGGCCACAGCCAGGGCGCCTTCCATCTGGTCCGCCTGATCGCCGAGGAGATCGACGGCAAGCCGGCCCAGCGCTTGCTGGTCTCGGCCATCCTCCTGGGCGGCAACGTCCAGGTGGAGACCGGCGGCGATGTGGGCGGCAGCTTCCGCCACGTCCCGCTCTGTCGCGGCGCCGACCAGACCGGATGCGCGATCGCCTATTCCAGCTTCCTGGCCGCCAGCCCGCCCGGCTCGGATTCGGCCTTCGGCAAGGCCGGGGGGACCGGGCTGAGGGCCGCCTGCGTCAATCCGGCCAGGCTGCTGGGCCACGACGTCCTGGACTCCGAACTGATGACCACGCCCCGGGTCGAGAGCCTGCTGGGGACCACCCTGGTGGAGAATCCGGGTCTGATCTCGGGCGAGTGCCGGACCGTGGGCGACCACACCATCCTGGCGATCTCCATCAAGCCCTCCGGCGTCGGGGCGGCCACCCTGGCGCGCACCTTCTCGGACCTCAGCGAGCGCTCTTCGGGCTGGGGCCTGCACGCCATCGACGTCGGCCTGACGCTCGGGGACCTGGTCGAGATCGTGGGCCGGCAGTCCGCAGCCTGGCTGCGGGCGCATCGCTAGGGCGAGCGTTACAAACCCGGGCCGTCCGCCTATAGACGAAGCCCAAAGCCTCTCTCCTGATGAGCCGTCGCCATGGACTCCAACCCGCCATCCTCCGCCTATGACGCCGCGCGCTATCGCCGGGCCGGGCGGGGCAAGATCTACGATTCCATCACCGACCTGATCGGCGACACGCCGCTGGTGCGGCTGCCCCGGCTCACGGCCCAGCTGAAGCCCAAGGGCGAGGTCGTGGCCAAGCTGGAGTTCTTCAACCCGCTCGGCAGCGTCAAGGACCGCATCGGCGTCTCGATGATCGAGGCGCTGGAGTCCCAGGGCCGCATCACGCCGGGCAAGACCACCATCGTGGAACCGACGTCCGGCAACACCGGCATCGCGCTCGCCTTCGTCTGCGCCGCCAAGGGGTATCCGCTGATCCTGGTGATGCCCGAGAGCATGTCGATGGAGCGGCGCAAGATGCTGACCCTGCTGGGCGCGCGCCTGGAGCTGACGCCGGCGGAGAAGGGCATGCGCGGGGCGGTGGTGCGGGCCCAGGAGATCCTGGAGGCCGATCCCAACGCGGTGATGCCCCAGCAGTTCGAAAACCCCGCCAATCCGCTGATCCACACGGTCTCGACCGGCGAGGAGATCTGGAACGACACCGACGGCCGGGTGGACGCGGTGGTCTCGGGCATCGGCACCGGCGGCACCATCACCGGCGTCGGCCAGGTGCTGAAGGCCAGGAAACCCTCGGTGAAGATGATCGCGCTGGAGCCCAAGGACTCGGCGGTGCTGTCGGGCGGCCAGCCGGGCCCGCACAAGATCCAGGGCATCGGCGGCGGCTTCGTGCCGGCCATCCTGGACCGCGGCGTCATCGACGAGGTGATGACCGTGACCAACGAGGAAAGCTTCGACATGGCCCGCCGCACCGCCAGGGTCGAGGGCATCCCGGTGGGCATCTCCTCGGGCGCGGCCATCTCGGCGGCCTTCCGCCTGGCCGCCCGCGACGACTACGCCGGCAAGCTGATCGTCGCCATCATCCCGAGCTTCGCCGAGCGGTACCTGTCGACGGCGCTGTTCGAGGGGCTCTGAGCCAGGGCGGCGCGATCAGCCGTCGCCCGCCGCCAGCGGCAATTCCATCTCGACCGCCGGCTCCAGCCGGGTGTCCGCCCGGCCGGTCACCGCGAAGCCGCAGGCGCCGTAGAACCCGCGCGCCCGGCCGGCGATCACCTGCAGGGACGCGGCGCCCAGGGCGCGGGCGCGCCGCTCGGCCTCCAGGACCAGCCCTCGCCCGACGCCCTGCCGCCACGCGTCGGGCTCCACGAAGAGGTCTTCCAGCACCGCCGCCTCCGGGCCCGGTCCGGCCAGCACGGTGGCGAAGCCCAGGATCCGGCCGGCCGCCTCGGCCACGAACAAGAAGGGCAGATGTTCGGGCGGGACGGTCCGCGCCTCGGGCATGGAGGCCAGCGCCTCCAGGTGATCGCCCCAGGCCAGCGATGCGCGCAGCTTGAGCTCGCCCAGCGCCGCAAGCTCCCGAGCTTCGGCCGGCCGGATCCGGATCGCCGTCACTTCGCCCTCCGCCGGGGACCGGAGCCCGCCCCCCTGGATTTGACCACGCCGTCCATGGCATGCACGCTCCGCTCGAGAAAAGGCCCGGGACGGGACGTCACGCGTCGCCGGCAAGTTCGCGGACCGATGCCGCCGGGGAAGATCGCTTCATGTTGTCCAGGCGCATAGCATCCGCCCTCTTCGCATGCGTGCTTTGCCCGCCGCCGGCCGCCGCCCTGGCCCAGGCCGCGCCGCCGCCCGCCGCGAGGACCGCCGCAGCGACGACCGTGGCGCCGGTGACGGTGACCGCGCCGGCCAAGCCGAGGGTGATCGAGAAGCAGGCCTCCGCCTTCGTGCTGAGCTACGCCGCCGCCCAGAACCCCGAGATCGGCCAGATCGGCCGCTGGCGCGATCCGGTCTGCGTCCAGGTGGTCGGCCTGCCGCAGCCGGACGAGGCGGCCAAGATCCAGGCGCGCATCGAGAGCGTGGCCCAGGCGGTGGGCCTGCCCGCCGCGCGGGCGGGCTGCACCGCCAACGTCGAGATCGTGTTCAGCGCCGAGCCCCAGCGCATCATGGACATCGTCGCCCAGCGCCACGAGTTCCTTTTGGGCTACTACCACACCCACGATCACGACCGGCTCAAGCAGGTCACCCGTCCGATCCAGGCCTGGTACGTCACCGCCACCCGAGGCAACGGGGAGGGGGCCTCCGCCCTGGCGCTCAACGGACTGCGCCGCTACGCCCAGTACCGGACCGAGGTGATCGACGACCCCCAGAACGCGCCGCCCACCGGCTGCGGCGACAGCCGGCTGACCACCTCCTGCCTGGAGAGCGTGTTCAACAACGTGTTCATCGTGGCCGACAGCAAGGCCACCGAGGGCAGGGACCTGGGCATGGTGGCCGACTACCTGGTCATGCTGGCCCTGTCCCAGCCGCGCTCGCTCGACGGCTGCAACGCCATGGCCAGCGTCTTGGACGCCTTCGCCAAGTCCGCCTGTCCCGGCCGCGAGCCGCCGGACGGCCTGACGCCGCCCGATGCGGCCTATCTGACGGCGCTCTACGGCACGGACCTGGACGCCAAGACCAAGGTCGAGGAGTCCGACATCGCCGACCGCATGGCCAGGATCCTGATCAAGGCCAACGCCGCCGGCCGTTAGGCCCCGGGCCGGCGCTCAGCGGCGGCCTGGGGCGTCCTCCAGCACGAACCCGGCCCCGCGCTCGGCGATCATGATCGTGGGGGTGTTGGTGTTGCCCGAGGTGATGGTCGGCATCACCGAGGCGTCGATCACCCTGAGGCGGTCCAGGCCCATCACCCTGAGGCGCGCGTCGACCACCGCCAGGGGATCGGACGGCAGGCCCATCTTGGCCGTGCCCACCGGGTGGAAGATGGTGGTGCCGATGTCGCCGGCGGCCCGGGCGAGGGAGGCGTCGTCGTCGCCGTAGTCGGGGCCGGGCAGGTGTTCGACGGGGCGGAAGGGCCGCATCGCCGGCTGGGCCATCAGCCGGCGGGTGACGCGGATGGCGTCGGCGGCGACGCGGCGGTCCTCGGGCGTGGCCAGATAGCCGGGCGCGATCATCGGCGGGTCGGCCGGGTCGGCCGAGCGCAGCCGCACCGTCCCGCGCGAGGTGGGGCGCAGGTTGCAGGCGGCCACGGTGATGGCGGGGAAGCGGTGGATCGGGTCGCCGAACTTGTCGAGCGACAGGGGCTGGACGTGGAACTGCAGGTTCGGCCGTTCGTGCTCGGGCGAGGAGGCGGTGAAGATGCCCAGCTGCGAGGGCGCCATGGTCAGGGGCCCGGTGCGCCTGAGGGCGTATTCGGCGCCCATCAGTCCGCGCCGGATCAGCGAGTGGTAGGTCTCGTTCAGGGTCTTGACCCCGGAGACCTTGTAGATCGCCCGCTGCTGCAGATGGTCCTGCAGGTTGCGGCCCACGCCCTGGCGGTCCAGCACCACCGGCGCCCCCCGCTCGGCCAGCCACTCGCCGGGACCTATGCCCGAGAGCTGCAGGATGCGGACCGAGCCGATCGAGCCGGCCGCCAGGATCACCTCGCCGCGCGCCCGGGCCTCGAGGACGCGCCCGCCCTGCCGGTAGCGCACGCCCGTCGCCCTCAGGCCGTCGAACAGCACCGTCTCGGCCAGCACCCCGGTCTCCAGCCTCAGGTTCGGCCGGTGCAGCACCGGCTTCAAGAACCCCCGCGCCGAGGACCACCTCAGCCCGCGCTTCTGGTTCACATGGAAGAGGCCGACGCCGGTGTTGTCGCCGGTGTTGAAGTCGGACGTGGCGGGAACCCCCATCTCCGTGGCGGCCCGGGCCACGGCGTCCAGCACCTGCCAGTGGACCCGGGGCGCCTCGACCCGCCACTCCCCGCCGGTCCCGTGGTGCTCGCCCTCGCCCAGGAAATGGTCGTCCAGCCGGCGGAATGCCGGCAGCACCTCGTCCCAGCCCCAGCCGCTCAGCCCCAGCTGGCGCCAATGGTCGTAGTCGGCCGCCTGGCCGCGCATGGAGATCATGGCGTTGATCGCCGAGGATCCGCCGATCACCTTGCCGCGCGGATAGTTCAGCACGCGGCCGTTGAGCCCGGGCTCGGGCTCGGTCCGATACATCCAGTCCGAGCGCGGATTGCCGATGGCGAACAGGTAGCCCACCGGGATGTGGAACCAGACCCAGTCGTCGCGGCCCCCGGCCTCCAGCAGCAGCACCCGGGTCCTGGGATCCTCCGACAGGCGGTTGGCCAGCACGCAGCCGGCCGACCCGGCGCCGACGACGACGTAGTCGTACTCGCCCTCCAACCGCGCGGCAGGCTCAGCCATGCGCCTTCATTGCGCGGCGGGGGAGCGTTGCCAAGGGCTGGCCGCCCGGGCCGTGGGCGCTGATCCGCCGCCGGCATGGCGACGGAGGTTCTCGACCCTCCCGCCCTCGGCGACGTTCAATTGTCGGATGTCGCGGCCAGCGTCCGGTTCCGGGCGGCGAGCGAGCGCGAAAGACCAATTGCGGGCCGGGAACGTCGCCCCATCCAAACATTATCGCTTGACGATAATTCATTACCACTAAAGACTATGAATTGGGCTGGTCTACGGTGGAGACCGCGTATGAGAACCCTGCTGGTCCTGGTCGACGCGCGGTTGGCCGATCGGAACGATCGGGCCGCGCACCCATGAGAATCGCGCGCCTGAGTTTCGCGTTCGCCACCCTGGCGCTCGCCCTCCCGGCGTCGGCGCAGGAGCCGCCGGTCCCCTCGCCATCCAACCTGGTCGAGGAGGTCGAGGTGATCGGCCGCCTGCCGGGGCCGGCGATGTGGCGGGTCTCCACGCCCACCTCGCAGATCTGGTTCTTCGCAGCGCCCGGGACCGGCCTGCCGAAGGGCTTCCGATGGGACGACCGGCGAGTGGCCACGGCGCTGGAGGGCGCGCGGGAGCTGGTGACGCCGCCACAGATGAGGTTCGGCATCAGCGCCGTCGTCACCGTGCTCGTCAGCCTGCGCCAGCCGGCCGGCCACACGGTGCGCGGCGAGCTGCCCCCGGACCTTCGCGACCACTGGGAGCGGGCCGCGCGCGCGGTGGGCCACGATCCCGCCCACTATGACCACTGGCTGCCGGTGCTGGCCGCCGGCTTCCTGCAGGACGACATCGCCAGGCGCGACAGGGCGAACCGGATCGGCATCGGGGTGCAGCTGGCGCCGCTCCTGCGCAAGTTCCACGTCAAGGTGCGGCCCCTGGCCAGCTATTCCGGCAAGGAGATGCTGAAGAGCCTGGCCAAGACCCCCGATGCGGCGGCCCAGGCCTGCCTCCGCTACATGGCCGATGTCGCCCTGGAGCCGCCCGGCGATTTCACCGAGGCCGGCCGGGCCTGGGCCAAGGGCGACTTCGCCCCGGCGCTCGCCCTGAACCGCCGCGGGAGCGCGTGCACCGACGCCACCCCTGCGCTTGTCGAGCTGCACGACAGGTCCGCCGCCGACTGGGCCAAGGGCCTGAAGGCCGAGCTCGGCAAGCCGGGCAAGGTGGTGGTGCTGGCCGACCTCGACACCATGACACGCAAGGGCGGCTTGCTCGACCAGATGAAGGCCGAGGGGCTGGAGGTGATCGGACCGGCATGGCAATGACGGCGGGGCGCCCTGCACATGAGAGCGACGCCGGCGAAAGGGCCGGTTGACGGTGTCATGGGTCGGACGGGCGCCTCGGCGTTGGCCGACACGCGGTTTACAGAAGTTCCTTTCCGCGGATTCGTGGCGCATCGCGCTGGAGCAACCCATGAGCCAGGCCGTGGTCGTCGATTTCGCCGCCAAGGAGCCCAGCCCGCCCGCCGCCCTGGGCCGGATGCGGCTGGTCAGCCGGTGCCTGGAGATCATGTTCCTGGTCCTGGCCGTCGGCTTCGCCCTGGCCGGTGCGGCGGTGATCTTCGACTTCATCGTCCCCTACGCGCCCGATCTCATCGCGGCCTGCCCCTCCGGCGGGCTGCTGGCCATCGGTCCGCACGTCTGGCCCGCGCACTGTGTGGGGGTCGGCGCCATGCCGACGGTGCAGCGCCTGGCCCATGCGCCGCCCGGCCTGCTGCTCGCGGCGCCCATGGTCCTGCTGTTCTGGAACCTGCGCCGGCTGTTCGGCCTCTACGCCGAGGGCGTGGTGTTCGCGCCGGACAACGCCAGGAGACTCAAGCACGTCGGGGCCGCGCTGATCGTCCTCGGCATCGCGCCCGTCCTGAACCACGCTTTCCTCGCCAGCCTGCACCTGGCCATCGACCGGACCTGGATACAGGGCTCCAACATCCAGGAGCTGATCCTGGGCGCCGTCGTCTGGGTCATCGCCCAGGTCATGCAGCTCGGCCGCGAGCTCGAGGAAGAGCGGAGCCAGTTCGTCTGATGATCGTCGTCCGCCTCGATGTGATGATGGCCAAGCGCAAGGTGCGCTCGAACGTCCTGGCCCGCGCAGTCGGCATCACCGAGGCCAACCTCTCCCTGCTGAAGTCCGGCAAGGTCAAGGGCGTCCGATTCTCCACCCTGGAGGCGATCTGCGCCTACCTCGACTGCCAGCCGGGCGAAATCCTGGAATGGGTCCCCGACGAGGGGATGGAAGACCTGAAACAGGCGGGCTGAACCTGCCGTTTCGACCGACGCCTGGCCCTTGGCCGCCGTCAGGACGTCCTGGAACCGTCGCTGCCGAGCCTCCCCGGCTTCGAGCAGGCGAACAGCTCCCAGGGCTCCGACGAGACGTTGGCCTGCTCGCCGGTCCTGCCGGCCGGTCGTGGCCACCGCCTTCCGGCCCGGACCGCCCGATGCGATTCAAACCTAAGCAGACCAGAAGCCCTCGTCCGCTCGCCGTACGGCCGACATGAACTCTGCGAGCTTGTACGCGTCCAGATGGCCATCGGTTCGGACGCCCGAACACAGATCCAGTCCGAAGGGCCGCACCTGACTTACGGCTTGTCCTGCATTGGCGGCGGAGAGACCCCCGGCCAGGAATACAGGCAACGGACTCGCTCGAACAAACTCGGCGCTGACTTCCCAGTCGTGCCGCCGGCCGGTGCCGCCGAACTCCGGCGTCGGGGCGTTCGGCCGACCCGAGTCAAGCAGGAAGGCGTGCACGAAGGGCATGTACACCGGGATGAAGTCCAAGGCGGCGCGCCCCTCGACATGGATGACCTGCACCCGGCGAACATGCGGTTCGAGTTCGGCCAGTCGCGCCGACTCGGCCGGATCGATGTGGGACACGATCTGGACCGACGTGGGGTGAGTTCGCCTGATGTGCGAGGCGATGCCGTCCGCTGTCTGTTCTGATGTCAGCAGAAAGGTTGCGATTGGCGGAGGCGCCGCTGCTGCGACCTCGGCGATCGTTACATCGCCGATGACACCGTCGCCGGACGGCATCGCGCCGACGAGGCCAAGAGCGTCAGCACCCGCCTCAATCGCCTGGCGCGCTTCTTCAACGGACGCGATGCAGCAAATCTTGACCCGGGTTCTCATGGGCGGACCGTCGGACCTTGCGGTTCGTAAGGCAATGTCCGGTCTGTCTTGGCTGGCATGGAGTCTGCTTCTCGGCATCAGGCGGCCAGCAGAGATCATCGACCACGGAGCGGCAAAGACCCCCTTATCTCCTCAGTGGGCGGGACGAGATCGGGCGCCCGGCGCAAACCAACACCTCGCCCCGTCAGCCCAGCAGCGCCTCGATCCGCCGGGCGACGCCGTCCTCGTCGTTGGAAGCGGTCACTTCGTGCGCGGCCGCCAGCACCTCCGGATGTGCGTTGGCGACGGCGATGGCGCGGCCGGCGAAACGCAGCATGGGCAGGTCGTTGGGCATGTCGCCGAAGGCGATGACTTCGGACCCGTCGACCTTCAGTTCATCGCACAGACGCGCCAGGCCGGTGGCCTTGGACACGCCGGCGGCGGCGATCTCGATGATCTTCGGGCCGCCCGAATGGATGACCTGCCCCCGCTCGCCCACGGTGTCCCGCACCAGTTCGGCCAGGAGCTCGGCCTCGTGTTCGGGATGGTGCAAGAGCAGCTTGGTCAGATCCTCGTCGCAGAAGGCGTGGACGTGATCCACGCGAGGATTGGAGTCCTCCGGGAAGATCGGGAAGAGGGGCTCATAGGCGACGCGGTCGCCGTGCTCGGCGGCGAAGGCGATGTCCGGCAGCGCCGCGCGCACCGCGGCGACGAGTTCGCGCGCGATTTCTGGGGCCAGGCGCTCGTGGTGCATGACGGCACGGGCGCCGATGTCGAAGAGAATGGCGCCGTTGGAGCAGACCGCCATGCCCGTCACACCCGCGGCCTCAGCGAGGCCTTCTATGTAGCGGGGCGGCCGCGCGGTGACAAAGGCGAAGGCCAGGCCGCGATCCTTGGCGGCGTGGATGGCGTCCCTGGTGCGAGCCGAGATCGTTCCGTCGCTGCGCAGCAGGGTGCCGTCGAGGTCGCTCGCGATGAGACGGATGGGCGCCATGCACGGCTATAGCACACCCATCATGAAGTCGGTCAGCGCCGCTCTGCGTGGCCTTCCGGGACCGCTTCCGGCGCCGATGTGCAGTCGCCCGCTCCCGACGCCCGACGGATCTGATTTCGCCTCGGCCGCCGTGCTCACCGCGCCATCGCGCCCTTGGTCAGGATCCAGCTCGAGATGCGGTCCAGGGCGATCAGCGACAGGGTCTGTTCGATCTGGCCGTATTCGGCGGGCGAGCCCGTCGTCGCCGGCTGAAAGAGGTGGTTGAGCCCGGGCAGTTCGGCGACCTCGGCCCGCGGATCGCCGGCCAGGGCCGCGCGCAAGGCCGGCAGGTTCTGGTCGGGCGGGACCTGCAGGTCCTTGGAGCCGATCAGGGCCAGCACCGGGATGCGCAGACGCCTCAGCGCGGGCGCCGGATCGTAGGCGATATAGGAGCGGTACCAGGGCGAGGCGGCCACCTTGACCTGGGCCTCCACGGCGGCGTCGGGCATGCGTCCCTCGAGCATGCCGCGCACGGCGGTTTCCGCCGCCGCCTGATCCTTGGCGGCCATCAGGACGTCCAGGAACCGTCGCTGCCGAGCCTCCCCGGCTTCGAGCGCGGCGGGCGGCGCGCCGCTGGCCGCGGCGATGGCCCTGGTCTGGGCCATGATGATCCGGTCGCCGCGAACGCCAGGGCCGGCCATCAGCACCAGGAAGGCGATCGCCGGATCACGTTCGGCCACCATGGGGGCGATGACCCCGCCCTCGCTATGCCCAATCAGGCCGATGCGGCGCCGATCGATCTCGGGCCGGCTGCGCAGATAGGCCGCGCCGGCCTCGGCGTCCGCGGCGAAGTCCGCGGTGGTGGCGGCCGCGAAATCGCCCGTCGACTGGCCGACGCCCCGTTTGTCGAAGCGCAGAACGGCGACGCCGTGGCGCGTCAGGTGGTCCGCCAGCACCAGGAACGGGGCGTGGCCGAAGACCTTCTCGTCGCGGCCGTTGGCCCCCGAGCCGGCGATCAGCACGACGGCCGCAAATGGCCCCTTGCCCTCGGGCAAGGTCAGGGTCCCGGCCAGGCGCACGCCGGCGCTTCCCCCCGGGTAGGCGACCTGTTCCTCGCGATAGGGGTAGGGCCTGGCCGGGGTCTGCGGCCGGCGGGGTTCAGCGATGGTCTGGCCGGGGGCCAGACGGGTGAGGGTGGTGGGCGCGCCGGACCAGCTGCCCTTCAGGCTCGCGCCATCGGCGGTCAACTCGCCGTCGAAGGCGCCCTTGGCGCCGCTGGCCGTCATATGGACGCGCCCGGCGTCGACCGTGATCGTCGCGGGCAGCCCGGTGGCGTTCTGGTCGGGGCTGTCCAGGGTCGCGGTGGTCCGACCGTCCAGGGTGTGCACGTGCAGGCGCAACCTGAGCTTCAAGGCGCCGGCGTCGAGCTGGCCGGCCCAGTCCCCTTCGAGGGCGGCGCTTGGATTGGATGGGGCGGCGGCTTGGGCCTGCGCGCGTCCGCAGAGGGCGGTGGCCGCGGCCGCCAGGGCGGCGAGGTGAGGTTTCATCGGGCGTCAGGGCTTCGGTTGCGCCGGGGAGATGAAGTAGCCGTCCACCTTCCAGCCGGAGCTTTCACGGGCCAGCGTCACCGTCTCGATCGCGTCGCCCGCCTTGGCGAAATGGTCGGTGAAATAGAGGATTTCGTATTGGCCATCGGGGACGCCCGGGAGCGTGGTCGTCTTGATGGCCCTTTGCAGCACCCGGGAAGAGGCCGCGCCCAGCCTCTGCTGCAAAGACTGGGCCTTCGCCGCCCAATCCTCGGCCGAGATATGAGACCTGAACGCGGATCCTGCCGCGCTCCAGCTCTGCTGGAATTGCTGGCCATCCACCAGCGCCAGCCAGGCGCGCGCGGCGCCTGCGCTTTCGGAAGCGCCCGGACTGTCGGCGGCGATCCTCGTGGACGGCTGGAGGCGGGCGGTGTCGCTGCCTTGAAGCACCAGCGAAACCGCCGCGGCGGCGATGATCAGGGACATGATGAGCATTCCTCCGGCGAGCCAGGCCATGGACTGCGCCCTGCCCGGGGCGCGATGCGAAGGCTCGGGGTTTGCGGCGCGGAGGGCCGCGCCGGCTACCCCCGATTGCTTGTCCCCAGAAAAACTGGGGCCGCCCTGCTCGACCTCGGCAAGGATCCGGGCCGCTTGCCGGCTGCTCGAGGCCCCCAGTTTCCGCCGCGCGTCGCGCAGCCGCTCGTTCACGGTGTGGACCGACAGCCCCAGGTCGGCGGCGATGGACTTTATGTCGTGACCGCCCAGGAGAAGCCGCAGCGTCTCCTTCTCGCGTTCGCTGAGGGACTGGAAACCTTCGCTCATCGGTCGGGGCGCCGGACGTTTCACCCCCACGAGCCTAGGAGATGCGCCGACAGCTTTCCACCGCGACGCTTGGGAGGGATGGCTCCAGCCGCTCGGCGTCTTCCCCACCGAACCGCGGTTGGCGGCGTCCGCCTTCCGGCCGGGCGCCCCGGCCGGTCTCGACAGGACGTCAGTGCGCGGCTCGCCTCCATTCGGCCCAGCTTAAGTTGTGCATTGGCGCGAGCCAGGGCCGGAACATCGGCCTCGGATTGGGCGTTGGCGAACGGGGCGATTGGAGGAGAGCCATGCGAAATCAGCTGTTTCTGGCGGGACTGACCCTCGCCGCCGTCTTGCCTGTCCAGGCCTTCGCCCAGGAGACCTGCGAGCAAAGGGCGTCCAACCGCGCGGCGGGCACCGCGCTGGGCGCCATCGCCGGAGCCGTGATCGGAAGCCAGCTTGCGGGCCGGGGCGACCGCACCGCCGGCACCGTCGTCGGCGGCGTGGCCGGCGGGGTGATTGGAAACCAACTGGCCAAGGGCCCGCACGACTGCGCCCACGCCTATGGCTGGTATGACGACTACGGCCGCTGGCACGCGACCGGCGTCTCCCAAGCGGAGGCGGTCGGCTACTACGACCGCAATGGCCAGTGGATCGACGGACCGCCGCCCAACTACCAATACGCCCAGGCGCCCGAATACGGCCGCGACCGGACCCGCGGCGACGAGGGGACCCGAGGCGGCGACCGCCGCTATTA
The DNA here is from genome assembly GCA_025450315.1 of Caulobacteraceae bacterium. Classification (GTDB taxonomy): domain Bacteria; phylum Pseudomonadota; class Alphaproteobacteria; order Caulobacterales; family Caulobacteraceae; genus JANWHQ01. The sequence goes on from JANWHQ010000107.1 coordinate 25,372, forward strand.
CGACCGCAGCTGGAACGGCTATCCCGACTTCCAGAACCGCGAGCAGCGGCTCGGCCAGCTCATCGAGTCGGGCGTCGCCAACGGCGCCATCGACCCGGGCAACGGCCGCGATCTGATGCGGCGGCTTGGCGACATCCGGATCGAGGAGGCGCGCGAGTATCGCAACCACGGACCCGCGCTGCCGTACGACGACCGCGACCGGATCAATTCGGAGCTTCGCGATCTGGACCGCAGCATCGATCAGGCGCGCGGAGCCGGCTGACGCGCGATGGGAGCGGCGCGAGCGCGGCTCCGGCCCCGCTCGCCCCCGTTGCAGCGGTTCCGAGGGAGTTCGAGCGCCGGAAGCGGAAGTTCGGCCCGCCGCGGATTTCGGACACTGGGGACAACGCGCGGTGACGGCGACTCTCGGCAAGGATCCTAACGCGAAGAACCGATCCTTCGCGGACGGTCCGCGGCTTGATGCCAGGGCAAGGAAATTCACTTTGTGTTCTCACCTCCCCCGCGAAGCGGCGGGAGGTAAGGTCGGTTTTCCATCCCGAACCGCCGTCGGCGACTTCCGCATTTCGGCAGCCGCTTGGACCGGGTGACGAGCGACGTCGGCGCTGGCTGGGCGCACCACCGGCCACGTCCGCCGGGTGTCCGGGTTCGGACACCCGGGCCCGCGGGCCGGCGCCAAGATTGAACTTAAGCGATTGCTTTATTTCGATTTCCCGGAGCCTCCGAGCTGCTGCATAGTGCGACCTGGTCCCCTGCAAGGCTGTGGAAGCGTTCATGCTGCGCAACTATTTCGCCGCCGCGTTCGGCAATCTCTCGCGCAACTGGCTCTACACCAGCATCACCGTTGTCGGCCTCGCGGTCAGCTTCGCAGCCGCGATCCTGATCGGGCTCTACCTGCGCGACGAGTTCAGCTTCGACCGGTTCATTCCGGACTATCAGCGCATCTACCGGATGGAGGCCGCGTTCACCCCGCCGGGCGGCGGGCCGCTCAAGATGGACTATCTGCCGGTTACGGCCGCCGCCGACCTGGCGCTCGATTTTCCACAGGTGGAGCGCACGGCGCGGATGGAGGTCGAAGGGCTGAGCGTCCGTCACGGCGACGCGGCCTTTCTCGACCAGGCGGCGTGGGTAGACCCCGGATTCTTCAAGATCATCCGGCTGCCGGTCCTCGCGGGCGACCCTGAAGCCGCCCTCGACGCGCCGGACGGGCTGGTGCTCACCCGCTCCATGGCGCGCAAGTACTTCGGCGAGGACGAACCGATCGGCAAAACGCTGACGATCGCAACGGTGGGGCCAATTCCGGACCTGCCTCCCGACGAAGCGCGGAGATTCGCCGCGCCTCAGGTGATGCGCGTGCTGGCGGTGCTGAAGGATCTTCCGTCGTCGTCCCACATCACGGTCGGGATGTTCGGCTCAAGTCGGGCGGCGCTATCCACGATCGCGCTCGAAGACCGGCGCCCCTCACCCTTCAGTGCGGATACCCTGGTCTATGTGAAACTGAAGCCCGGCGCCTCGGCCGAGGCCGTCAGCGCCGGCCTGCCGGCCTTCGCCAAGCGGCACTACCACTGGCCGAACGGCGGCCCGTCCTATTTCAAGGTCCACCTGGCGCCGCTGGCCGATCTTCATTTCGCCGCCTACCAGGCCGGAGATGGCTTCCGGCCGCCGGGGGACCGCACCGTCGATGCCGCCATCGGGGCGGTGGGCATGCTCGTCATCATGATCGCTGCGATCAATTTCGTGACGCTGATGACCGCCCGCTCGGCCCGCCGGGCCGTGGAGGTCGGGGTCCGAAAGGCGGTGGGCGCCAGCCGGCGGGACCTGTTCATCCAGTTCCTGGGCGAGGCCTTCATCTATGTCATGGCCGCCATGCTGGTCGGCGTGGCCCTGGCCGAGCTGCTGCTGCCGTATGCGAACGATCTCCTCGGACGGAACATCCGTTTCGACTACCTGACCGATCCGCGGCTGCTGCCCGTCATCCTGGGCGTCGCCACGCTGACGGCGTTCCTGGCCGGCGCCTACCCCGCCCTGGTGATGTCGGCGGTGCGGCCGGCCCCGGCCCTGAAGGGCGGCGCCGGACGATCGACCGGTTCGGCGAGCGTTCGCCAGGCGCTGGTGGTCGTGCAGTTCGCGATCCTGATCGGCCTGATCATCATGACGGCGACCATCTATCGCCAAACGCGCTTCGCCCTGGATCAGGCGCTCAGGCTCGGCGCCGACCAGGTGTTCAGGATCGAGACCCCGTGCGAAACCGCCCTGAAGCAGCAGATCGCCGCCCTTGCGGGCGTCAAGCTGGTCGCCTGTGCGTCCGGCTCCGTCGTGTCCGGCGGCTCCACCACCACCGACGCGAGCGCGCCGGGCCGCACGTCGGTGAGCGTGAATCTCGGCCCGGTCGACGTGGGCTTCTTCCGCGTGCAGGGCCTGGCGCCCTTGGCCGGCCGATTCTTCGATGCCGCCAGGGGGCAGGACGTCCTGCTTCGGAACCCGGGCGCGCCGCTAGGAGGACAGCCCAGCGTGGTGCTGAACCAGACCGCGGCGCTGAGGCTCGGGTTCAAGACGGCCCGCAGCGCGGTCGGCCAGACCATCCGGTGGGCGCACTGGACCCCGTCGGCCACCGGTCGCGGCGGAAGCTCCGAGGTGATCGGAGTCGTGCAGGACTTCACCCTGGGATCGGTCCGCGATCGCATCAACCCGACCATCTATTATGTCGATCCGGGCGCCGCGCAGTTCATGGTCGCAAGGCTGAGAGGCCGCGCGATTCCCGAGACGCTGCATGCGATCGATCGCATCTGGAGATCGACAGGCCACGATCGTGTCCTGCCGCAGGCGTTCGAGTCGCAGGTCGTGCAGGACCTCTACAAGGACGTCATCACCCAGGGGGTGGTGATCGGCATCTGCGCAAGCCTCGCCATCTGCATCGCCGGCCTGGGCCTGTTCGCTCTGGCGGCCTTCACCACCGAGCATCGAACCAAGGAGATCGGGGTGCGCAAGGCCATGGGCGCGGGGCCCATGGACATCGTGCGCCTTCTGCTCTGGCAGTTCACCAAGCCGGTGCTGTGGGCGAACCTGATCGCCTGGCCCGTGGCGTTCTGGGCCATGGACCATTGGCTGGCCGGCTTCGCCTATCGGGTGACGCTGGCGCCCTGGCTGTTCGTGGCCGCGTCCGCCTTGGCGGTGCTCATCGCCTGGGCCACCGTGGCCGCCCAGGCGTGGCTGGCCGCCCAGACCAGGCCGGCGGCGGCGCTGAGATACGAGTGAACGGCCTGGCCTGGCCTCGCGCCGCGCGGGTCTTCCAGGACATCCCTTGGCAGGCGGTCAACCCGCCGCCGGGCCGATCCCCCAGGTCTCCAGATAGCGCTCCAGCACCCGCGCCCGGGCGTTGGGCTCGGCCAGGGCGACATGGCCGTCGGGCCGGACCAGGTAGACGGCGTCGTGCATCAGGCCCGCGCGCCAGAAGGCGTCGTTCCAGGGGAACTCGCGCAGCGCCACCCCGAAGGCCTGGCAGACCTCCTGCACCGCCTGGGAGGCCTCGCCATAGACGTGGACCTGCCAGTCCATCGCGGCCAGCGGGGTGAAGTTGTCGCCGCCGCCGGCGCCCGATCCCTCGCCGCCCCAGGGCAGCCGGTCGCCGCCCACCACACGGCCGGCGCCGCCGCGGCTCAGGGGACTCTTGTGGTACTGGATCGCGGTCTGGGAGATGGTCCGGTAGAGGAACCGGCGCGAGCGTTCCGAACCGGCCAGCGCCGGGATCAGCCGGGGCGCGACCTCGGTGCGCACCTCGCGCGCCAGCAGGCCCGGCTTGGTGGCCAGGGTGAAGCCCTGGTCGGTGGTGGCCACCAGCTGCCGGGCGAAGGCGATCCGCTCGGTCTCGTAGGTGTCCAGCAGCCGCTCGTCGGCCCGGCCGCGCACCACGTCCGCCAGCTTCCAGGCCAGGTTCACCGCATCGCCGATGCCGGTGTTCATGCCCTGGCCGCCGGCCGGGCTGTGGATGTGGGCCGCATCGCCCAGCAGGAAGGCCCGGCCGCGCCGGAAGGCGCCCGCCACCCGATGGTGCACCCGGTAGGTCGAGAACCAGTTGACCTGCTCGACCTCGATGCCCAGGCGCTCGATCACCCCGCCCGAGACGTCGTCCCAGCCGAGATCGTCGGGGCGGGACCCGGCCTCGGGGCGCACCGCGCCGATCAGGCGTGCGGTCCCGTCGGCCTTGAGCGGGAAGACCGCCAGGAAGTCGGCGTCGTCCAGGGCGACGTGCAGCTCGCCGTCCATCACCGGCCCCTTGGCGACCACGTCGGCGACGTAGAACAGCTGCACATAGGCGCCGCCCGGGAAGCCGGCGCGGATCAGGCCGCGCAGCACCGAATGGGCGCCGTCGCAGCCGCAGAGGTACCTGGCCTCGCAGGTCTCCTCGCGGCCGTTGGCGCGCTTCAGCCGCGCCTGGACCCCGGACGGGGTCTCCTCGTAGCCCAGGAACTCGACGGGCCGCTCGACCTCGACCCCGGCCGCTTCCAGATGCTCGATCAGCAGCTTCTCGTGCTGGTCCTGGGGAAAGACCAGCACATAGGGGAAGGGGCTGAGGCCCTTGCCGATCTCGCCGACCGGCAGGCGGGCGGTCTTGCGGCCCCGGACCCAGAAGTTCACCGCCTCCATCTGCAGGCCGCGGGCGACGACGCTGTCGGCGATGCCCAGCTGGCGATAGAACTCCAGCGTGCGCGCCTGCACGGCCAGGGCGCGCGAGGCGGTCCCCGGCTCGGCGGCCTTGTCGACGATGCGCACCCGCACCCCGTTACGCGCCAGCCAGAGGGCCAGAACCAGGCCCGTGGGTCCGGCGCCGGCGATCAGGACGTCGACGGTCTTCCTGGTGGATCTCGCCATGGGAACTCTTCCACTCGGCCGCGCTCAGGATGGCTGTTAGGCTCAGCCTAGCTCAAAATGATGTCCGCGGATTCTAGGAGCCGACCCCCATGGCCTACAAGGCGCCGGTCAAGGAGCATCTGTTCCTGCTCAACGAGGTGCTGAACCTCCAGAGCCACGCCAATCTCCCCGGCTTCGCCGACGCCACGCCCGAGCTGATGAGCCAGCTGCTCGAGGAGGCCGCCCGCTTCTGCGAGGGGGTGCTGGAGCCCTTGAACGCGGTGGGCGACAAGGAGGGCTGCAGGCACGATCCGGCCACCGCCGCGGTGAAGACGCCCACCGGATTCGCCGAGGCCTACAGGACCATGGTCGAGGCCGGCTGGAGCGCCCTGTCGGTGGATCCGCGGTGGGGCGGCCAGGGCCTGCCCGGCGTCCTGAACCTGGCGTTCAACGAGATGGCCTCCTCGGCCAACATGGCCTTCGCCATGTATCCGGGCCTGACCCACGGCGCCTTCTCGGCGATCCTGGAGGCCGGCGACGAGGCCCAGAAGGCGCTCTACCTGCCCAGGCTGGCCACCGGCGAATGGGCCGGGGCCATGAACCTCACCGAACCCCAGTGCGGCACCGACCTGGGGCTGATCCGCTCCAAGGCGGTCAAGGCCGGGGACGGGTCGTGGAAGATCACCGGCGAGAAGATCTGGATCTCGGGCGGCGAGCAGGACTTCACCCCCAACCTGGTGCACCTCGTCCTGGCCCGAACCGAGGGCGCGCCCGCCGGCACGCGGGGCCTGTCGCGGTTCATCACCCCCAAGTTCATCCCCGGCCAGGACGGGACCCCGGGCGCGCGCAACGGTTTTCGATGCGTGGGCCTGGAAGAGAAGAGGGGCATCCACGGCAACGCCACCTGCTTCATGTCCTACGAGGGGGCGACCGGTTTCCTGCTGGGCGAGGAGACCAAGGGCCTTCGCCTGATGTTCGTGATGATGAACGAGGCGCGGCTGGGCGTGGCCGTCCAGGGCCTGGCCCAGGCCGAAGCCGCCTACCAGGCCGCCGCCGCCTTCGCCCGCGACCGGCTGCAGGGCCGCGCCCTGACCGGCCCCAAGAACCCCGACGGACCGGCCGACCCGATCATCGTGCACCCCGACGTGCGGCGCATGCTGATGGACTCTAGGGCGGTGATCGAGGGGGGCCGGGCCTTGCTGTTCTGGACCATCCTGCACCAGGACATCGAGCGCGGCGCGACGGACGAGGACGAACGGATCCGGGCCGACGACGTGGTGCAGCTGCTGACGCCGGTGGTGAAGTCGTTCCTGACCGACCGCGGCTTCAAGGTCTGTTCGGACGCGCTGCAGGTGCACGGCGGCTCGGGCTACACCACCCATTTTCCGGCGGCCCAGTACCTGCGCGATTCCCGCATCGCCATGATCTACGAGGGGACCAACGGCATCCAGGCCCTGGACCTGGTGGGCCGCAAGCTGCCGGCCCACGGCGGGCGGGCGATGATGGCCTTCCTGGCCGAGCTGGACGCCTACGCCGCCGAGCCCGCCGACGAGGCGGTGCGGCCGTTCGTCGAAGCGCTGAAATCGGCCAAGGCCCAGCTGCAGGAGGCCAGCCTCTGGCTGATGCAGAACGGCGTGGCCGATCCGGACGCCGCCGCGGCCGCTTCGCACGACTATCTGAACGTCGTGGCGCTGGCGGGGCTGGCCTATATGTGGGCCCGGATGGCCAAGGCGGCCCAGGCCAGGATCGTGGCCGGGGACGCAGACCCCTACTACGCCAACAAGCTGATCACGGGGCGCTACTTCCTGGAGCGCATCCTGCCCGAGGCCGGGGCGCACCTGGCCAAGCTGAAGACCGGCGCGGCCCCGGTCATGGCCCTGGCGGCCGAGGCGTTCTAGGGCGCGTCGAGGCGAGCAGGATTCGTCTTGGGCGTTTCGACTCCCTTCCCTCCCCCTCGAGGGGGAGGCGAGCACTCCGGCCTCGTCCTTCTGGATGGCGCGGGCGCGAGGTATGCTGAAGCCATGCCGCCGGACGTTGCGCCCGAGCCCCTGATCCCGCCCGCCGCCCGCTGGCCCGGACGGCCGCTCACCGGACTGCGGCTGATCGGCGCCATGCGGCGCAACATGCTGTCGATCTGGGGGCCCCGGGCCTACGAGCTGCCGATCCTGCACGGCAAGCTCTATGGCCGCGAGCGGATCCTGGTGAACGACCCGGCCGCCATCCGCCGGGTGCTGATCGAGAACCCCTCGGCCTACGAAAAGCCCGCGCCCACCCGCCGGCTGACCCGGCCGATCATCGGCGAGGGCGTGTTCCTGTCGGAGGGCGCCGAGTGGCGCCGCCAGCGGCGGGTGCTGTCGCCGGCCTTCACTCCCGGCCATGTCGAGCAGCTGACGCCCCACTTCGCCGCCGCCGCCGAGGGCCTGATCCAGACCTGGACCCGGCAGGGTCGCGTGCAGCTGTTCCGCACCCTGCAGGAGGCGGCGCTGGACGCCGCCGCCCGCTCGATGTTCGGCCTGCCGATCGGCGGCCAGGGCGCGCGCATCGCCGACCTGGTGCGCGTCTACGGCCGGGGGCCCGGCCGGCCCACCCCCTTCGACATGATCGCCCGCAACGAGGACGACTTCGCCTGGTTCGCGCCCGGCCGCAGGGCCTTTCGCCGGCGCTGGCTGAAGGAGGTCGACCAGATCGTGCAGGCCCGCCGGGCGCGAGGCTCGGACGGCCGGCTCGACCTTCTGGAGCTGCTGATGGCGGCGCGCGATCCCGAGACCGGCCAGCCGCTGTCCAACGCCGAGATCCGCGACCAGGCCGCCACCATGCTGGCCGCCGGCTTCGAGACCACCGCCGGGGCCATGTTCTGGACCCTCTATCTCCTGGCCCGCGACCCTGCCGAACAGGCCCGCATCCGCCAGGAGATCAAGGCCGATCCGCCCTCCGCCTCCCTGGCCGAGGTGGGCCGCCGCTGGCCGCGCCTGCGCCGGGCGGTGCTGGAGGCCCTGAGGCTCTATCCCTCCGCCCCCCTCCTGTTCCGCACCGCGCTGGAGCCGGACCGGCTGCTGGACGTCGAGGTCCCCACCGGATCGATCGTCATCGTCGCGCCCTGGATCGTGCACCGGCACCGCAAGCTGTGGGACCATCCCGACGCCTTCATGCCGGACCGTTTCGACGGCAAGGAGCGGGAGTACTTGTCGGGCGGCGCCTATCTGCCCTTCGGCGCGGGGCCGCGCATCTGCATCGGCGCGGCCTTCGCCCTGACCGAGGCCTCGATCATGCTCGCGAGCTTGCTGGACCGCCACGAGGTGCGCCTCGACGACGATCGCGAGCTGGAGCCGAGATCGATGATCACGACCACCCCCAGCATCGACCCGTGGTTCCGGCTGGAGCGGGTCTGAGGCTGGCCCGCCGTGCGGGGCGCCAGGGACTGGAGATCGGGGGGCCGGCATTCTCTGGCCGCCGGTTGCGCGCGTGTGAGATCTCTGTCCCGCATGTTCGGCAACCACTCGAGGGACGGGGCGCGCCAGCAGGCGGGCCTTTCCTGTGTGCCTGCCTCGCGCGGAAGTCGGCGCCAATCAAAGAGGCACAAGCATCTTCAGGGGCGGGCCGCTGTCTCGCGGAGCCGAATGTTGGCGACGGGACCGATCACGAGCATTGTCGGGCTGCCGAGTCAGGCGTGGCGGCGAGCCGGAGCCGGGGAGAGCGCTATGAGAGATGTCCTGAAGATCGTGGGCCTGGTGCTGGCGGCCTCCTTGGCCGGCTGGGGAGCGGCCTCGATGGCGCAGACCCGGCCAGAGGCCCCGCTCATCGCGGAATTCGGCAAGGTCGCGCCGGTCGAGCACCCCGGCGTGCCGCCCGATCGGTCACTCGACTACAAAGTCGTGGTCAACGTGACCGCGCCGGGGGTGGGGGACCGTCCGCCGGAGGGGTTGGAGAAGGCCGCCCGGCTGGCGAACATCCTGGCGGAGTCCGGCGTTCCGGCGAGCCGCCGCCACATCGTCGTCATCATCTCGGGGCCGGCCACGTTCGCGGTCCTGAACGAAGCGGGCGTGATGGCCCGCAAGATGGGCCCCAACATCAGCGCCCCGCTGATCCACGCGCTCACGAAGGCGGGGGTCGGCGTGCACGTGTGTGGTCAAGCGCTGGCCGGGACCAAGATCGCGAGGAGCGAGGTGCTGCCGGACATCCAGGTGGACCTCTCGGCCCTGACCACCCTCACCACGCTCCAGCTGAAAGGGTACGCCCTGGTGCCGGCCTGAGCTCGCACGGACAGCGCATCGGCGGTGAACAGGCGGCCAGGAATGAAAGGGCGCGCGGTGCGGATCCTTCTCGGAGCGGCGGCCGTGTCCGCCGCGGCCGCCGTGGCGTTCGGCGCCTTCGCCTCCAGCGATGACGCCGAAGCGATAGCGCGCGTCGGTCTCTCCTCCAAAGGCGTCCCAGCCTGTGAAAGCTGCCACGGACCTCAGGGTCAGGGCGTTGACGCGCAGGGCGGCCCGCGCCTCGCCCATCTCGACGAGGGATATCTGGAACGTCAGCTGACGGCCTTCGCCTTGGGCGAGCGACACAACGGCGTGATGGAGCCGATCGCCCAGCACCTGACGCCCCCGCAGCGCGCCGCCCTGGCGGCCTACTTCGCCAGCCTGCCGCCACCCGCGCGACAGCCTGGCCCGGCCGACAATGCGCGTCTGGCTCTGGGCCGTAACTTGGCTCTGAACGGCGACTGGTCCCGAAAGGCGCCGCCCTGCGACGCCTGCCATGGCCCGGGCGGGGGCGGGGTGGGAAGCGTGACGCCGCCGCTGGTCGGCCAGAGCCAGGACTATCTCTTCCGCCAGCTGACGGCGTTCCGCGACGGCGACCGCTCGGGGCCGCTCGGCCTGATGGCCGGGATCGCCAGGCGTCTGCCTGACCGCGACCTGCGCGCCGCGGCGGCCTATTACGCCAGCCTCCCGTTTGCGGCCGCGCCTTCCGCCAATCCTCGGAGGCAGCCGTGAAGACGCTTGGCCCGGCCACCGCCTTCGTGGCGATCCTCGTCATCGCGGCGGCCTTCGGCGCCGCCCCATTGGCGGTCCGCTTCCTCGCGCCCCAGCATCGGTCCACGCGAGGCGACGCCTTCGTCCCGCCGCCCGACGCCGAAATCCCCAACGATCAGTTCGGCAAGCAGGTTGCGCTCGGCCGGGAGCTGTTCATCGACACCGCGGCCGCAGCGCCGCAGTTCGTCGGCAACGACCTCAAGTGCTCCAACTGCCACCTGGACCGGGGGCGCCTGGCCAACTCCGCTCCCCTGTGGGGCGCCTACGTCCTGTTCCCGCAGTACCGCGCCAAGAATGGCCACGTGAACACCTTCCAGGAGCGCATGCAGGGCTGCTTCAGGTACAGCATGAACGGCAAGGCGCCGCCCTTGGGAGACCCGGTGCTCGTCGCCCTGGAGAGCTACGCCGCCTTCCTGTCCCGGGGCGCGCCGATGGGCGCGAAGCTTCCGGGCCGCGGCTATCCTGAGCTCGCCAGACCGCCGATGGCGGCCGACCCCGTCAAGGGCCGCAGCGTCTATGCCGCCGACTGCGCGCTGTGCCACGGCGCCGATGGGGCCGGTCAGAAGGCAGGAGGCCAGACCGTGTTCCCGCCGCTGTGGGGGCCGCGGTCCTACAACTGGGGCGCGGGCATGTCGGACATCGACAAGGCCGCAGACTTCATCAAGGCCAACATGCCCTTCAGCGAAGGCGGCAGCCTGACCGACCAGCAGGCCTGGGACGTGGCCGCCTACATCGACAGCCGGCCGCGGCCGCAGGATCCCCGCTATGCCGGTTCGGTCCAGGAGACGCGGGCGAAGTTCCATGAAACCACCCAGTCGATGTACGGCAAGACCGTCGACGGGCAGACACTGGGCGGAGACGGGCCACCGAAGGCCGCGCCCTGATGCACCTCTCCCTGCTGATGGCGGTGTCGGCGGGCCTGAGCGGCGCGGTGGTAGGCTTCTTCCTGGCGCTGTTCGGCGGCGGCGGTTCGATGATGGCGACGCCGCTGCTGCTATACGTCGTAGGCGTGCGCGACCCGCACGTCGCGATCGGCACGTCGGCGGCGTCCGTCGCCTTGAACGCGGCCACCAACCTCATCGGCCACTGGCGGGGCGGGAGGGTGCTGTGGCGCTGCGCCGGCCTGTTCGCCGGCGCAGGACTCGTCGGCTCGGTCGTGGGGTCCAGCATCGCCAAGGCGATCGAAAGCCAACGCCTGCTGGTCTATTTCGCCGCCGCCATGGCCGTGGTCGCGCTGCTCATGTTCCGTCGCCCCGCGCGCGAGGTCGGCCCTGGGGCGCCCATGACCTGGGCGGTGGCTCTCAAGCTCGCGCCGCTCGGCCTGCTCACCGGCCTGGCGGCGGGGTTCTTCGGCATCGGCGGCGGCTTCCTGATCGTCCCCGCCCTTATGGCCGCGACCGGCATGCCCATCGCCAACGCGGCGGCATGTTCGCTGGTGTCCGTCGCCCTGTTCAGCGCCACGACCGCCGCCAACTACGCCCTCTCCGGGCTGGTCGACCTGCCACTGACCGGGATCTTCGTGGTGGGCGGCGCCGCGGGCGGTTGGCTCGGCCTGAGGGCTTCCAAGCTTCTCGTCGCCCGCGCACTCCTGGCCCGACGCCTGTTCGCCGCCCTCGTCCTGGTCATGGCCGCCTACGTGGCGTGGAGGGCGATGAACATGTGAACGCCATGCGGCGCGGCCACCGCTCGCCGGGTTGCGCTCAGGCCGCGTTGACGCTGTTGGCGCGGATCTGGGCCGAGCCGTCCCGGGCCAGGTCGACGCGGGTGGCCTCCAGGCTCAGCGGCCCCTGCAGGTGGGCGTTGACCCGGTCGATGCCTGAGGTGACGCCGGGGCGCTTGGCGATCAGGTAGCGCAGCGAGATGCGCTCGCGGTCGGCGGCGTCGGGCTGGGTGCCGTGCAGGGTGCAGGCGTGCCAGAGGGCGGCGAAGCCCGCGCC
>JANWHQ010000108.1 GCA_025450315.1 Caulobacteraceae bacterium
AACTCGATGCCGGCCCAGGCGACGTTCTGGCCCAGGGTCTGCAGCTGCAGCCGGGCTTCCTCGTCCTTGACCGCGTCGACGCCCAGCGCCTGGCCCTCGGTCGGCACGTTGTGGTCGGCGACCGCGAGCGTCCGGTCGGGGCGCCGCACGCCGCGTCCCGCCTCGCGCAGGCCCGCGAAGGCCTGGGGCGTGGTCACCTCGTGGATCAGGTGCAGGTCGACGTAGAGGATCGTCTCCTCGCCGTCTTGGCCGACGACGTGGGCGTCCCAGATCTTGTCGTACAGGGTCTTACCGGACATGGCGGGCGATGTAGGGGGCTGGGACGGGCCCGTCTAGGGCGCATCCTTCGAGACGCGGCCGGCGGCCGCTCCTCAGGATGACGAGCGCGGCGAGCCTGCGCAGGGGGTCATGGCGCGGAGGCCGCTCCGGCGGCCGTCCCGGACCCCGAAACCCGCCCGACGCAGACTCAGCCCTCGCTCGACTCGGCCGCCGCGGTGTCTTCGCGCACGGTGGTCTGGCGCTCGGCGATGCGGGCCGACTTGCCGCGGCGTTCGCGCAGGTAATAGAGCTTGGCGCGGCGGACGGCGCCGTGGCGCTTCACCTCGATCGAGTCGATGTTCGGCGACAGCAGCGGGAACACCCGCTCCACGCCTTCGCCGAAGGAGATCTTGCGCACATTGAAGGTCTCGTTCACGCCCTCGCCCGACCGGGCGATGCAGACGCCCTCGTAGGCCTGGACGCGCTCGCGCTCGCCTTCGCGGATCTTCACGTTCACGCGAAGCGTATCGCCGGGGCGGAATTCGGGGACGGTCCGGCCGGCGGTCAGGCGGGCGGCTTCCTCGGCCTCGAGTTTCTCAATCAGGTTCATCGTTCCGTCTCCCGACGATCGTCAGACTTGGCGAGATGGGCGTCCCAGAGATCGGGCCGCCGCTCTTGCGTCACTTGTTCCCTCTGCCGCCTGCGCCACCTGGCGATCTCGCCGTGGTGGCCCGACAGCAGCACCTCGGGGATGTCGAGCCCTTCGAACGTCCGCGGCCGGGTGTACTGCGGATGTTCGAGGAGTCCGTCCTCGAAGCTCTCTTCGGCGAGCGAGGCCGCCTCGCCCAGAACCCCGGGCAGAAGCCGCACGCACGCCTCGATCGCCACCATGGCCGCGGCCTCGCCTCCGGCGAGCACCGCGTCGCCGACGGCGACCTCCTCGAACCCGCGGGCCTCGATGACCCGCTGATCCACCCCCTCGAACCGGCCGCAGAGCAGGATCAATCCCGGCCCGGCCGCCCAGTCCTTCGCCAGCGCCTGGGTCAGGGGCCTGCCCCTGGCGCTCATGACCAAAAGCGGCCGTCCCGCCCGCTCGACCGTGTCGACCGCTGCGGCGATGACGTCCGCTCTCATCACTTGTCCCGGACCGCCGCCCGCAGGGGTGTCGTCCAGGAAGCCGCGCTTATCTGTCGAAAAGCCCCGGATGTCCACTGTTTCGAGTCGCCACAGGTCGTGCTCGGTGCGCGCCGCGCCGATCAGCGACACGCCGAGCGGGCCGGGGAAGGCCTCGGGAAACATGGTCAGGACGGTGGCGGTCCAGGGCATCGCGGCCCGGGGCTTACAGCACGGCGGCCGGCTTGCCGAGCCTCAGTCCAGGCAGACCACCTCGGCGACGCTGAGGTCGCGGCGCAGGGCGTCGGCCGCGCGGCCGTAGTTGTCGGTGGTGATCGCCCGTCCGGGCGCGAAGCCCGAGGGGGCCCGGCCGGCGTCGGCCAGGGCGGCCAGGATGGCGCGGGGCGGGGCCGAATAGATGCGGCCGCGGCGGGGGGATTCGGCCAGGGTCACGCCCACCACCTGGCCCGTGGCGTCCAGCACCGGGGCGCCGGACAGTCCCGCCAGGCTTCCGGTCAGGCCGTCGGTGCGGCCCACCTCGGCCCAGGCCTGCACCGTCTGCGGCGGCGCGCCGCGCGTGGCGCCGGCCAGCCGGTAATGGCCGAGGAAGCGCGAGGCCGCCTCGCCCGCCTGGCCGCGCGGATAGCCGGGATGGAAGGCGATCTGGCCGTCCTTCAGCGGGGCGGGCGGGGCCAGCGGCAGGGGCGGGGCGCCGCCCTGGGTGACCAGCACGGCGACGTCCGACAGCTTGTCCGCGATCACCCGGGCCAGCACCCCGCGTCCCGGCGCAGCCAGCACGGCCGCGCGCCGGCAGCCGTCCACCACGTGCCGGGCGGTGATCCACACCCCCGCGTCGGAGACCGAGAAGGCGGTGCCGGAGGCCTGCTCGCGCGCGCTCTGGGGCAGGCGCTGGACCGGGCCCGTCCCCAGGCTGCCCAGCGCGGCGTCGCCAGGGATCGGCGGCGGCGCGGCCGGGGCGTCGGCGCGTTCCTGCCGGGAGACGGCCAGCATGACCAGCAACGCCACCGCCCCGCCGTAGAGCAGAAGGTCCGAGGACCTGGACAGCAGGGCCATGGCTCAGCCCGCGACGGCGGCGGCCAGCAGCAGGGCGCAGGCCAGCTTGGCCGCGACCAGCACCACCGCGGCGGCGACCTCGCCCTCCTGCACCCTTTGCGGCAGGCCCTTCAGCACGAAGTCGGCGATGCGGAACAGCAGGAGCTGCACCGCCACGATCGCCACGCCCCAGAGCGCCAGCTCCTCGATCGAGGTCGAGGCGGCCAGAGAGAAGGCCAGGGGGGCGGCCAGGCCGACCAGCACCCCGCCGAAGGACACCGCCGCGGCGGTGTTGCCGTCGCGGATCTCCTGGATCTCGCGATAGGGGCTCATCACGGCGTGGACCACCGCGCCCAGGCCCAGCAGGATCAGGCTCACCGCCGCATGGGCGAGGGTCGCGGGAAAGCCGGCGGCGAAGGCCTGGATCTCGGGCGTCATGGAACCGCTCGCGGACGAAGGCCGCATCGGTAGCACGCCCCACGCGGCGGCGCACACGGCTGCGCTTGTTGGGCGATCAGGCTTCGGCGGTCGGCTTGCGCCGCGCGCTGGCGCGCAGCTTCTCGCTCTCGGACTTCAGCTGGCCGCAGGCGGCGAGGATGTCGCGGCCGCGGGGCCGTCTGATGGGCGCGGCGTAGCCGGCGCGGTTCACGATCTCGGCGAAGGCCTCGATGGCGCGCCGGTCCGAGCATTCGTAGGGACTGCCGGGCCACGGATTGAACGGGATCAGGTTGATCTTGGCCGGAATGCCCGAGATCAGCCGCACCAGGGCCTTGGCGTCGGCGGGGCTGTCGTTGACGCCCTTGAGCATCACATATTCGAAGGTCACGCGCTTTGCGTTCGAGAGGCCTGGATAGCTCCTGATCGCCGCCATCAGCTCGGCGATCGGGTAGCGGCGGTTGATCGGCACCAGCTCGTCGCGCAGCAGGTCGCTGGTGGCGTGCAGCGAGATGGCCAGCATGGCCTGGGTGCGCTCGCCCAGGCTCTTGATCTCGGGGACCACGCCCGAGGTCGAGACGGTGATCCGCCGGCGCGAGATGCCGATGCCCTCGTTGTCGGCCAAGATGTCGATGGCCTCGGCGACGTTGTCCAGATTGTAGAGCGGCTCGCCCATGCCCATGAACACGACGTTCGAGAGCTTGCGGTCCTCCCGGGGCGAGGGCCATTCGCCGAGGTCGTCGCGGGCCACCTGCACCTGGGCCACGATCTCGGCCGCCGTCAGGTTGCGCACCAGAGGCTGGGTGCCTGTGTGGCAGAAGGTGCAGTTCAGGGTGCAGCCCACCTGGCTGGAGACGCACAGCGCCCCCTGGCCGCGCGAGGCCGCCACCTCGGGGATGAACACCGTCTCGGCCTCGATCCCCGGCGCGAAGCGGATCAGCCACTTGCGGGTGCCGTCCTTGGAGACCTGGCGCTCCACGATCTGCGGTCGCTCGACCACGAAGCGCTCGGCCAGGGCCGCGCGGGCCTCCTTGGCGATGTCGCTCATCGGCTCGAACGAGGTGGCGCCATAGTGGTGGATCCAGCGCCAGAGCTGGCCGGCGCGCATCCTGGCCTTCTCCGGCGCCGCCACGCCCGACCCGGCCAGCACGGCGCGCAGCGCCTCGCGGCTCAGGCCGGCGAGGTTGGTCCTGGCATCCGCCGCCGGAACGTCGGCGCGCGGGCGGGCAAGATCGAGGGTGACGGTCAAGGGCTTGGGCTCTAGGCTTGCTGCAGGCCATAGCAGATATGGCGGGCGGGCCCAATTTGCAGGGAGGCGCGGCGCAATGACCGAGGACGACGTCCGCGCCATGGCCCTGGCGCTGCCCCAGGTCGAGGAGACCGTCTCCTACGGCAAGCCCGCCTTCAAGGCGTTCGGCAAGTTCCTCACCCGCGTGCGCAAGGAGGACAACTCCATCGTGCTGGTCGGGCTGAACTTCGACGAGCGCGAGATGCTGATGGAGGCCGAGCCCGAGGTGTTCCACATCACCCCCCACTACAAGGACTATCCCTCGGTTCTGGCGCGGCTGGACCGGGTCGAACCGGGCACGGTCAAGATCTTCCTCGAACGCCGCTGGCGCGAGTGCGCGCCCAAGAAGGTCCTCAAGGAATGGGACGCCAAGGGTGACAAGGACAAGGCTGCGCCCTAGCTTCCGCGCCGCTTGAGCGAGGGCGCATGGCCTACCGATCACTTCGCGAGTTCATGGCCCGGCTGGAGGCGGCGGGCGAGCTGGTGCGGGTTTCCGAACCGGTCTGCACCGATCTCGAGATGACCGAGATCCAGACCCGGCTCCTGGCCGCGGGCGGGCCGGCGGTGCTGTTCGAAAACCCCGTTATGGCCGACGGAACGCCGTCACCGGTCCCGTGCCTGGCCAATCTGTTCGGCACGGTGCGGCGGGTGGCCATGGGCGTCACCCTCGGCGGCCACGAGCGCCAGACCGCCAAGGACCTGCGCGAAGTCGGCGAGCTGCTCGCCTTCCTGCGCCAGCCCGAGCCGCCGCGCGGGCTGAAGGACGCCTGGGATCTGCTCCCTATGGCGCGGGACGTGCTGTCCATGCGGCCGCAGGTGGTGAAGAAGGCGCCGGTCCAGGAGGTGGTGCTCCGGGGCAAGGACATCGACATCACCCGCCTGCCGATCCAGACCTGCTGGCCCGGCGAGCCGGCGCCCTTGATCACCTGGCCCCTGGTGGTCACCAAGGGGCCGGGCGAGGCGCGCGAGGACGACTTCAACCTCGGCATCTACCGGATGCAGGTTCTGGGACCGGACCGCACCGTCATGCGCTGGCTGCACCACCGGGGCGGCGCCCAGCATCACCGGCGCTGGAAGGCGGCCGGCAAGCGCGAACCGCTGCCGGCCTGCGCGGTCATCGGAGCCGATCCAGGGACCATCCTGGCGGCGGTGACGCCGGTGCCCGACACCCTGTCGGAGTACCAGTTCGCCGGGCTGCTGCGCGGGGCCAAGCTGGACCTGGTCCCGGCCAGGACCGTGCCCCTGATGGTGCCGGCCCAGGCCGAGATCGTGCTCGAGGGCCATGTCCTGCTCGACGACTACGCCGACGAGGGCCCCTACGGCGACCACACCGGCTACTACAATTCCGTCGAGCGCTTCCCGGTGTTCCAGATCTCGGCGGTCACCATGCGCCGGGACCCGATCTACCTGACCACCTTCACCGGCCGGCCGCCCGACGAGCCCTCGATCCTGGGCGAGGCGCTGAACGAGGTGTTCATCCCCCTGTTCCAGCAGCAGTTCCCCGAGGTGGTCGACTTCTGGCTGCCGCCCGAGGGCTGCAGCTACCGCATCGCCGTGGTGTCGATGAAGAAGGCCTACCCCGGCCACGCCAAGCGGGTGATGCTCGGCGTGTGGAGCTTCCTGCGGCAATTCATGTATACGAAGTTCATCGTCGTGGTCGACGAGGACGTGAATATCCGCGACTGGAAGGAAGTGATCTGGGCCATCACCACGCGTATCGATCCGGCGCGCGACACCGTGCTGGTCGATCG